>JAGQPT010000058.1 GCA_020426575.1 Planctomycetales bacterium
ACCTCACGGTCGACGCCGTCAACGACGGTCCGGACGCCAGCGACGACGCGTACACCACCGATGAAGACACGCCGCTGACGACCGGTAACGTGCTCACCAATGACACGGACCTGGACGGCGACACGCTCACGGTCGACAGCTTCACGCAGCCCGCGCACGGCAGTGTGACGTACAACGGTGACGGCACGTTCACGTACACACCGGCCGACAACTACCACGGTGATGACTCGTTCACGTACACGGTGAGTGACGGTCACGGCGGTACCGACACGGCAACGATCGACCTCACGGTCGACGCCGTCAACGACGCACCCGTTGCTGAAGCCGACAGTTATTCGACGCAACAGGGCGTGCCACTGACCACGGGCGACGTGCTGGCCAATGACACGGACCTGGATGGTCCGCTGGCGACGATCGGCGACGGACTGCTCGGGCACTGGTCCCTCGACGCTGATGCCACGGACTCGTCGGGCCATGCGGCCGACGGGGAACTCCAAGGAGACGACGGCGACGAGTTCACCGCCGGACTCTTCGGTGGCGGGGCGGCCGACTTCGACGGCGTCGACGACCTCATCCACACCGTCGACAACGGCAGCGACCTGCAGTTGTCCGGCGACTATTCCACGTCGGTATGGATCAACCCCGACGCGAACCAAAAAGAGTGGGCCGGCATCTACGCCAAGACGGACCCCAGCGGTGGCACCAATCACTGGAACCTGCAGTTCGACAATAACGCGGACCGCAACCTCGTCGTAATGCACGACGGCAACAACCGCTGGGATACCGGGATCGACCTCGACGACGTGGCGGGAGACTGGCACCACGTCGCCGTCGTCCGCAGCGGTAGCCAGATGTCGGTCTATCTCGACGGCAGTCTCGTCAAGCAAGAGACGTTTGCCCACGACCCCCGTGCCGGAGTGGGGCATTTGAACATCGGTGCCGAACGCACCGGATCATCGAGCTACCTGTACGCAGGCCAGATCGACGAGTTGCGGGTATACGACCGCGTGTTGAGCGCCGACGAACTCAACGTGCTGGCCGCGTCGAGTACGCCGGCGGCATTCAGTGTGACGGGCTATGAACAGCCGGAGCACGGCACGGTCATGTACAACGGCGACGGCACGTTCACCTACACGCCCGATGCGGGCTTCTCGGGTGTCGACACGTTCGAGTACACGGTGACCGACATGCAGGGTGGCACGGCCACGGCGGAAGTGTCCATCACGGTCCAGCCCGTCGAGCAACCAGTGCAGAGCCCCGGCAATGACGCGCCTGCCGCGAGCGTCGACCAGGGGCTTGCCGTTGCCGCGGATGAGTCGGCGGCGAACGACGCCGGCATCGGTGCATTGGGCGGCGGTGAACACGCGCGACGGTTGGGAGAGACGGAGGCCCCACGTCCAGACGACGTTGCCGCGTCACGATCGGCGCAACCGGCGCCATCGTACGACGCCGGGGGATTCGGCGGCGGACAACCGAGTGCCGAGGTGCTGACGGAAGTGACGTCGAGCGACGACCTCGATGGGGCGACGTATATACACACAAGGGCCGAAGCGAACCACCCCGGGCAGCATGTCGACGGGCAGCCAGCTGAGTCGGGCGACGTACGGCTGCCGGTTCGCGACGATCACACGACGCTGGCGGCAACTCCGACCGAGGCAGGCGTGTTGGCGTCACTCTGGGGCCTGTTGCGTGCCTTGGGCGGCACCTGGCGAGCCGATGAATCGACTTCCCAGGACAAGTCGCGTGATGAAACCACCGCGCGTCGCTGAGTTTGCCGCCATCGCGCAAACACGACAAAAACACTGATTGAGAACGAGCACCACCGCAATGTTCGACTTCACCGTTGGCGACGAAACGATCGAGGCGGCCGACTCCATCGCCGCGTTGGCACAACTCGAACAGAACCGCGAAGGCAGCGATGGCTATCGCCGCCTGCACGAACGCGTGACCACGCGCGTCAAGGTGACGATCCAACCAGCAAACTCGAGTGACCGACGCCGACTGTCGATTCAGGGCGTCACGGCTGACGTCTCTCGAGGCGGTTGCCGCGTGCTGTTCTCGGCGCCCATCGGCGTCGGCGACGTCTATTGGATGTCGCTCGATCGAGAGTCGCTACAGATCGACCCGCTGTTCGCGCGCTGCGTGCGCTGCCGGATGGTCCGTGAGGACGCCTTCGAAGCCGGTTTCAGCTTCTTCACGGAGATCGACATCGACGCCGCTGCGACCGCGCCCGACGTAGGTTTAGTGTAACGCAACCTTTCCGCCGGCGCGCGACGCGCCGCCAAGTGTGGCAGCCCCCCCCTCGACTTCCCCCAAAACGATCCCCATGACGGCCACTGACACCCAAGCTGCTGCGCCGAAGCCGGCACCGCCGTCGGACACCGAAACAGACGTCTGTCTCGAGCTCCTCGAGTTGGCCGCCAGCGACGCCCAGCCTGCGCGCCGCTATCGTCGGCTGCTCAATTGTGTGGCCGAGCACTTCGAAGCACGCTTTGGTGCCGTGGAAATCTCGACGTCGACGGCGAGTGTGTCGGCGACTTTCGGGGACGAACAGACCACTTCGGACCACACGAAACAAGCGCTGCGCGCCGCAGTGTTGGAAGCCGCGACGGAAGGGCGGTCAGTGGGCCGCGTCTACCACTTCCCCAAGACGGGCGAAGTCTGCGGCGTGCTCGCATTGCCGGTGCCGTCGCCCGATGGTGGCAATTGCGGCGCGCTGGGACTCGTCGTACCGGGTGACTCACAGTGGCTCGTCGACGCGCAACTGGCCGAGCTGCGCGCACTATTGTGGCTACTCACGGCGCGGCAGAAGCGCCCGTCGAAGAGTGACCCGACTGCCGTCGACCCAGCGGCCGCCCGCGCGATGTCGCGGGCCTCGGCCTACGAATCGTGGCATCACATGGCCTTTGCGCTGGCCAATCGCCTCAAGGAACGCTTCGGCTGCGAGCAGGCGTCCGTCGGCGGCGTGCGGCGCGGTCGTGTGCGTGTGGCTGCGATCTCCGGAATGGACGACCTGCACCCGCGAACGCCGGGAACCATCCGGATTCGCCAGGCCATGGAAGAGTGTCTCGACCGACGCGGTGTCGTCTGCGTGCAACGCGTCGCCAAGGGCGACGGCGTCGCCGAATCGACCGGCCACCGGCTTCACAAACAATGGAGCGACGCGGTGGGCGGCGGTTGCGTGCTTTCATTTCCGATCCAGTTGGGCGACGAGATCGTGGCCGTCGTGAGCCTGTTGCGGGACGCCCGTCGTCCTTTCAGCGACGACGACGTCAAACAGCTCGGCGAGTTGCTCACGCCGCTCGGTGGGGCGATTCGCCTCGTGGAACGGTCGAGCCGTAACCTGCCGCACCACATGATCGACGTGCTGCACGCAGCCGTACACGCCATTCGTGAACCGGGGCGCTGGCCCCGCCGCGTGGCACTTGCGGTGGGCGTCTTGGCGGCGCTGTGGTTCTGCTTCGGCAGGATGGACTACGTCATCACTGTGCCGTGCCGGATCGCCCCTGCAGCGTCGTTCGTGATGTCCGCGCCGTTCGAAGGTCGTATCGCCCTAGCCGCGGTCGACGTCGGCGACGACGTGGCCGTCGGTGACGTGCTCTACGCGATGGACACCCGTAAACTAACTCTCGAACAAGAGCGGCTGCGTTCGGAGATCGCTGTGGCTAGGCTGCGGCACGGCCAGGCTCTCACCGAGGGAGACCGCCTCGAGGCGTCGCTGGCAGCGGCGGATACCCGCGTGTTGGAGGCCGACCTCGCCGTGATCGACCACAAGTTGAGCGAGGCCACGGTACGAGCGCCGAGCGCCGGCACCGTGCTTTCCGGATCGGTGCAGGACCACGTGGGCGATTTCGTTCCGGTCGGAGCGCCGCTCGTCGAGCTGGCAGCACGCGAAGACTGGCGACTCGAACTCAACGTGCCCGACGCGCTCGTCGGAGTCGTCGAGCCCGGAGAAGACGGTTGGTTCGTCTGCAACGCCCGGCCCGAAGAGCAGTACGACTGCCGCGTCGAGTTGGTGCACCCGGCCGCTCAGGCCGAACGTGGCCAGTCCACGTTTGTGGTCGAAGCACAGGCGGGCGAGCGACCCGACTGGATGCGTGTCGGCATGGAAGGCGTGGCGCGCATCGACACCGGTCGGCGGCCGGTCTGGTGGGTGTACCTGCATCGTGCCATCGATTTCGTGCGACTGCACGTTTGGGTGTGAGAGTACCGCCGCCAGCCAATTCAACCTGCGTGTCCATCGTTCATACTACTGTGAGTGATCGCTGCCGTGTCTCAAGCCGCGTCGTTAGCCGATCGATTGCGAAACGTCCACGTGGGGCTGCGCCCCGACCTGGAGATCGCCCGACAAACGTTTCACGGGCAACCCGCCTACGTGTTGCGCGATCCGATCTCGTTCCAAAGCCACCAGCTCAGTGCTGCCGACTACCAAGTTGTCGTCTCGCTGGATGAGGCGAAGACGCTCGGCGAAGTGTTCGGCAGCCTGGTAGCCACGGGTGTCGTGGATCCCACTGACGAAGCCGGTTTCTACGCGTTCATCGTTTCGCTGCAGCGGCTGGGAGTGTTGCAGCTTCCCGTGGTCAACAGCGATGCGCTGTACGCCAAGTTCGACAAGCGTCGCCGCGACAGCCGCCGCCGCCAACTGACACGCTTTCTCTTCTGGCGGATTCCGCTTGGTAGCCCCGACCGCATGCTCGGTGCCACGGTGCGTTGGATCGCGCCGTTGTTCACGCGAACGGCGTTCTTCATCTGGCTTGCCGTCATGCTCGGCTGTGGTTGGATCGTGGCCGCTCGCTGGTCCGATTTCGTCGATCCGCTCGAATCGACGTTTTCCTCGCAAAACCTGGTGGCGATTTGGCTGCTGGTCATCGTGCTCAAGGCGATGCATGAATTTGGACACGCTTACGCCTGCAAGGCATTTGGCGGTGCAGTGCCCGAAATGGGTGCGTACCTGATCATGTTCACCCCCTGTGCCTACGTCGACGCGTCGGCGGCTTGGGGCTTCGTGAACCGACGGCATCGCATCATCGTCAGCCTGGCGGGGATGTACTTCGAATCGATCATCGCCGCGGCTGCGCTCTGCGTCTGGTGCTTCACGGGACCGGGCCCGCTGCACGCAACCGCCCACCACGTCGTCGTGCTGGCAACGATCGTCACCCTCGGTTTCAACGCCAATCCGCTGATGCGCTACGACGGCTACTACGTGCTCGTCGATCTCGTGTCGATGCCGAACCTCCGCCAAAAGGCGATCGAAGCCGTGCGGTCCGTTGGCAAGCGTTGGCTGCTGGGTCTGAAGACACCGCCGCCGACTAACCGCACCGAGCATGCACTGCTCGTGACCTACGGCGCCGCTGCGACGGTCTATCGCGCGCTGCTGCTGACGACGATCGGCGTCGTGATCGCCTGGAAGATACACGTCGTGGGACTCTTCGTGGCGATTGTCTTCGTCGGCGGCAGCCTGATGGGGATGGTCGTTCGGACCGGTCGTTACCTGCTCGCGTCCGACGAGACGCGCCCCGTGAGGGTGCGGGCTACCGTACTGGCCGCCTGCCTCGTCGTGGGGCTGCCAACCGCCGTGCTGCTTTTGCCCGTGCCCAATTCGGTGGTGTCGCGCGGTGTGTCGGGATGGGAGTTTGAACAGACGGTCTACTGCACGTCGCCTGGTTTCCTCCGCAAGGTGAGCGCGCGACCCGGCGAGCACGTGGAGCAGGGTGCCGAACTGGCCGTACTCGACAACGACGAAGTCGAACTTTGGGTGACGCACGCCGAGGCCGAACTGGCGCGGCACAAGCGCGTCGCCGAGGGACAAGTTGGCCGGGCGCCGTCGGCCGCGGATGCTGCCTGGCAGCAACTCCACCATGCCGAACGACTGGTTCAACATAACCAACGGCAGCACGCCGAACTGACGGTCCGCGCCCCTGACAGTGGCATCGTTGCCAGCTATCCCTTGCGCGACAAGTTGGGACGCTACGTCGCGCCCGGCGATCCGATCGCCGTCGTGGGGCACGGCAGTCCCGTCGTTCGCACGCTGCTCACCGCCGAGCAACTGGCGCAGGCGAACCCGCACACAGGCGAGAAGGTTCAGGTGCGTCTTGCCGGTCCCGGACAGCCGGTCCGCAACGCCGTTGTGCTGGAGGTCCCACCCCAGGGTGACCGCGTGATCCAGCACAACGAGCTGACGCAGGAGGGGGGTGGCGAAATCGCCGCGCGGACCGACACCAAATCGGCGGCCGAGCCGTTCTTTGAAGTCGCCGTCGCACTGGAAGACGACGGCAAGCCGGTACAGGCCGGCCGCAGTGCGCGGGTGCGGTTCTCGAATCCGCCCGAGACGCTGTTCGTGCTCGTGGAACGCCGCTTTCTCCGGTTTCTCAATTCACTGCGTGGCGCGCAAAACTAACGCTGTCCTGGTACGGCGTGCACGAAGGTGGGTTTACTTGACCTCACAAGCGACAGTCGACGCGTCGCCTCCCATGCGAGTCCAACCGAATTCAGCTCGGCAATCGCGATGTAGTGTGTGACGCCGTGGCAGTGCCGGTCAATCGCGACAACCGCCGTTTTCGCTACGGTCCGCAGGCACCCGCGGATACTTATCCGTGGCGAGGGGTACTCCCAGTGTGCCAGCCACTAGACCGAACTAAGTTTAGTGTGCGTTCCGTCAAACACATCTTCTAGCTGAGCCGCCGATAGGTCAAGCTGCTGGCTTTCCAACCCAGGAGACCAGCGATGGCGAAACAACAGCGAGACCCAGCGAAGGAAGCGCTTTGGCGAAA
>JAGQPT010000059.1 GCA_020426575.1 Planctomycetales bacterium
CGTTCCGTAGCCAGCCCGGCCAACAATCAACGATCACCGGCCCGCGCATCTTTCCGGAAGCGGTGTTCTTCTCTTGCCGGTTGCCAACCTCACTGCGCGAAGCCTACGATGTTCTCTTGCCTGACTGCGTGTTGCGGCTCCATACCGAGGCGGCAGACGCGTTTCCGTCGTGACTGGCGTTCGTCGATCGAGAGGTCTAGTTTTGTCGCGCGCTGCGCCCCGTGACGTCTCCCGCGTCCTCTGTCTCCTCGCCGACGGGCTGCACAGCGGCTACCTCGGCGCGTACGGCAACGCCTGGCTGTCCACCCCAGCGTTCGACCGACTGGCGAGTCGCTCGTTTTTGTTTGACCGCGCGCTGGTCAATTCAACGTGTGCGACTGCCCAGCACCGGGCGATCTGGGGGGCCGACTGGCGCGCCGCCTTCCAGGCTGACGTGGCAGAATCGACGGCGCTTGTGCAACTCGCTTCTGCCGGCTACCACACGATGCTCGTGACCGACGACGAGGCGGCGCACCGAGGGCACGTCGATCGGTTCGACGTTTGCGAGACGATCGAGATTGCCGCCGCGACGCGCGCCGCCGGCACGATCCAGCAGACGCGTTTGG
Organism: Planctomycetales bacterium; assembly: GCA_020426575.1. Classification (GTDB taxonomy): domain Bacteria; phylum Planctomycetota; class Planctomycetia; order Pirellulales; family JAEUIK01; genus JAGQPT01. The sequence continues at coordinate 606 of JAGQPT010000059.1, forward strand.
CCAGCTTCTTCGAGGGGCTTAGCAGCGCGATTGCCGCCGCTCCGGACGAAGTGGTCATCTGGGCCCATACGCGCGGGATGAGGCACGCCTGGGATGCCCCGTACGATCTGCGCCTCGCGTACGCCGACGCCGACGACCCACCACCCCCGCAGTCGATCGAGCCGGCCCAGGGCGTGCTCGACGCGGACACCGACCCCGACGTGCTCTTGGGCTGGCGCCAGGCGTACGCCGCCCAGATCGTCGTGCTCGACGCATGTTTGGGGGCCCTGGTCGAGCAGCTCGAAGCACTGCCCGCTGCCGAGTCGACGGCGCTGATGCTGTTGTCGACGGCGGGTTATCCGCTCGGCGAACACGGCGTGCTGGGGACGAGTGCGGGCGGGCTTTTCGCCGAATCAGTCGCCGCACCTTGGATGATGGCATTGCCGTCTTCGTGCGACGCCGTCGATCGTTGCGATGCACTTGTGCAACCGAGCGATTTGCTGCCTACGATCCTCGACCTCTGCGGCGTCGCCGACGAGTCGCAGAGGCAGCGCAGCTTGCTGCCGCTGACAGCAGGACGAGCCGGCCACCTGCGCGATCGGCTCATCATCAGCGGCCGCTTGCCCGACGAATGGGCGATTGCAACGTCGGCGTGGTATCTCCGGCACGGCGGCGAGCGCGACGGAGCCGGTGCGACTCAGTTGTTTGCCAAACCCGACGATCGCTGGGATCAGAACGATGTGGCGGCACTGTGCCCCGACGTCGTTGCTGCCATGCGGGACCATGCGGAGGAAATGCGGCAATTGGGCGGTCCACACAGTTGGCGTCCGCTCGAAGACCTGTTGCAACAGTCGCACTCCTAACGCCAGCTTGGCGTTCGACCGCGTTGGATTGAGTGATTCGCGACGACCAGGCAGCCTGCGTGGGGTGCCGATCCGTCGCCGCGGCACTCAAATCACCGGCGACTGATTCGCTCTAGGTGCCGGTCGGATGGGCGACTATAATCCGCCCCGCTTTTCGGCTCACCGCCTCATCACCCGGTAGACCAGGCGTGCTGGTTGGCGGTGTCGAACGGAGTTCGGCACCACCAACATGAACGATCGAACCGCCGTCGCCGGGACCCACTTTCGTTGGAACCCTGATTAGATGGTCGGACACGGACGTCCACGATCATCGATTGCGCACTTATCTTCTCGGCTCACCCCACAGCTTGTCGCGTTTGTCGCTGGCCTCCTCGTACTGATCGCCCGACCGACGTTGCTACTCGCCCAGGCCGACGAGATCACGCTGCGCCTGCGCATTGCCTGGAACAGCCGCGACGGCAGCAGGCAGTGGCTGGGGTCCGTGTCCGTCGATGGAGGCACGCTCAGCGATCCGCTGCCGCTCGGTGTCGAAGCCGACGAACCGGGAACGATGTGGATCGACTCCGGCAAGTTGGTCGTGCGGCAATCTTCGCCGCGCGCCTATGACGCCGTCGACGTCGACGTCAGCGGACCGGCTGACGCTCAGCTGCACGTCGACCTCACGACCACAGGCGTCGTGCGCGGCTCGGACGAAACGGCCGCGCCCGTCACGCTCACGCAGTCGATTCGTCTGGCCGACCTGACCGACGCGCCGTGGCAGGAACTCTCCGCCGAGCGCCCCTACCGGCTGGACGTCCGGCGTACGGCCGGCGACCGCCTGCGGGTTCAAGTCGAACGCCCTCACTTGATATTTTCGCCCGGGGAAAAGTTTGGGTTCACCGTTGCGCCCCACCTGTTGGGGGCCGAAGACGGCACGCAGCTTCGCTACGATCTAGAATTGCGCGGCGTGCCGAACGGCCGGCGCGTGCTCTGGTCACAGCGGGTCGATCAAACGTCGGGCGCGGATGCCGGGCCATTCGACGTCGAACTGGACGTGCCGCAAGAAGAGGGCGTCTACAGCGTTCGTATCGTAGCGAGCCAGCATCGCTTCGCCCAGCGCTTCGGGGCAGTCGCCGTTGCCGAGCGTAGCGTGCAGTTCGTCGTCGTCGACGATCAACCCCGGGCCGCTACGGCCGCTGACGCCCCCAATTGGGAGGTTGTCGACGAACTCGATCCATCGTCGTCGAGCTGGTGGGAACGCATCCGTGTGCCCATCCTCAACAACGCCAGCAAGGCGGCACTCAGCAGCGGCCACTCTCGCATCACCCAACTCGCGCTGGGCACGGTGCTCGAATTGCCGGCTGCTGCGGACGTCGACGAAGCGCCGTGGGACGCTTTTCGTCTGGCGGTGCGCTATCCGGGCCGTCCCCACGTTGTCGAAGTGTCATTTCCCGCTGGCATTCGTCAGTCGTTAGGCGTCAGCGTCGTTGAACCCAATGCCGCCGGCGACGTGGTGCCGATTGGCCTCGACTCGGGAGTATACGCCGACGGTGACGCGACCGACGCCGATGGTGGCTGGCAAACCCACCGCCTCGTGTTTTGGCCCAAGACCAAGTCGCCGCTCGTCCTTCTGACCAATCACGATCCTCGCCTGCCTGCCCGTGTCGGTCGGATTCGATTGCTTGGCGGCGTTGCCGAACTCCCTTCGCGTCTGCCGACCGACACGTCTAGTGGCAATCGCACGATGGCCGGCCACATGGCGCGACCGCTGCTCTGCGAAAACTTTTCGGCCCCCGAGGCCGTCGACCCCAAAACCGGCCGCAGCCTCAAGGACTGGACGACGTTCCTCACCGGGGGCCGACGCCTCGTCGAGTACCTCAAATACGCCGGTTACAACGGCCTATCGATCACCGTGGCCGCCGACGGCAGCACGATCTACCCCAGCGCGGTGCTCGAATCGACGCCTCGCTACGACAACGGCGTCTACTTTTCCAGTGGCCAGGACGTCATCCGCAAGGACGTGCTCGAGTTGCTGCATCGGCTCTTTGACCGCGAAGGACTGCGGCTCGTCCCCGTTTTGCAGTTCTCGTCCCGGCTGCCGGCACTTGAAGCCGAGCTACGCACGGGGGCAACCGCCGCGCGCAATCTCTTGCCACTGCGCGCCGACGGACTCAGTTGGACCGAAGTGCGGCGTCCCAAACAAGGGCGTGGGCCGCAATACAACCCGCTCAATTCGCACGTCCAGGACGCGATGACCCAGGTGATCGCCGAGTTGGGGGACCGCTACGGTCATCACGCCTCGTTCGCCGGCGCCGGTGTCGAGCTTTCCGCCGACACGTACGCCCTGTTGCCGGGCGGCGACTGGGGCGTTGATCCCGAAACACTAGTCCGTTTTGCCGACGACGCGGGGCTGGCAAACGGCGACGCCACGACACGCCGTCAGGTCTCCGCCGTCACCGTTCTTGCCGATCACCGCGAAGAGTGGCTCGAATGGCGCAGCGACGAACTCGCCCGACTCTATTCCGGTATGGCCGAACGGTTGGCGAGCGCGAACCCCACGGCGAAGCTCTATCTCGGCGGCACGCAACTCTTCACCAGCGACGACATCCGCAAACAACTACTGCCGGAACTCACGCGCCCTCAGCACTATGGCGATGTCCTGCTCGAGTTGGGATTGCGCCCGGCGGCACTACGCCAGAGCGGTGTCGTGTTGTTGCGTCCCTACTGGTTGTCCCCTAAACAATCGTCGGCCGCCGACTCGCTCTACAGCGAAGCGAACCAATCAAAGGAGTTAAGCGACACCTTCGCCAGCGCCGCCACGGGGGCCGCGCTCCTCTACCACCCACCGCAGCAACATCGGCTGCGCTCATTCGAAGCCCAGTCACCGCTCGACAGCAAAAACACGCTCGTTTGGCAGGTGATCCAGGCGGTGCCGGCGGGGCCACAAAGCCGCCGCGCCCTCGTCCATCAACTCGCCACGGCCGACACGGCAACCATTTTCGAGGGCGGATGGCTATTGCCGATTGGCCAACAAGATCACCTTGCCGACCAGCGCGCCGTCTTCACACAACTGCCCGACGCCCGTTTTGAAGACGTCAAGACGACGTCGCCCGCCACACGTCAGGGTAGCTCGTCCCAGCCGGTCATCGTTCGTACCGCCGTCGTCGGAAGCAGAACCTACGTGTACCTGGTCAACGACGCGCCGTGGTCGGCAACCTCCACGCTCGAACTTCGCACGCCAGCCAATTGCACCGCTCGGTCGTTGAGCCGCGCCGACTGCACCCCCCTGCTTTCGCCCGCCGCCACGTCGTCTCGCTGGACAATAGAACTCGAGCCGTACGATCTGGTCGGCGTCGTTTTCGACAAACCGGGCGTCAAGGTGATGGGTACGAGCGTTGAATACCCGGCCGAAGTGGCCCGCGGCATCGAGTCGCGGCTGGCCGAATTGCAAGCGCGGGTGTCGGTGCTGCGCGATCCCGCGCCCGTGAAGTGGATCGGCAACCCCGGCTTCGAAGAGGCTTCGCCCGAGTTTGGCGTCATTCCGGGCTGGGAAGTCGTCTCCGGGAGCGACGTAACCGTGCAACTCGTGCAGCAGACCCCCTTCGAAGGAAGCCAGGCACTGCGGCTCTCGAACCGCGCCGGCAGCGGCGCGATCGCCAGCGCCGCGTACGATGGGTTGCGAACCGGTCGCCTGTTCGTCCGCCTGGCCATGCGGGCCGCCTACACCGGCCAGTCGCCGGCCGTCCAGATCGTCATGGAAGGACTCGACCACGGTGTTCCCTATCGCCGCGTTTCCGAGCAATCGCGGTTGGCACCGGAATGGAAAGACTACCGGTTCGCCATCCCGCTGCTGCCGCTCGACGGACTGACGAACGTGCGCATTCGCGTCGAAGTGGTGGGGCCCGGCGTTGTCGACATCGACGACGTCCAGGTTTACGACCTGATGTTCCAACGCGACGAACTGACTGGCCTCAACAAGCAACTGATCTGGCCGACGCGCTACCTGCATGACGACGGGCAATTCGCGGAGTGCAACCGCATCCTGGAGAGCTACTGGGCCGACTATTTGCAGGAAAACGTGCCGCTGCCCGAAAGCCGCGTTGCCCTCGAAACGTCGCCTGGACCGACGCTGGCGGCACCACCGCCCGATGCCGCTTCGACTGGCCCGTTGCCCCCCATCGTCGATCCCGAAGTCCCGGCCGACGAAGCCGAAGCAAGTGAAGACACCAGCTTCATGAGCCGCGTGAAAAAAGTTTTCACCTGGCGCTTCTAGATGCTCGCTGGCGCCAAAACGTCCCGCGCCCGCGGATGTCGGCTTATCCCGGTGGCCAGCCGAGCCCCCGGCCGCCCAACAGGTGCACGTGCAGGTGATCGACCGTCTGGCCACCGTCGGGGCCACAGTTGATCACCAACCGGTAACCATCGGCGAGTTCGAGCTGCTCGGCGACGCGTCGCGCGACAAGCAACAGGTGTCCCAGCAGCGCCGCGTCGTCGTCACCGGCGGCGGCGATGTTGGCGATCTCGCGTTTGGGGATCACCAGCACATGAATCGGCGCCTGCGGATTGACGTCGCGGAACGCCAGGCTCTGCTCGTCTTCGAACACGACGTCCGCCGGTATCTCACCCGCGATGATCTTCCCAAAGATCGTCTCACTCATCGTTGCCGCTCCTTGCGCGTCATCCCGCCGGTGTTTCGGCGACCTGGTCCAGCGCGATCGCATCGTCAACCAACAGCACCGGAATCCCGTCGCGCACGGGATACACCACCTGGTTGTCTTCGCGAATCAACAGCGCGTCGACGGGTTCGCCCACCAGTTGACCGGCTCGACGATGCACCGCGCCGCGCTTGATCGCGTCGTTGACGCGCCCGACCAGTTCAGACTCGGCCAGACGCAACTTCATCCGCGTCTCCGGACAGACGATGATCGCGAGCAGATCATCACTTATCGAAGCAGACTGATCGGTCATCGTCTCGATCTCCAATGGACATGCGCGGCGGCTGCACGTCGAAGGACGCTCATCCACACGTCGACGGGCGCTCATATCGACGATCGCTGACCCGTGTGGGCGACTCAATTTCCCCAACCCGATCGCCCCGCAGCACTGCCAGACTGTCGAATACCGCGCGAAATTGCAAGCCCTAGCCGAAACGACGTAACGAGTTGCGCCGCTCGTGCGGCAGCGCTCCACGTCGGTGCTCGGCACGGCGTCTCAAGCCGCACTCCCGGCAACGTCGATGACTGCTCATAGCCCGCGCCGCCGACTCCGGCGTTCGCTCATGACCAGGGGCCATGGCCCAGCGGACACGCGCGTCGGCCTGTCCGACCAGTGTGGCAGCGGGCAGTACCGGTGCGAAGGATCGCCCGGGGCTGACAAACGATTGTGCCACGGAGGTGTAGCACGATGAAGAAGGGATGCTTCGTCACGAGTCGGTGTCTCATCACCACGGCCGCGGTCACGTTGCTGGCCGGCAGTGCCGCGGCCCAGCAGACGCGGGTGTACGAAAAGGACGGTCACACCTACCGCGAAGACCATCGCATCGTTCGCACGCCGGTGAGCGAGATCCAATACGAGCGCCATCCCGAGACGGTCTATCACGAAGTCGTGTCACCGCGTGTCGAGTCGAACTACCAGACGGTGTATCTACCCGTGACCGAGTACCGCCTCGAGGCGAAATGGGTGGGCCGTTGGAACCCCTTCGTCCAGCCCCACATGGTCAGCCAGTGGAAGCCCCGCACTCATTGGCAACCCCACGTCGCCTCGACGCCGACCGTGCACTACGACCGCCAATGGGTGGCCGAGACCCGTGAGCGCGAAGTGCCCGTCTTAGTGCAGCGGATGGAGGAGACCACCGTCGTGGCCACGACGGCAATCCCGAACCTCTCCGGCGGCAACAGCACCGGCTCCACGTCGACGCCGCTGGTCGCTCGCCACGAAACCATCGGCAGCCTGGGCATGGTACCGGACCGTGGCCCCGTGCAGAGCGTGATGAGCACGTCGAACACGCTACCCCTGCTGCGCTGAAACAGCCCCCGCACCGAAACGTACTTAGCAGTTGACGTCGGCCGCTGGCGAAGGAACGGTATCCTGGCCGCTTAAACAACGGCTACAGTGCCGATGATTTTACTGCGCGCGCAAGATCTGCGAGTATCGTCCCTTGGAACTCGTAGACCGAGATTGATCGAGGTCGTTCGCGGCGAATCTCGATTCCTGTGTGAATATGGCGTACACAAACCACCGGTGGCTCACCTAAGGCTGGACGAAAGACCTCATAACGAATCTCCTCTTGCGGGAGGCGAAACGTCGAATCTACGCCGGAAGTATCGTTGTGGTCGGTCACGATGGTGCGTCCAGTCTGTTCGCGGATTGTGGTCATGACAATTAAGCCCACGGGTGCCACTGGCAACTTGTTGCCAGTGCTCTTTAGTGGCCTTCGCCTTGCAGTGGTTCAGACGCACAGTCTCCCTGCACGTACGAGTTCTTAGGCGTTCGTCGGGGGCGTGGGCATGGTATTCTCGCTCAAACTAGCGGTCCTTCCGCCAACTCTTCATCCACGGCTGGTCAACAAGCCAAAACGCGCCTGGCACTAGGACGGCGAACAATATCGGCCATGCCACGATCATCGCCCACGGGTATTCATCCGCGGGAAGATATTCGTACATTCTGCCGATAGTCATCGCCGATGAACCTATGGTGCCGGCAATGACGCAGTACCAGAAAATGCGTCGAATGACGTGTGAGTTTGACGACGTCATTGTAGGTTGCCTCAATCATAAGGGTGACCGAAGTCACGTGCGCATTACACCTACTGCGTACGACGTCATTCTACCAGCGCGAACGCCTCTAGCGCAAAAACGCGGCCTCTTTTCAACGTCAGGGACACTCTCGCCCACTCGCCCGGTTTCTGCTCTTGGTCTTTTCCCCGCAGTCGCTAGGGTGGGTAATACACGATCGCCTGCACTGGGCGTCGCCTGAACTGGGCCGGCCCGGCCATCTGCACAATTCGCTCATCACTTGTCGCAGACGGGTCCCCTTCGGGTTGGTTCTTTGGCAATTCAAACAAGTCGCGGTGGACAACTCCTTGTCCGCATTCGCCGACGGTTCGTTCCCTGCACGCGGTGCACTCACACCGAGACCAGTGACAGGGCGCCAGCGGACGCGAATGCGGGCAGTCGGTTCACTGGGTTACCCAACCGCGCCAAGTCGGCGGTTGGGCGTTGCTTGCGGCCGCGCCGGACGATGGTTGCGTGCGGGGTTTTGACGGGCTAAAACAATGCCCTGGTGTGTGGTCTCCCCGCGACGCTGGCTGCTGAATCTGCAGATCACGTGTCGTGTTTCGATCCGCCCCTGTTTTTCTGTCAGCCGCCGCAGCCGGAGGAGCAAACGGCCCGCGCGGCTCGACCAGGGGTGGACGCTTTCCGTAGGAGTAATTTGACGCGATGACGTCTTCGATTCTCAGCAAGGACAACGTCGGTGCTACGCTCGAGAGCGCCCTGGACGCCGGAGCCGGTGTATTGCGGCTCACCCCCACCTGGGTGCCCCGCAGCTTTTTGCATCCCGGCAAGCGAATCAAACTCGCTCCGGACGACTGGTACGCCTACGGGGCCCATCGCGGCGGTATCGACGAACGCTGGTTCGCCAGCACGACCGAAGCCGCCAACGAGGGCCGCGTCGACGACGAAGGGCTCAGCTACATCACCTACGAGGGCAAGCGGTTCCTGCTCCGCGACGCCGTCGCCGAAGCTGGCGGGCGGCTGATCGGCGAGGCCATGTACAGCAAGTACCAGCGCTGGCCCGTCTACTCGAAGTTCTTCGACAACATGGGGCCGATCCCGCACCACATGCACCAGAGTTTCGAGCACGCGAAGCTCACCGGTCAGGAGGGCAAGCCCGAGAGTTACTACTTCCCGCCGCAGTTGAACAACGTCGACAACAACTTCGCCTACACGTTCATGGGCCTCGAACCGGGCACGACCAAAGCCCAGGTCCGCAAGTGTCTGGAAGACTGGTCCAAGGGGGACAACGGCATCCTCGATCTTTCGCGGGCCTATCGCCTCAAACGCGGCACCGGTTGGTTGATTCCGCCGGGTGTGCTGCATGCCCCCGGATCGCTCTGCACCTACGAGCCGCAGTGGGGCTCCGACGTGTTCGGCATGTTCCAGTCGCTGGTCGAAGGCCGCGAGGTCCCCTGGTCGCTGTTGGTCAAGGACGTTCCCAAGGAGAAGCACCACGACCTCGACTTCATCATCGAGCAGCTCGACTGGGACAAGAACGTCGACACGCACTTCAAGCAGAACAATTACCTGGAACCGATCGTCGACCAGCAGCGCAGTACCCCCGGTGCGACGGACCGCTGGATCGTGTACGGCACGATCGACGGCGCGCAGTTGTTCAGCGCCAAGGAGCTCACGATCGAGACGGGTGCGAAGTTCACGCTCCGCGATCCCGGCGCCAGCGGCTGGATCACCGTGCAGGGCCAGGGACGCATCGGCAACCTCGAACTGCAAACGCCATCGATGATCCACTTCGGCCAGGAGACGGCCGACGAAGTGTTCATCACGTACGAGGCGGCCAGTGCGGGAATCGAGATCGAAAACACCGGTGCCGACCCGTTGGTCAGCCTGCGCTACTTCGGTCCCGACACGTACGACAGCCTGCCGGCCGTCGGTGACGCCCAGAGCTGATCCTCAACCACCTACCGCCGAAAGTGATCGAGCATGTCCAGCGAACACGTGAATAACTTTCCGAAATTGCACAATGCGGCCTGGCCGGGAGTCGTCGGCAAGGGGCCCGATTCGGAGCCGCCGATCGAACTCGACACGATGCTCGACCTCACCGCCGCGGCGGAAGTCGACGGCGTGAAGTTCGACGGCGTTGACCTCTTTCTCTTCGACCCGCACGTCGACATCGATTCTTCGGACGACGATCTCAAGGCACTCGCCGATCGGGTCGCCTCGCGAGGATTGGTGATCGGCTCGGTCGTCGCGCCGGTCTGGCCACCAACCGGTGGCGGTTCCGCGATGGGCGACGAGGGCGAGCGCGAGCAGTTTCTCACTCAGGTCCGCAAGGGTTGCCGCATTGCCCAAAAGCTCCGCGAGATCGGCATTCGTCCTGAGGGCGTGGTGCGGATCGATTCGGCAGTCGATCCCGGTACCTGGTCCGACGGTGACAGCGACGCCAACTCGCGGTTGATCGCCGACACCTTCGCCAAGGCCTGTGACATCGCCGCAGAGCACGGCGAACGGCTGGCCGCCGAGGGCGAAATCTGTTGGGGCGGCATGCACAGTTGGCGTGAGATGGTCAAGACGCTCGAATTGGTCGATCGGCCCGACACGCTCGGATTTCAGGCCGACATGGCGCACACGCTGCTGTATCTGCTCGGCTATAACGCGCCGCAGGACCGAATCCTGCCCGAGGGTTATGACTGGAGCGACCCGGCCGTGCTCGATGACGCGTTGCAGACGCTCACGGCGTCGCTGCGGCCGTGGACGATCGATTTCCACGTCGCCCAGAACGACGCCACGGTCAAGGGCTCCGGCTCGCATGACAAGACGGGCCGGCACTGTCTGCCCAACGATCCGAACGGCAAGCTCGACATTGCCCGCCATGCCGGCTTCTGGCTTCGCGACGAAAGCGGCGCGTTGACGAAACAGGTGCGGCACATCTGCTGGGACGGCTGCATGTTCCCGAACGACGTGATGATGGACTCCCAGACGTGGAACGACATTCTCGCCGCGATGATTTCGGTTCGCGACGCCCACGGCTGGCAGGAAGCCGAATAGTTCGTCCCTCGACCACCCCACACCAGTGCAGACGACAGGAAAGACTCGATGCCCAAACCGCTGAACATCGGCATGATTGGCTACGGCTTCATGGGCCGGGCCCACTCGAATGGCTATCGTCGGGTGAGCAACTTCTTCGACCTCGAATACACGCCGGTGCTCAAGGCCGTTTGTGCCCGCAACAAGGAGAGTGCCCAGGCGTTCGCCAACACCTGGGGTTACGAGTCGGTCGAAACCGACTGGCGTGCGTTGCTCGAGCGGGATGACATCGACGCGATCGACGTCTGTGTGCCCAACAATCTGCACGCCGAGATTTCCATCGCGGCCGCCGAGGCGGGCAAGATGATCCTCTGCGAGAAGCCGTTGGCGATGAACGTCGCCGAAGGCGAAACGATGGTCGCGGCCGTCGAAAAAGCCGGTGTGCCGAACATGGTTTGGTACAACTACCGCCGCGTACCGGCCGTGACGTTGGCCAAGCAACTCGTCGACGAAGGCCGGCTCGGTCGCATCTTTCATTACCGCGCCCAGTTCCTGCAGGACTGGACAATCGCCGAGGACGTGCCCCAAGGTGGTGCGGCACTTTGGCGCCTCGACGCGGCCGCGGCCGGTAGCGGCGTGACGGGCGACTTGCTCGCGCACTGCATCGACACGGCGCTGTGGATCAACGGCTCGATCAACACCGTCAGCGCGATGACCGAAACGTTCGTCAAGGAGCGGATGCACAATCTCACGGGCAAGGTCGAGAAGGTCGGCATCGACGACGCTTGTGCGTTTCTGGCCCGCTTTGAGAATGGTTCGTTGGCCACGTTCGAGTCGACGCGTTATGCCCGCGGCCACAAGGCGCTGTACACGTTCGAGATCAACGGCGAACATGGATCGATCGCCTGGGACCTGCACGACCTGCACCGCTTGAGTTGGTTCGACCACCGCGACGAAGGCATCTTGCGGGGCTGGCGTTCGATCCACGTCACCGACGGCGAGCATCCTTATATGGACAAGTGGTGGGTGCCGGGCCTGCAGATCGGCTACGAGCACAGCTTCGTCCACCAGGTGGCCGATTTCCTCGCCAGCCTGTCGAGCGGTGAACCTGCCGGACCGACGTTCCGCGACGCTCTGGAAACGCAAAAAGTGTGTGACGCGGTGCTCTCCAGCGCGGCCGATGGTCAGTGGGTCACGGTTGGCTGATGGCTGATGGCTGTAAGGTGGGGGCTTGCACCCGCCGTACATTGCGTTGGTATTCCACGTTCGGTGATTTGCATGAACTACTTCGCGCACGGTCACCGCTTCGTCGACGAGCCGTACTTTCTGGCGGGCACGGCCTTGCCGGACTGGATGAACGTCGTGGATCGGCGGACGCGGGTGCGTCGCCGTCACGCGCTTGCCCACGTGGCGCATGACGATCCGCGCCTTGCCGCCGTGGCCCGTGGCGTCGTTCAACACCACGTCGACGACGACTGGTTCCATCGCACGACGGCGTTTTTTGAGGTCTCACAGCAGATCGCGGCCAAGGTCGGCAAGGTGATCGGCGGCGACGCAAATGCACGGCCCAGCTTTTTGGGGCACATCCTCACGGAGATTCTGCTCGACGCCAGCCTGATCGCCCGTGACGCTGAAAGGCTTGACACTTACTACGCGGCC
>JAGQPT010000060.1 GCA_020426575.1 Planctomycetales bacterium
AGCCATTGTGTCACGTGACCCGCCGGACGAGTCGCGTTCGGCCGCCCCGTCGCGTGCTTTGTCGCCTGCATTGTCGCGCCGCGGTGCTGTGTCGGAGTTCGCCGTCCCGCGGGGCGGGGAACCGTCAACCGCTGCCTGGGGATTTGCTAGCGCGTTTTTTTTTCCTTGCGCCGGCGTGACTGCCGCGGTCTGGCCGCTGGCAAGTAGGGCGATCGCTTGGGAAAGTTCCGCGAGGTCCTCGAGCCGGGCCAACCGTACAAGTGCCAGCTCGGCGAGCGTGCGGGCGTGGGTGCTGTAGCGCAGGCGGGACAGCGTCGTGTCGACGATCTGCATCATCGCCGTGACGTTGTCAGTCCCCAGCCGCTCGGCCAGACCACGGATCGTGTCGAGCTGGTCGGCCGACGAGTACAAGAATAACCTTTCCGAGCAGCCGGTCGAGACGACCAGCACGTCGCGAAGATAACCCAACAGTTGCCCGAGGAGCTGCCCGACGTCGACTCCGGCGGCGACGGCCTCGTCGAGCGAGGCGATGGCCGATGCTGCGTCGTGGCCAGCGAGTTGTTCAACAATCGCGTGCACAAGCCGATCGTCGGCCGTGCCCAGCAGGTGATGCACGTCGGCCACGCTAATTTTGTCGTGGCCGAACGAGAGCAACTGTTCGAGCAGCGATTGACTGTCGCGCATCGAACCGGCGGCCCGACGGGCCAACAGGCTGATCGCTTCGGGCTCGGCCTCGACGCCCTCGCTGGTGACGATTTGGGACAGCCGGCGAGCGATGTCCTCGGTGCGAATGCCGGCGAAATCGAACCGCTGGCAGCGCGAGAGGATCGTGACGGGAATCTTCTCCGGTTCGGTCGTGCAGAAGATGAACTTCACGTGGGCCGGCGGTTCTTCCAACGTCTTCAGCAAGGCGTTGAAGGCCTCGCGCGTGAGCATGTGGACTTCGTCGATGATGTAGATTTTGTAGCGGGCCCGGCTGGGGCGCACCGTGGCGTTCTGCCGCAATTCACGGATTTCGTCGATGCCCCGATTGCTGGCGCCGTCGATCTCGAGCACGTCGACGTCGTCGCCGGTGCTGACGCGCTGGCAGATGTCGCACTCACCACAGGGAGTGGTGGTGGGACCTCGGCCGCAGTTGAGCGCTTTGGCCATGATCCGCGCCGCCGACGTCTTGCCGACACCACGGGCACCGGTGAACAGGTAGGCGTGCCCGACGCGATCGGAATTGATCGCGCCGGCCAGGCTCTGCGCGATGTGTTCCTGACCGATCAGGTCCTCGAACCGCTGCGGGCGGTAGCGGCGGGCTACGACGACGTATTGTCCGGTCGGTCGGCCGCCTGCCGCACGATCTGAATCGGCCGCTGGCAGCGAGTCGGACGATGCGGAGGCCATGCGCGGGTTTCGAGACTGGGAGTGCAGAGGCGAAGGGGGAAACGGGACCTGCCGATCGAAACCGTCCCGAAGACCGTTCCGTCGGCCGCGAATGAGAGGTCCTCAGCACAAAAAGCTGACTGCTTATGGCTGCTGACTTTCGTCCCTGACCAGGTTCACAGGGCTCCCTTGCATCGGACCCCTCATTCGCAACCGAACTCGAGTGGCGGTCACCGAACCCCTATTGTGACGCGTCGGCGGCCGGCCGTAAAGCAGGGTCAGCCACCACGCACAAGAAAGTGTCAATCAGCGGCGGCAACGCGAAGTTTGCGGGCGGGTTCGTAACCCAGAGTCACGTTTCGGCCACCCACCAACAGCGTGACAACGCCGGCATCGGGGCGGTTTTCCACAATTTCGAGCCGACAATCGAGTGCCAGTTCGCAGCGCGTGAGAAATCCCAGGAAGTCGACCGACTGGTCCGTCACCCGCGCCAGCCGGAAGCTCTCGCCGGGCTGGCAATCGACGAGCGACCGCGTGCGGGCCGACGGCAGCGAACCGTCGGAGCGGGGAATCGGATCGCCGTGCGGATCGACGTTCGGGTGTCCCAGAAAGGCGTCGATGCGATCGACCAGCGCGTCGCTGACGGCATGTTCGAGGTGTTCGGCTTCTTCGTGGACCTCGGCCCAGCTCAGGTCGAGCGTGCGGGCCAGGAAGAGTTCGATGAGCCGGTGCCGGCGCACGATGTCGAGGGCCAATTGTCGGCCTGCCTCGGTCAGTTGCACGCCTTCGTATGGGGTGTAGGTGGCCAGACCGCTCTCGCCCAGTGTTTTGAGCATGCTGGTGACCGTGCCCGGTGAGACCCCCAGGGCGGAAGCCAACTGCCCGGTGGCGGCCGTGTCGCCGTCCGGCTCAGCGCAAATCTGGTAGATCGCTTTGACGTAGTTTTCGACGGTCAGCGTAGCCAACGGGTGGCTCCCGGCGGGAAGGGGACGATCGACCGCGCGGCCGGCAAGTCGCCACGGGGTGCGGACATTTTAGGCCGGCGGCGGACCGGCGACAAAGGGGGCCGCGTTGTGACCTCACCCCGACGGCCGCAGCGCTATAAGACCCGCAGCGGTCGATGCTACAATCCGGGGCAGCAGGAAGTCCGCAGCAACAGGGCGAGCATGTCGCCGCCGCTGTGCCGGCCCGTTGCCACGCCATGAGCTCGTGCATGAAAACGTCGGTTGCCCGGGAGGTGAAGTTTCATTATTCGTCCCGGCGGATACTCAGCGGTTCCGACCTGTCACGCCGGCGTTTGCCGTACATGGAGGCGCGCGCCGCAGCC
>JAGQPT010000061.1 GCA_020426575.1 Planctomycetales bacterium
AAAATAGCCAGTTCAGCTTCGGGGGCAAAGCAAGCCGTGAGGCCGCAGCACATGAGCGACTCGGCCAACTCGAATGAACCACACCCGACAAGCCGCCGGTTATTGCTGACACTCGCGCGGGTGCCGGCGATGCTGGCAATCGCCCTGGTTCGGGTCTACCAATACACGATCAGCCCTTTGATCGGCCCCAATTGCCGGTTCGAACCGACGTGCAGTAGTTACTTCATCGGGGCCGTGAAGAAGTATGGCCTGGTGCGGGGCGGCCTGCGCGGCGTGGGGCGCATTCTCCGCTGTCACCCCTGGAATCCGGGGGGTTACGACCCGCCGTGACCCGCTGGTGCGGCATCTGCTATCGGGCGACGTTGGTGGCGGCGATTCAGTTCGGCTTGACCCGGTCGGCGGCAGCGCACTATTCTCCCCGCCTCATTTCCCCAGACTCACCCCGCATTGGCGAGCGCTGGCGGCGCGACTTGCGTCGACGCAGCAACCTTTGCCAGCGGGCATGTCCTCTCGTCGATGGAGTCGACTTCGCATCATGCGGTTATACGCCACGGTATCCAAACGCTGGTTGGCATTGTTGTCGGTCTCGCTCTTGGGAATCGGCATCGCTTGCGCGCCGCTGAGTGCGGCCGACGAAGAAGTCGCTGCTGAACAAGTCGAAGAGGCGCTGAGCGGCACGCGCGTCGTCGGCTACATCGCCGTCCCCGACGGCATGCACCGCGTCAAGGTCGAGGGGATCGGCCTGGTGGTCAACCTCAACGGCACGGGAAGCAACCCGCCGATCTCACCGCAACGGGCGGCGATGCTCGACGACATGAAAAAACGTGGCGTGCGGACGCCCAACTACTGGCTCGAGTCGAAGAACACGGCGATCGTGCTGGTGCGGGCGTACCTGAGGCCGGGCGTGCAGAAGGGAGACCGCATCGACGTCGAGGTCCAGATCCCCGCGCGCAGCGAAACGACGAGCCTGCGTGACGGCTGGCTGTTGGAGACCCGGCTGCATGAAGTCGCCGTGCTCGGCAACCAGGTCCGCGAGGGCAATACGCTGGTGTTGGCCGACGGCCCCGTGATGGTGGACCCGACGGGCGACGAGGAAAACGGCGATGTGGAATTGCGACGCGGCCGCGTCTTGGGAGGTGGTTTCTTGACCCAGACGCGACCGATGCGATTGGTGCTCAAACCAGGACACCAGACCGTGCGCTACAGCGCCGAGATCGGCAACGCCCTGAACCGACGCTTCCACACGTTCAGTGACGGCGTGAAGCGGGGCATCGCGGTTCCCAAGACCGAGAGCTACGTGCAATTGAGTCTGCACCCGCGCTATAAGGACAACGTCGAGCGTTTCATCGAAGTGGTGCGCTCCACGGCACTGGATGAATCACCGGTCGAAGAGGCCGAACGCATCGAGCAACTCGGACAGTTGTTGCGGGACGGACCGACGGCGCGCGTCGCGGCAATGCGACTGGAAGCCATCGGCAAACGGTCATGCGACACCCTGGCCGCGGCGCTGCGTTCGCGCGATCCGGAGGTGCGTTTCTACGCCGCCGAGGCGCTGGCCTACCTTGACGACGAACGGGCGGCCAAACCGCTGGGCGCGTTAGCCCGCGACGAACCCGCCTTCCGCGTCTTTGCGCTCACGGCCCTCAGCGCCATGGACGCCTACGAGGCCCACGACGAACTCCGGCAACTGTTGGCGTCGCCCAGCGCCGAAACCCGCTACGGGGCGTTTCGCGCCCTGTGGGCCATGAACCACGGCGACCCGCTGGTCCGCGGCGAGGTCTTGGGCGGTCGCATCAACTTTCATATGCTCGACACACCGGCGCCGGCGATGATCCACGTCACGCGGAGCTTTCGGCCGGAGATCGTGATGTTCGGCGCCCAGCAGACGCTGCGGGGGCCGTTTTCGCTGCAGGCCGGGGGCGACATCATGGTGACATCGCGCGAAGGAGGTCGGGTGTCGGTGGCGCGGCTCGCCGTCGGGCGTGAGGAAAAACGGCACGAGGTGTCGGCGCAACTCGACGATGTGATTCGCGCGGTCGTCGACGTGGGCGGAACCTATCCGGACATTGTCGACATGTTGATCGAGGCCGAGCAGGCGAAGGTGCTCAGCGGCCGGTTCCTGGTGGACGCGGTCCCACGGGCCGGTCGGACTTACACGCGGGTGGCTCGGTCGGACACGGAGACCGCGGAGGAGGACACCGAGGCCGACACCAAGAACTTGTTCCCGCTGACGTCTGGCCCGGCGCTGCCGAGCCTGTTTGAGAACCCGGACGAAGCCGGCTCGAAACGGCCGGCCGAGGACGTGGAGAGCGAAGAAGCAGAGGAGAGCCCGGAAAAGGAGGAAACCGAGTCGAGCAACCCCCTGAAGCGTTTCTTTGTTAGAATGAAACGGGGCGGCCAGGAGTGACGCGCCGCGATTGGGGGTCCGGCTGGCCGGCTGACCGCTACCGAACCGCAGACAGACAAACGGTTTATGCTTCGAGCACTGGAACTCTCTGGCTTCAAGAGCTTTGCCGATAAGACGCGGTTCGAGTTCCCTGCCGGCGTGACGGCCGTGGTGGGCCCCAACGGCTCGGGAAAGTCAAACGTCGTCGACGCGGTTAAATGGGTGCTTGGCTCGCAGAGCGCCAAAAGTTTGCGCGGCAAGGAGATGGTCGACGTCATCTTCAACGGCTCGGGCAGCCGCGGGCCGCTGAACATGGCCGAGGTGACCCTCACGTTCGATAACAGTGAGGGGCGTCTACCGGTCGACACGCCCGAGGTGCACATCACGCGCCGCGTCTACCGCAGCGGCGAAGGCGAGTATCTGATCAACCGGCAGCCCTGCCGGCTCCGCGACATCCGCGACGTCTGTTCGGGCACGGGAGCGGCGACCGAGGCCTACGCGGTGATCGAACAGGGCAAGGTCGACGTGTTGCTGCAGGCGTCGCCGCGCGACCGCCGGGCGATTTTCGAGGAGGCGGCCGGCATCAGCCGTTTCAAGGCTAAAAAAGTAGCGGCACTGAAACGACTCGAACGGGTTGACCAAAACCTGCTGCGGCTTGCCGACATCGTCGACGAGGTCGACAACCGCCTGAAGAACGTGCGGGCCCAGGCGACCAAGGCCCGTCGCTACAAGCAGTTCGCCGACCGCCTGCAGGAACTGCGCACCCAGGTGGGACTGGCCGACTGGCGGTCGTTGAGCCAGCGGCTGATCGACCACGAGCGGCGGCTCGATTCGCTTGCCGAACAGATCGCGGCCGCTCATGCCGAGGTCGAAATCAAGGAAGTGTTAGCCGTGGATCTGGACGCCCAGATCACGTCGACCAGCGAAGCGATTCGCGAGAGCGAAAACCGTGTTGCCGAGAACCGCGAGAGCATCGCCGCCAATGAATCGGCGGTCCAGCACCAACGGGCCCGCGTCCGCGACCTGGAACGCGAACTCCAGCGCTGTCGACGGCAACAAGCCGAAATGCACGGTCGCAGCGGCGACCTCGTGCGGCAGCGCGAACAGCTTGCCGAGCGCATCCGCGCGGCCGACGACGAATTTCAGGAACGGCACGCCGGCCTCACCGTCGCCGAGCAGGACCAGCTCGCCCGCACCAGCCAGCTCGAAGACTTTCGTCAACAGCAGGCGTCGTACCAGGCCGAATACATCGAAAAGATGCGGGCCGCCACGGCGACCTCGACCGAGATCGACAACCTCGAAGCCAGGATCGACGGTATCAACGGCCAGATCGCCCAGAACACGGCGCAACTTGCCGAATCCGCCGACGAGCTGGCGGAGCTGGACCGCAAGATCGCCGAGATCGAAACTCGCGAGTGTGAAGTCGATGACGTTGCCAACGAGTTGTTGCGCCAGTTGGACACGGCGCGCCACACGTTGGTCGAGCGCCGGCAATTGTTAGCCACGGCCGTACAGGAGGCCGGTCAACTGCGCGAGCGCACCAGTGCGGCGCGGGAACGCGCCAACGTGCTCGAGGAGCTGCAGCGGCGGTTCGAGGGCCTCACGGCTGGTGCGAAAGACGTGCTGATGCAGGCGCGTTCGTCGGAGTCGGGCGCGTTTGGCCAAATCGCCGGACTGGTTGCCGACGTGATTCACGTCAACCTCGAGTCGGCGCCGCTGATCGACGTGGCGCTCGGTGAATCGTCGCAGTACCTCGTGGTACGAACCGATGCGGCACTCGAAGAGATCGCGCAGCAGCAGCGCTCGACGGTTTCGGGACGCGTGGGCTTGATCAGCGCCACTCGATCGTCCGTACCGGCGGGTGACGACGAGCTTTCTCAACGCGAAGGCGTCGTGACGCGGGCCACCGAAATGGTCGAATGCGAGTCGGCCTACGCGGCACTCGTGCAGCGGCTGCTCGGCGACACCTGGATCGTGGAGAACCTCGAGGTCGCCCAACGGCTGCGGCAACAAATCGCCCCGACGACGACCCTCGTCACGCTGGCCGGCGAACTCGTCCGGGGCGCATCGTTGGTCGTGATCGGACCGCGGGCGGCATCGAGCGGACTTGTTTCGCGACGCAGTGAGTTGCGGGTGCTGCGCGAGCAGATCGTCGAGTTGGAGGCGAAACTCGTCGGTGCCCGCGAGGGAATCGAACAACTCGAAACGCACATCGCGAACGAAGAAAAACGTGTCGCCACGCTGACCGAACATCATCAGGCCGCCGTGAGCCGCCGCAGCGAACACCGCGTCGAGCGCAAGTCGGCTCAGGAACGTCATCGCCAAGTCGGTCGGCGGCAGAGCGACATCGAGCGTCGACTCGAACTGGCGCGGACGGACCTCGACGAGTCGACTCGACAGCGCGACGACAGCCGCGGGCGGCTGGCAATGCTCGAAGCGGACCTGGCTCGCATCGAGTTGCAGACGGCCGAGGTCGTCGAGGAAATTGCCCGCCGGCAGCAAGGCTATCGGCAATTTGACGACCAGATCACCAGCTCGAAGGTGCAACTCGCCAAGAGCGAGGAACGACTGGCCCATTTGCGCGAGCAGCTCGGCCACGTCGAGCAACTGCAGCGCGAGCGCGACGCGTCGCTGGCTGACCTGCGGCAGCAACTCGTCCACTGCCGGCAGCGATGCGACGAGGCCAACCACGCCATCCTGCGAGCCAGTTCGGAGATCGCCGAACTCTACATCCGCAAGGAACGCTTTGCCCGCGAGGTCGTGGCGCTCACGGGCCAACGCCTCGCGCTGCGGCAAGAGCATGGCGAAATTGCCGGGACGATCCAGCAGGTGCGCGCCACCATCCACACGTTGGAGGATGAGCATCACCGCGAGGACATGGCCGCCAGCGAGATCCGTTTTCAGCGCGAGACGGTCGCCAGCCGGCTCCGCGACGACTACGGCATCGAACTGGCCGAGTTGGAACACGAACCGACGGACGAGGAGCGTCGACAACGCGAAGACGTGGACGCCGAGATTGCCGATCTGCGTCGCAAGCTCAACAACATCGGCAACGTCAACCTCGAGTCGCTGGCCGAACTCGAGGAAATCGAAAACCGGCACCAGAGTCTTTCCACGCAATACACCGACCTGGTGCAGGCGAAGGAGTCGCTCGAACGCATTATCAACCGCATCAACGTCGACAGCCGCCGGCTGTTTGCCGAGACGCTCGAATCGGTGCGGGTGCATTTCCAGGACCTGTTCCGCAAGTTGTTTGGTGGTGGCCAGGCGGACATTGTGCTCGAAGACGACGCCGACCTGCTGGAATGCGGGATCGAGATCGTCGCCCGCCCGCCGGGCAAAGAGCCGCGCAGCATTTCGTTGCTGAGCGGTGGCGAGAAGACGCTCACCTGTGTGGCCCTGCTATTGGCCGTGTTCCGCAATCGCCCCAGCCCGTTCTGTATTCTCGACGAGGTCGACGCCGCGTTGGACGAGGCGAACATCGGGCGGTTTATTGGCGTGCTCGAAGAGTTCCTCACCTGGACGCACTTCATCGTCATCACGCATTCGAAGAAGACGATGACCTGCGCCCGCACGCTGTACGGCATCACGATGCAGGAGTCGGGCGTCTCGGCCCGCGTGTCGGTCCATTTCGACGACGTTCGCGAAGACGGGCACTTCGAGGTTCGTGACCGCGCGGCCCAGGGCGACGAGTCGCAGACGAGTGACGACGACGAAGTCCAGGCTGCGTGAGCGCTAGGAGAACTGGCTTAGTATCGATTCGTCCTTGATCTTACTTTCATCCGCGAGCAGAATCGCCTTGCTAATGATAGTGGAAAGCAGTTGGTCACCTTCGAAGGGCAAGTATACGGAGTCGAGAACCCGGGGGGAACGATCGGCAACAATACACAAGTACCGGTTTCCGGGTTGCATGAGGATGTTGCCGGACCCTATGTGAATCTTGTAGGTATGAAGATTTCCGCGAACGATGAGAAATGTATCGTCGATCGTACATCGTCCGGCAATCTTCAGTTTTGGCACGATTCGCTTGAGCACCTCTCGGCGGACGGCTGCGAAGGCCGACAGGTGGCCAAAAGATCGTTCGCGCCAGTAGTCCGCGTGTAGTTCCCCAATGGGATGTTCAACCTGCCAATTGGGATCATTGCCAATGCTGGCAACACCGACGAACATGTCGATGTCGCGCATCGCCTCGCTGAATGCCAACGGTGGCACTGCATCGATCCTCAAAGCGTCGGCAGATTGAGTTTCCTGGTTGGGAAATTCCATCGTATCGACGCCTCCAGCATGGAAACGCACTTGTCCGGTAACAACGCGCTGGTAAATGCCAGAGGCTTCGGTCTCTCCATCCGCTGGGGCGATGCCGAGTCGTACTTTAAGGTCGCAGTTTTCGAGGCGGCGCGACGCCGACTGTTCGCCGTGGTCCCAGGCCCCTAGTGCCCCTACCTTCCATCCACGCGACTGCGCAACGGCGCGGAATTGAGAATGTCGGACAACATGCCCCGCGAAACGGTTTGAATACATTAGATCGCCTTGTTCGGCGTCAGTTGGAATATACGTTTCTCGGTGGGCCTGCTTGAACGGCTGGCAAACGTCGAGGTCAGCGAGGCGCTCGCACCAACTCGACCGGTGCTGTTCGTCGCACTGTAAAGGATGCCAGAGTCGGACCTTGCAAGTGTCCCAGTCAATCTCCAGAACATCTCCATCAACGTCACAGTATTGCTCGTCCTGCCAGATGGCGCTAAGTTCGCGAGCATTGTTCTCGAACGTCCAGATAAGTCTCTTGGCAACGACGCCGACCAACGGATGGTCAATAAATGACGCCCTCCAATCGGCGGCAGTCCACACGTCCCGTTCGATGTAGCAGCGATCCAACCGTAGTCGGCTGGCTGCCACAACCCGCTCGGAATCGCGAAGCAGTCGCCTAGCAAGCGTTTGTACGGTCGAATATTCAGCCTTGACCTGGTCCGGCACGGTTTTTCGCCGCTTTCCTTGGCGGTTACACCAGACGATTTGCCCCCGCGTCGTCGTGGGGAATGACAACTCGGCAGTGTATTCGCCTGCCCCGATTGAAAGCGTTCCATTCGAAGAAAAGCCGAATTCAGGAACAACGGCATCCTCGAATTCGTGCTCGTCCACTCCCAACGTCGCCGAAACCATCGCACAAATTGGCGCAATCTTGTCCGCTATCCACTCCGCGGTGAGCGTCCGTTTGAGTCGGAACAATTGCCCGGCCGACTCTCGCGACCCAATGAGTGCCAAGGTTTCAACGACGGCGACTGTCACTTTGGAGCACAGTAGCCGCCCGCCGGGCCCCCGTCGGCATCCCGCTTCAGCTGCGCTCGCCAGCGACGCAACAACATCGTTTTGTTGACGTGCCGGCAATATGACGACTAAATGCACCAAACCTCGCAGCACGTCACTGTTTGACGCGCTGATCGGTCGCTGCCCCAGGTTCGTCATCCAGGCCTGAAGCTTTTCAGTGAGCTCCGCCTGTGGCAGGTTTTCGACGTAGGCATGTGCCTTCTTCAACCAAGCCTTACTCGGCTTGGCGCGGTTTGCTCGCTGAGCGTGGTCCAGCAGGTTGGCCCATTGTCGTCGCTCGACTGGATCACATGCAGAAACGTCCGCGTCCACCAGCGCTCCCCAGTCGTCCTGGTGGTTGACGACGAGACTCGCCACATCGTCGACGAGGATGCGATGGAGTTTTTGTGCGATACGCCGTCCGGCAACGTCAACATTTTCGCAGAATCGTGCCTGCACCTTTTTCAGATTGGACACGGCCTCCGTGGGACGGCCGACGGATTCCACGGCGCGAATAGCTTCATTGATCGACTTTGAGATCGGAAAGAGGAAGTTGTGCTGGGGCGCTCGCGTGAGCAATGCACTCAGGTGCGCGACGGCTTCGGCGGTTGGCTCGGCGTCTCGGGACAGTACGTCAAGTCCTATGTCCGCCAGCCAACTGCACAAGTCCATTGCGTCGCAACGGGGAGCCCCCTGGAGATTGACCGCATGCTCCAGTAGCGCGACGCCCGCCATGTACCGCGCCGCCGGCTCCTTTTCCGCTCGATTTTCGACCAACGCTCGAATGTCATCGGCGGTCACAGTGGTTGATGAGAATGAATGTGTAGTAGTATTTCCATCAACAACCGTAGTACGGTAAGTCGAATCTGTCACCGGCTGTATTGGCAAGATACTCTCCAGCTCCGACAACCAATTGACGAATGTCATCGTGTTTTGCGGCATCTTTCCAACTTTCTGATGTTTGCCGAAATGCTAGTGCGGCATGTGCCAAATGCGTCTCCGCATAGCCTAAACGTGCTGAGGAGGCACCAGCAAGCCGTTTCTTGCCGTTGCCTCCGTGGCACTCCGAAATTTCGACGACGTTCGCGAAGACGGGCACTTCGAGGTTCGTGACCGCGCGGCCCAGGGCGACGAGTCGCAGACGAGTGACGACGACGAAGTCCAGGCTGCGTGAGCAGCCGGCGCGCGCCGCATTGTGAGACGCCGCGCGGTGTTTGCCGGGCCCGGGGGCTGCAGGGTTCTGCGCGGGACGCGATCACGCCGCTTTTCTCTCCTGAAACCCGTAGTCGAGCGGGTGTTTCGCCGCGGTGTCGCGCTGCGGCCTTTTTCGTTTTCATGCCGAAAACGGCGATACGGCCTTTTCAACGTCTGCGCATGTGAGGATACTTGCGGACTTATTGTCCCCTGGTTCAACTGCGGAGTTCTTGAATTGGCCAATTCAATGTCGCACGAACACGCGGCAAAGGAAACGCCACGCGGCAAGGCGCTCGCCTGGCTTTCCTTGGCAGCGATGGGGGTCGTCTACGGCGACATCGGCACGAGCCCGCTGTACGCGATTCGCGAGTGCTTCCACGGCGAACACGCCATCGCCGTCACGGACGTCAACGTACTCGGCGTTCTATCGCTGATTTTCTGGTCGTTGACGATCGTGATCTCGATCAAGTACCTCGTCTTCATCCTGCAAGCGGACAACGACGGCGAGGGGGGCATCCTGGCACTGGCCGCCCTGGTTACGCCCGTGAAGTCGGCGATCAAGGGGCGCGCGTGGTTGATCCTCACGATGGGGCTGCTTGGTGCGGCACTGCTATACGCCGACGGCATGATCACGCCGGCCATTTCGGTGCTCAGCGCGATCGAGGGTCTCGAAGTCGCCACGCCGCTGCTGACTCCATACGTCGAGCCGATCACGATCGTGATTCTGATCGTGCTCTTCTACTTTCAGTCGCGGGGAACGGCCCGCGTGGGCGCCGTGTTTGGCCCGATCACTGTGGTATGGTTTCTGACGCTGGCCGCGCTGGGGATCATGCACATGTTCGATGCACCGCGCGTGCTGTGGGCGCTCAACCCCTGGGACGCCGTGCGTTTCTTCCTGGAGAACGGCTGGGAAGGGTTCGTCATCCTGGGGACGGTCTTTCTGGTCGTCACCGGTGGCGAGGCCCTCTACGCCGATATCGGCCACTTCGGCACGCGGCCGATTCGGGTGTCTTGGTACGGCTTCGTGCTGCCGGCCCTGTTGCTGAACTACTTCGGCCAGGGGGCGTTTTTGCTCTCACACCCGAACCTTGCCAGCAACCCCTTTTATCACATGGCGCCGAGTTGGGCGTTGTATCCCCTGGTGGTGATGGCCACGTTGGCGACCGTGATCGCCTCGCAGGCGGTCATCACCGGCGCGTTTTCGCTCACCCTGCAGGCCGTGCAACTTGGCCTGAGCCCGCGGATGCGGATCGAGCATACGTCGTCCGAGCAGATGGGGCAGATCTACATTCCGGCCGTGAATTGGACGCTGATGGTCTGCTGCATTGGGCTCGTGTTGGGCTTCGAGTCTTCGAGCAACCTGGCGGCGGCCTACGGCGTGGCGATCACAATCACGATGGTGATCACCACACTGCTGTTTTTCTTCCTGGTCACGGACCGCTGGAACTGGTCGCTGCCGACGGCGCTGGCCGCCACCGTGATATTCCTGGTGATCGACGTGTCATTCTTCGGCGCCAACATCCTCAAGATCACACACGGCGGTTGGTTTCCGCTGCTGGTGGCGGGGATCGTCTACACGTTGATGTCGACCTGGATGAGTGGGCGGCGACTGTTGGGCGAGCGGCTGCGCGAGGCCTTGATACCGGTCGAACTCTATCTGGCCGAGATGGCGGCTGATCCGCCACAGCGCGTGCCGGGCATCGCCGTTTTCATGACGGGCAATCCGGTGGGCACGCCGCCGGCGCTGCGTCACAACGTGGCGCACAATCGCGTGGTGCACGAAAAAGTGGTGCTGCTGACCTGCGAGACGGCCGACGTGCCGCATATGGGCTGGCGCCGCCGCGCCGAGGTCGAGGAAATCGGCAAGGGATTCTTTCGTGTCATCCTCACGACCGGCTTCATGGACGAACCGAACGTGCCCCGTGAACTGCAACTGCTCGAACACCCCGAGCTGGATTTCACGAACAACAACGTCAGTTACTTTCTGGGGCGAGAGACGGTCTTCTCGACCGAGCGGCCAGGGATGGCGCAGTGGCGCGAACGGCTGTTCGCCTGGATGTCGCGGAATTCGCAGACGGCAACCGCCTACTACCGCCTACCGCCTGACCAGGTGATCGAAGTCGGCGTGCAGGTCGAGTTGTGAGGTGCACACGACGGGGACGGCAGTGGACATTCACGGCCGGCAGTGTTGCAGGGGCCGAACGGGTAACACGCTCGCCAGCGGACGGAGGACCGTTCTCGGCCCATTGCTGCGAAGCGGTGCCAGGCCCGTGCTTCAGCTCGGACCGTTGCGACGCACAATAATATGGCCCCTCCGCCCCAAAACGGCTGGTCTGGCACCGCCGCGCGTAATTGACGGTGAACCGTCCTGTTGGGGGTGCCACCCTGTCGTACGGTCACGGCCACGGGCAGGGCGCGACGCGGTTCGGCATCTGGGGAGCCGGCAACCGCT
>JAGQPT010000062.1 GCA_020426575.1 Planctomycetales bacterium
CAGCCGGCGACGCCGCCCGACGTGCTCTATCACGGTACAGCGACAGACAATCTGGACGCGATCTTCGCGCTGGGGTTGCTGAAGAGGCGGCGTCACCACGTACACATGTCAACAAACATGGAAACCATGCTCCAGGTCGGAATGCGACACGGCAAGCCCGTGCTGCTTTCGATCGACGCCAAGCGGATGCACGCGGACGGCTACGAGTTCTTCCTCACGGGTAACCACGTCTGGCTGACAGATCACGTGCCATCTGAATACCTCGGAGTCGTGCGTCGTTAGCGTTTCCGGTGCGACGCCACAAACGCCGCAGCCGTTGACATTACACGACTGGAAAGTGCCTGTCCGCCACGCAACAACATGCGCCACGCGACGCCCACACCGACCGCCGCTCCCGAAACTTCCGCCGTACTGTGTTTCGCCACTGAATCGCACGACCGGCGACCTTGGAACCTCCGCTCAATTTGCGTTGGCGCGCCACGCACTCGATCGCACGAACACCGTGACGTGATACGTGACGTCGCATCCATACTTCTCGGATATCACCGATATACTCACGCAATCAGATGCACCTTCGCTCGAGACGCATCGTGTATGGAACGCCCGAGTGGCGCAGATCGCCAGGCAATTCCCCGACTCGGGAATCTCGCCTCGGTCACGACGAACATCGCCGCCCGCTCACGGTCGAGACATGTGCGTCACACGACATCGCTGGCACGCCGTTCAGCGACGCGGCCGCGTCAAACACAGCAAAGAAAGCAATGTGAGCATGACAAATAGAGATGAAGCCGGCTCGGGTACAAAGACATCAAACTCGGCAAGGTAACCCACGCGTCCTCGGGTAACGCTATTCATTTCGTCGTTCCATCCGAACGAGACGCCCCCGTTGGCGAGTTGCAGATTCGAGTACGTGACGTAATCTTCGTCACCCCCGTAGTTGTTCGGTTCTCCATCGAACCAGGCAGAAAAGACGAATGGTTCTCCCGTTATCCATTCGTACTGACCTTCGATTGCCGTATCCGACAGACCCATCCATGCCTTATCACTTTCAATAACGCCTGGGATAATCGGCTGCATTAGATAGGCAGTTTGAAAGCGGATGAAATCGTTTTCTTCAGACGAAGTGATCGTGGCCAAGTGCCCCGGCACGCTGAACCTGTCCATCAACGATGAGGCGATTTTGGCCTGCTCCCACGTGACGTTCATATCTTCGTCCGGTAGCACAAAACGGTAGATGTGGCCGTTCCCACCGTTCGACGGTAGCCAAACAAACTCTTTTTCGGTGGCCCCTGAAATGGTAGCAGCAGCCAAAACCACCACTGCCGCAGTCCAACACGCTGGCCAACTACACGGGTTGCCTGATGCGTTCTTCACTGCCGGTTTTTCCCTTAATGCCAATCATCACGAATGTGTGCACGCCTCCCCATCCAGTATAGACACCGAATTACCGCTGCACAGGCGGGGTTTCTCAGGGCCGATCGTGGGGCCTCCGCAAACTCGCGGACGTCGCGCGTGAACATAATCGCGCAATCGCGACGGTGATCACCCGCCGACCAAACCGCGGGACGGCATACGTCGCGGTATCGGCGTTTGGTTGACTTGAGACGCACCTCGAGAACGTGAACCGTCGCCACTTCACTGCCACCGGGGCGGTCACTCAGGCACGCGCGACGTCAGCGTCCTGGCGCTCGGCCTCGCGGCGCAACACGCACTCGAAGGCCGCGGCCGGCATCGGATGGCCGAACAGAAACCCCTGCCCTTCGTCGCAGCCGTGTTCGTGCAGATAATTCAACTGTTCCTCGGTTTCGACGCCTTCGGCAATCACCGCCAAGCCGAGCGCGTGCCCCAATTCGATGATGGCCTTGGCAATGATCGCGTCGTCCTGGCCATTCGGCAGCCCGTTGACGAATGACTGGTCGATTTTGAGCTTTTCTACAGGCAGCCGGCGGAGGTAGTTGAGCGACGAATAGCCCGTGCCGAAATCGTCGATCGAAATCGTCACGCCCATCGCTTTCAACTGTGGGATGACGGTGACCATGTGGTCGTCTTTGAGCAGCAGCGTTTCGGTGACTTCCAGTTCAAGCAGTTCAGCCGGCAACTGCGTGCGGTCGAGGACGTCGCTAATCACCTGGCAAAAATCGGCGAGCTTGAAGTTCGCCGACGAAATGTTCACGGCGGCGCGACAGCGCGGCAGGCCCGCGGCCAGCCAGGCGGCGTTCTGCGCACAGACTTGTTCGAGCACCCAACAACTCAGCCCGTGGATCAGACCGCACTCCTCGGCGATGCCGACGAACGCGCTGGGGGGCAATAGCCCCCGGGTCGGATGTTGCCAGCGCACGAGCGCCTCGACGCCCGTGAGGCGTCGCGTCGCCAAGTTGACCTGCGGCTGGTAGTACAGCACGAATTGGTCTTTCTCCAAGGCTGAGTGGAGGTCAGCCTCGACGGCGAGTCGGTCGCGGAGATGGGCGTTGAGCGCCGCGGTGAAGAACTGATAGTTGTTGCGCCCTTCGCTTTTCGCCGTGTACATCGCCATGTCGGCGTTGCGCAGCAGGTCATCCGGACGATGGCTGTCCAGGGGAAAGACGCTGATGCCGATGCTGGGCGATATGTAGACGTCTCGACCGCAAAGACGAAACGGCTCGGCCATTGCGGCGAGAATCTTTTCAGCCAGTTTCGCCGCACCGGCAGAACTTTCAATCTCCGGCTGCAACACGGCAAATTCGTCGCCGCCGATGCGCGCCGCCGTGTCGCTGGCCCGCAAACAGTCACGCAGCCGCGCAGCGACGGCCTGTAACAACGCGTCACCCACGGCGTGACCCATCGTGTCATTGACGACCTTGAACCGGTCCAGGTCGATAAAGTGCAGGGCGAGCGAACGGCCGTGGCGGCGGGCCGTCTCGACCGCCTGCGACAATCGGTTCTGCAACTCAGTGCGGTTCGACAGCCCCGTTAACGAATCGTGGTAGGCAAGGTGCTCGATCCGGGCTTCGGCGTCCTTGCGGGCCGTGATGTCCTCGTGTACGGCAATGAAGTGGGTGACTTGGCCGTGGTCGTCGCAGAGCGGCGTAATGGTCTGGTGGACGGTGTACAATTCGCCGTTGCGGCGGCGTTCGACGACCTCGCCGTTCCAGACCTCGCCGCCCACAATCGTTTGCCACTGCTGCGCAAAAAACTCGTTGTCGTGCATGCCCGACTTGAGCACGCGCGGCGTTTGGCCGATCAGTTCTTCGGCGTCGTAACCACTGAGCCGGCAGAAGGCTGCGTTGACCCAGGTGATGCGACCCTGCCGATCGGTGATAAAGATCGAGTTGGCGGCGGCGGACAACGCCGAACTTTGCAGCCGCAACTGCTGCTCGTGCCGTACCCTGGCCGTGATGTCTTCCTTGACCGCGACGAAATTCGTGATCTCACCACGTTCGTTGCGCACGGCCGACACGGAGGCCGACTCCCAATAAAGTGTGCCGTCTTTTTTCCTGTTGCAGAATTCGCCCCGCCAATCGCGGCCCGCCGTCACCGTGTTCCAGAGGTCTCGGTAGAAGTCGTCGTCGTGTTCGCCCGACTTGAGAAAGCGGGGATTCTGACCAATCGCCTCCAGGGCGGTGTAGCCGGTCATCGTCGTGAATTGCGGGTTGACGAATTCGATCCTGCCGCAATTGTCGGTGATCAGCACGGCCGCCGGGCTCTGCTGGACCGCCAACATCAGCTTGTTCAACTGTTCCTGGCCGCTGCGTCGTTCGGTGATGTCTTCAGCGATGCCCACACGCCGATAAACGCGCCCCCTCTCGTCGAGCACGGGAAACACGCGGTCAGCGATCCAGCGCACACTGCCGTCAGGCCGCCCGATGCGGTATTCCATCACCTGGGGCTGACCCGCATCATTCTCAGCCAGGCTCGACAACACGTGTTCACGGTCGTCAGGGTGAATCGCATCAAGGAATGACCGCGTCGAGACGACGGCACTGGCGCACGTGCGGCCCCAAATCTTTTCATACGCGGGGCTGACGTAGTGCATGCGGCTGAACGTCGCATTGCTGATCCAAAACACCTCGTCGATGTTTTCGGTCAACTGGCGAAAACGTTGCTCCGACTCCCGCAGCGCGGACTCGGCCTGTTTTTGCTCGGTGACGTCGCGCGAATTGACGATCACACCGGCAATCGCGCCATCCTGTAACAGGTTCTTTGCCACGGCGGAGATATATCGCCAGGAGCCGTCTTTTTTCCGGTAACGAAATCCCGCGGAGATGACCTCGTCCGGGTGACCGAGAATCCCTTGAAAAAGCTCTTCCGTCGCCGGGCGGTCGTCCGGATGAATCAGCTCGAAGCCGACGCGACCGATCAACTCGTCGGGTTGGTAACCGAGCAGACGGTGGACCGCAGCGTTGCAGAACAACACGATACCGTGTTCGTCGAGCACGGTGATCACGTCCAACGAACTTTCGACAAGCTGTTCGTAGAAATACTCGCCGGCGACTCCGGCCAACTCGCGGTTTTCAGAGAATTGCCGCTCGGAGCAATACGACATTGATCGCAATAACCTAGAAGTGTGAACACGATGCCAAGGGAAGCGTAGCTCACGTCATTGGTCGACCGGCCCACGTTGCCAAAGTACAACACGCCACGTGTGACCAACGTGGCGTTGTGGCAACACGATGCCGCCGGGCAACGTGCGCATCGAAGCCCCGCATCCGGCCAGCCGCCGCAAAGTCGCACGCCGAAGGTTGGAAGTTCCGCCACCCGCCAGCGTTTGCTAGCACGTTCGGCGCTGCTGCGGTGCTCCAGGCCGCACTGTGGGTTGGTCTTGCCCGCACGGCCGATCGCGCGTTTGCGGTTGCCATACGTTGATTGCGCGTGTTTGGCGGCTCGTGGGATCGTTGGCTTGTCCGTGCGCTTTTTTCCACTTGTGTGTCGACCAACTCGACACACGCGGCACCGTTCTGCAAGCAACCGTCCGACAGCAGAATCGCAACTTAAGCGCGCCCACGCTTTCGCGGCCCGGTTCTATGTCAAACATTGACGATGCAAGTACTCATAGTGGACTGGCACGGGCGTCGTACCGACCAAAACATGTACGACGTTACTGAACGATTCCTGTGGTCTAGCTCCGTAGCAACGACGTCAGAATTGTTCCTCGAACTAAGGACGCCACCCGTGTTCAGGAACCTTCTCATCGCCGCCTGCATCGGGGCCGTGACGACTCGGTGCGTGACCGCCGCCCCGCCGGCCCCCGTGATGAACGCCCCGGTCGTCGGGTTCTCGCAACCCGAACCGCCGCCGCAAACGCTCCCCGAGATCGAAGTCCGTCGGCCGCCCGAGGAAAGTCCTTTTGAAGTGCCACGCACGCCCACGGGTGGCACGATCGGCTGGGATTCCAACGCCATCTACAGCGACCAGCAACGTGTCGGACCTTACAACCAGCCGGTCTGGACAACTCAACGTCCCTGGGCCACGACGCGCGTGTACGTGCTACCGCCAGGCCAGGCCCAGGTCGAGCAGTGGTACCGCGCCACGTATCCCCGCAACGGCAAGCCCAAGTTTCGCTTCCTGGAAGAATACGCGATCGGTCTACCGGGCCGGTTCCAACTTGACCTCTACGAACGCTGGAACGTCGAACCCGACGAGAACAACAACCAAGAGGCCAACCACGAAGGGGTACAGGTCGAGTTGCGCTGGGCGCTGGCCGACTGGGACGTGATCCCCTTGAACCCGACACTGTACGCAGAATGGGTCGAACGCGGCGGGCCCCAGGAAAAGCCGAACGTCTACGAATTGAAACTGCTGCTCGGCGATGAGATCGCTGACAACCTGTACTACGCGTCGAACCTGGTGCTGGAACAAGAAACGTCCGGCGAACGCGAGCAGGAACTCGCCTGGAGCCACGCCCTCAGTTCCACGGTGATCGACCGCGTGCTACTCGCCGGTATCGAGATGAACCTCACCAGCAACACCGTCCAAAACGCCCGTGGCAGCGCCGAAGTCGGCTTCACGATCGGGCCCAGCCTGCAACTGCGTCCCACAAACCGCACGTTCTTGGACGTGG
>JAGQPT010000063.1 GCA_020426575.1 Planctomycetales bacterium
GCATGGGTGAGCGTGGGCCCGCCGTTGTCGGCCAGTGGGCCGAGCAGCGGATCGATCGGCGCCTCGGCCGTGCCAATCAAGTTGCCGCCGCCATCGGTGACCGTAGCACCCGAGCCGTCCCCGATGATGCTGTACGCGGCAAGCACATTGCCGACGACGTCGTCGCTCGCCGCTTCACCTCGAATGTTGCCGGCAACGATGGTGTGGTCGAGGACGACGTCCCCCCAGATTCCACCCCCTTGTGGCACGCTGCCATCGCCAAAATCCAACACCGTGTTTGCCGTGATGGTCGTGTGTGAAATCGTGGGCACTTGCTCACCGCGCGATCCCGCCGAAATACCGCCGCTCGAACCGGCCGAGTTTTCCGAGACCGTACATTGCGTTACCGTGATGCTCCCGCCCAGGTACATTTGCATCCAGATGCCGCCGCCATTACTTCTGGCGTCGTTGTGTGCGATGGTGCTCGTTTCGATCAAGGTGACCGCGCCGTTTGCCGAATCGGCGGCGATGCCACCTCCGCTGACGGCGCGATTGTCGGCAATCGTATTGCCGGTGATCGTGACGCGTGTCGCCTCGTCCGCACCATCAAGATTGTTGTCGGCCGTAGGTGCTTCTCCCGGAGCGAAACTCATGACGCCGCCGCCGATTCGTCGAGCGACGTTTTCAGCGATGGTGCAGCCGGCAATCGTGAGCCGGCTGTGTTCGGCCGTGAGCGCCCAAATGCCGCCGCCATCGGAGTCGTCGTCATCGGTCGAGTTACCGGAGATGGTGCTGTCGGCGATCGTGGTTGCGCCACCGTAAGTGGTTTCGACGAAGATGCCTCCTGCTCGGGTTTGTGCGTTGTTGTCCGAGACGTTGCTGCCGGCAATGGTCACGCTGCCGCCAAGGGCTAAGGAAAAGATGCCGCCGCCGCCATTGAATCCCAAACGTCCGGCCGCCACGTTTCCCTCGACCCGGCTGTCGAGGATTGATTGTGTCCCGCCGGCTGACGTATATAGTGCAATGGCACCACCGGAGCTTTGGCTAGCGTTGTGGTTCACAACTGAGTTGGCAAGGCTTAGGTTTTCGACCGAGCGGATTGCGCCTCCCGAATCGCTGGCGTCGCCCCCGGTGAGTGAAAGGCCACTGATGCGTACGTTGCTGCGGTGCTCGATTTCACCGTCGTCGACAGAAAAGATGCGTGTACCGCGGCCGTCGTTGACGTCGGGCGTGGGATCGTTGCCGCTGGCGTCAATCGTGAGCAGGTCGGCGCCAGGTCCGGTGATGTCGACCGAATCGGTGATCGAGAGTTGACCCAGCACGAGCAGGATCGTGCCGCCGTTGAGCGAAGCGTCGAACTCGATCGAGTCAACGGGCGGATTCGCGTTGGCCAGTTCGATGGCTTCGCGCAGCGACAAGTCGCCGACCGAGTAGTCCCCGTCACTTTCATCGACGAGCGTGTCGACGATATACGTCATCGGAGGTGAGGGAACCTCGTAAGCGCCGATGTCGATCGCCGCGCCCACGAAACGCACGTATGGGGCGCCCCGCTGGTCAAATGCGGGGGGAGGCGTTAGTGCCGGATTGCCGGCGTCGACGGCCGGACTACCGGGAAGCAGAGCATGGGTGAGCGTGGGCCCGCCGTTGTCGGCCAGTGGGCCGAGCAGCGGATCGATCGGCGCCTCGGCCGTGCCAATCAAGTTGCCGCCGCCATCGGTGACCGTAGCACCCGAGCCGTCCCCGATGA
>JAGQPT010000064.1 GCA_020426575.1 Planctomycetales bacterium
CATTGGCGTGTCGATGATTCCGGGAGAGACCACGTTTATCCGCCGCGGGGCGATCTCGGCGGCGACCGCGCGGGCGAACCCTTCCACGGCGCAGCCGACGGTCGAAATCGCCGCCATGCCGGGTTTGCATTTCTTGGCCGGCGAGCCGCTGACGATCGTGATCGAACCGGTAGGGCTGAGGTGTTCCAGCACCAGCCGGGTGGCGTTCACATAGCCCCAGAGCTTGCGGAACGAGCCGGTAAAGCCGTCGAGGTCCATCGCGGCGAACGGCCCCACGGCCCGCTCGCCGCCGGTCGCGGTGCTGACGAGGTGGTCGATCGGCGCTTCGGCCGCAAACAGTGCACGGAGCGCATCGCGGTCGAGCACGTCGATCGCGACGAAGCGCGCCGCCTGGCCGGTGCACGCTTGGGCCGATTCGATGCGCTCGCGCGAGCGGCCGCCGGCCACGACGTTGGCGCCTGCGGCCACGAGCGCTTCGACCGTTGCCAGCCCGATGCCCGACGTGCCACCGAGCACGATCACCTTCTTGTTTTTGAGTGTGCCCATGCGGAGACTCCTCGCTGCGGAATTCGCTTTGCTTGCTGCAGCGGATTGTACACCTTTGCCTTTGAGTGAAGCGGGCCACACGCCGGTCGCGGCCGCGGCTGCGTTAATCTGCGCAAGCGGCGAGAACTGGGCCCACCGAGGCGACGTTGGTCAATTCGACCGGCTAACGTAAAATCCCCGCCGCGACCTTTCGAGGCGCCCTCCTCAAGTCTCTTCTCGTTTCATCTCGCCGTCGTCATTCGCCGTGAACGTGCTGCGTCGCCTAAATTGTCTGCAGCGGTGGTTAACGTTGCGCCTTGCGATGATCGCGCTTGCGCAGGCGACGTGCGCCGGAGTCCGCGCCGACGACGGCCCGAACTTCGACGCAGTTCCGGCCGACGTCGGCTCGGAGATCATCAGCGAGGATTTCTTCACCGACGACGACATCGGCAATGAATTCATGGAAGACCGACCACCCTCGTCCGGCGACGGGCTCGGGGAAGTCATCGACATCGAGCCGATCGAACCCGCCGAATCGCTCGACGGAAAGTCGTTTTCGCTCGACGATCTGGCCTGGCGCAAGGGCGAGTATCGCATCGTGCCGTACGGCATCGGCTGGCTGAATGCCGCCTATGACACCGAGCGAACCGTCCCCGGTCCGTTTGCGCTCTACGTCCAGTCACGCGAAGTCGAAGGCAAGCCCGGCTTCAACATCGACGCGCGGGCGACACGACTGGGAATGGATTTGACGGGCCCGTCGGTCGGCGGCGCCCAGTACGGCGGCAAGATCGAAATCGACTTTTTCGGCGAGGCCACGACGGAGAACCGCCCCGGCGTGTTATTACGACACGCCTATGGCGAACTGCGCCGCGACGGCTGGCGGCTGTTGGGGGGACAAACCTGGGACGTGATCTCGCCACTGGTGCCCGACGTACTCAACTACTCGGTCGCCTGGGCGGCGGGCAACATCGGCTATCGGCGCGCCCAGATCCGCGTTGAAAATGAGTCCCCCATCGATGACTCGACAAACCTCATTCTGCAGGCGTCTTTGAACGATCCGGTCGTGACAGACTTCGTCACCGACAGCTTCATCGAAGGACACGATGCCGGTTGGCCAACCGTGATGGGTCGACTCGCCGTTTCCTTCGATCCGCCTCGCTCCGGCCAAGGAACGCAGCCGGCGACGCTCGGCGTCTCGTCACTCATCGGTCAATTGGCCGCCGACTACGAAACTCCGCCGGTCCAACTCGACCGCCTCTACACGACCTGGGCGCTCTGTGCCGACATGCGCGTGCCGCTCTCTCACCGCGCCGGTGTTCAAGGCGAATTCTTTTGGGGCAACGAGCTGGCGTCGTACCTGGGCGGCATCAATCAAGGAATCGACCGAGAGACACGCCAGGCGATTCGCTCGATCGGGGGATGGGTCGAACTCTGGTACGACCTCGCCGACAACTGGCATACCCACCTTGGCGCGGGGATCGACGACCCCCGCAACGGCGATCTCTCGAGCGGGCGCCGCAGCCAAAACGTGTTTTACTTCGCCAATCTCGTCTGGGACGTCACTTCGCTGCTCAACATCGGCGTCGAAGCGAGCTGGTGGGACACGCAGTACGTCGACCTTGCCCCCGGCGAAGCGCTACGCCTCGAAACCGTCGTGCGCTACAGCTTCTGACGACTGAAGGCACGGAAGGGCTGATTATCAGATGGTCCGGTTGCCGTTACCGCGAGAACGGTGCTTCGGCAGAAACGCGGACTACGACGATCGCAGCATCTCGGCCGCTGCGTTGCGGCCGCAAGCGCCCATCACGCCGCCGCCCGGGTGGCTCGCCGCGCCGCAGAGAAACAGCCCGGCGACCGGCGTGTGGTGATCGGCCCAACCGACGACTGGCCGCATCAGGAACAATTGATTCAGCGGCATCGCCCCTTGGAAGATATTGCCGCCGGTGAGCCCGAACGTACGTTCCAGGTCCAACGGCGAAACCACCTGTCGGTGCACGACGGCCTGGGGGACGTTCGGCGCATACTCGGCCAACACCTCGATGCAGCGGTCGCCGAATGCTTCTTTGCGCTCGTCCCAGCTCCCCTCGGCCAGGTCGTATGGTGCGTACTGCACGAACATCGACATGATGTGATGTCCCTCGGGCGCGATCGTGCGATCGACCGTCGTCGGCAACGTGATCTCCAGAATCGGCGACTCGCTCGGATGCCCGTATTTTGCCGCATCGTAGGCCCGTTCGAGGTAGTCCATGCTCGGGCCGACGTGGATCGTGCCGTTCAGGTGCGGGCCCTCGGCAGCACCGTCGGCGGCCACGAATCGCGGCGCCTCGGACAACGCCACGTTCACCTTCGCACTGGCCGAACGATAGTCGATGCGGGCAATTGCGGCGCGGAACTCTTCGGGCAGGTCGCCGGGAGCGAGAAACCGCTCGAACGTGTGATGTGGGTCGACACTGCTGCCGACCTGACGGCACTCGAGCGTCTCGCCGTCGGCAAGTTCGACGCCGCACACGCGTCCGCCGCTGGTGTGGATACGGGCGACTTCGGTCTCGCGGCGAATTTCGACGCCAAGATCGAGGCAAGCCGCTTCGAGCGCCGTGGCCAGACCGCCCATGCCTCCCTGGACGTAACCCCACACGCCGCGCGCTCCGCCCGCCTCGCCCATCACGTGGTGCAACAGCACGTAGGCACTGCCGGCCGACGAGATCGAGCCGAAGGCGCCGATCACCGCGTCGGTGGCCAGCGTCGCCTTGAGCACGTCCGACTCGAACCAGCGATCCAGAATCGGTCGCGCGGCGCCGGTGAGCAATTCGATCGCCTCAGGCAGGTCGTTGCCCAACCGTCGGGCATCGCGATACAGGGCCCAAGCGGTTCGCGCGTCGCGCAGCCGTTTCGCCAGGCTGATCTTCCGCCACGCCGCGGGCAGCGGCAACAAGTCCGGCGCGGTCCGCATCAACATCGGTTCGACGACGCTCGCCACTCGTTCGAGCAGCGCTTCGTACTGCGGATACCGTTCGGCGTCGCGGCTGCTGAATTTGCTGATCTCGCGGCGGTTCAGTTCCGCGTCGGGACCCATCAACAGGCTGCGACCGTCGGGCAGCGGTGTGTACGACGACGGATTGCGCGGCAGGATGGTCAGTCCATAGTGCCGCAGCCGCAACTGGTCGATGATCTCGGGCAGGAACAGGCTGATGACGTAGGCGCAGGTCGACACCTTGTAGCCGGGCCAGAGTTCTTCGGTCACACTGGCGCCGCCCAACACGTGACGCCGTTCCAGCACACACACGCGCTTGCCGGCCTTGGCCAGATAGGCAGCCGTGACCAGCCCGTTGTGCCCGCCGCCGATGATCACACAGTCGTACATGTCGCGCTCAGTTGGTCAGCAGTCGGTCGTCGAGTTAAAGAACCCAGGCACCCCCAATCGCCCCGTTCTTTCCTGCCCGCCGCCGGTGTGAATAACGGACCACCGGCTGTATCGTAGATCGAGTCGGCGGCCGACCGTGCGTGAGTCGAACCGGCAAGGCCGCCATAATCGGGCGAGTTGATTCCAGGCGTCCCCGTACCATCAGCCCACATCCGCATGACCGTGACGACACGACCTTCCGACACGCCGGACACAACCA
>JAGQPT010000065.1 GCA_020426575.1 Planctomycetales bacterium
CGGGTGGGCGTCGAGGAGTTCCTCCGCCGAGGCCGCCTCGCCGGCTTCCAGACGCTGCAGATAGTTGTCGAGAATCTCGGCAACGCGCTGTCGGTCCCGCGGCGAAAGCGAGTCGCCAGACACCGAGCAGTCCGCATCTAGCGGGCCGTCTGCTGATGGTGCGTTCGACGACAGCGGCCGCACGGGCGACGGCGACGCGGTGCAAGTGTCGTCGAGCAGGTGTTCGTTGAACATGCCGTGTGCCGCTTCTCGGAGATCATGCTTCGCTGCGATACAACTCGCGCAGCTTGTCGATGGCCCGCAACCAAAGCATCCTTGTTGCCCCCGGTGTGCGATCCAGCAACGGGGCGATGTCGTCGAAGGAAAGGCCGTGCAGGTGTCGCATCACCAGCACCTGCCGATAGTGGGCCGGCAAACTGGCGAGGCGGTCCGAAAGAATCACCGCGTCTTCGTGACGCTGGGCCGCCGAACTGGGGCCTTCCACCTGGTCGGCCAGCACGTTGGCAAACTGCACGGTCGACTGGTCCAGCGCCGCGCCGATCTGCTCGATCGAGACCTCGCGCCGCACGTCGCGCTTCGCGGCCAGCACGTGGTGCTCGACCGAGTGCATCAAGTTGTTCACGAGGATTTTCCGCAGCCAGGCCACGAATTGCGGCTGCGTGTCGCCGCGAAAACGTCCAAAGTTCTGATGCGCCCGCAGCATCGTCTCTTGCACGATGTCCGACGGACTCGTCCGCGTGCGCAGTCGGTCGGTGATCTGGACCGTCGCCAGCAGCATCAGGTAATTGCGATAGCGTTCGAGCAACTCGGCAAGCGCCGGCTCGTCACCCCCACGTGCCCGGTTCAACAGCGTCGTATTCACCGAGCCACCCGCAGCGCAGCGGTCACCACGCGGCCCCCGGCCCCCGGTGGCACCCAGCACGGGGGTGGCGTCACCCAGCGGTTCGGCGCAGGGCAGTTCATTCTGCGAGCTGCTCACCGTTATTTCCCTACGGGGTCATGTTTTCTGTGAGGTTTTTGTCCGTGCGGGCCAAGAGGCCTGCGGGGCGTGCCAGCCCGCCGGGCGACAAGAACGTTGCGATGACGGCACAACCTCCGATTGTTTAGACCGATTCTCGTGGCGGTCTGTCACGGATTTTTTCTCCGTAACGCAAGTGTCTTCCGGCAAACAGCTTGCGGCAGATTGCCTGATCCGCTGCGTTGCGCCCCATTCGTCGTACGTGCTTCAACCCCGCCCGGTTCAAGCGGTTTCGTTAACGGGTTGCGCGGATGTGACCCCCCAGCCCCCGCGTTTACCCGGTCGCTGTGCGCATTCGCGCCGTTGCTCGAAGAGGAGATCGCACCGGCCGGGCCGGCACCGGGCATTCCAGCCGCTGAAAAACCCATCTCCATGAAGATTCTTGTCTCCATGAAGAATGGTTGTCGGCGCACGGGGCCGTTGGCGCAGGGGAAGATCGACTTGAGTCGTACTGCCGCCTTTTGGCAGAAGCCGCGTGACGCCCCGCCGCCGCTTGCGGTCATAAGAACTGGAGCGGAAACGTGGCTCGGCCGCCGGGCCCACTCGCTACTGGAGCCAACACCCACTTACCCACCACGGTCGTCCCGCTCACGCGGTGCACGCAGCGTTGCAGATGCACGGGAGTTTATCGAGATGAGAATCCAACAACGTCGGTCACGAATTAATTCCTGTGAGGCACTGGAACGGCGACTCTGTCTGTCCGTCTCGGCAACCGTCGTCGACGGCGACTTGGTTGTCGAGGGCGACGCCGACGGTACCGTCGAGATCGTTGCCGTGGGCGACGGCGCCTATCTAGTGACCGACAACGGCGTTGTCGTTGCCGACTCCGATGTGCTTCAGGGCGTGACCGACGACATTCGCATCGACCTGGAGGACGCGACCGAGGGAGTCGACAACACCGTCCGCGTCGAACTGGGCGACCAGGTCGTCGACAAGATCTTTGCCGACCTCGGCGACGGCGACGATTCGTTCACGCTCGTCGGCGGCACCGTCCAACGCGTCGTCTACCGCGGCGGCGACGGCAACGATGACGTCACGCTCAACTCGACGATCGAGTCCTGGGTACACCTGCGGCTCGGCGACGGCGACAACACGGCCACCGTGTCCGGCAACGTCGGGCGGCTCTCCGTCCGCGGTGGCGACGGCAACGACGACGTCACCATCGAGCAAGACGCCGTGATCTCCCGGGCCGTTTCCGTGCACCTGGGCGACGGCGACAACACCTTCACTGAAGGTGGCGTCGTCGAAGGTTCCGTGAAGGTCGGTGCCGGTGACGGCAACGACAACGTCTCGATCACCGACACGGCCATGGTCCAGGGAAGCGTCGGGACACTACTCGGCGACGGCACCAATAGCCTCACGGTCGACGGCGTCGTCGACGGCTCGTTGTTGTATGACGGCGGCGCGGGCGACGATTCGGTCACGACGGGCGCTGCGTCGGACATCGGCGGCAACGTCTACGTGCGGCTCGGTGACGGCATCAACACAATGACGCACAACGGCAACATCGAGGGCGACCTCAACGTCGTCAGCTTCAATGCCGACGACGTCGTCGAAATTGCCGACACCGCGACTGTGCAGGGCGAAACCAACCTCGGACTCGGCGAGCAACAAGACGGTTTCGGACACTGCCACCACGGCTTCGGAGAACGCGGCCTCGGCGGCTTCATCTTCGGGCTCGGCCGTGGCTTCGGTCGCTTCGGCGGGTTCGGGCCGTTCTGACCCACACACTCTCGGAGTGCCTCGGAGCGGAACACGTTTACGAGGCACTGCCGAGACTCGTGATGCAATCTCGTCGCTTCAAACCCGTAGCAAACCATCAACCCGTAGCAAACTTACGACCCGAAACAAACCATCGCCAAAGCAGGCAGTGAGGACCGACAGCAACGTCCCCCGTGTGTGGGCCGTCACCGTGACGGCCCGCTTTTGCTGTCGAGCCACAGGCACCCCGATGTGGCCGGTAGCCACTTCCACGCATCACACGCGACCTGCCCCGCCAGCGTGGAAGTGGTCCGGTCACGTCAGGTGTCTTGGGGCACGTTCCACCTGCCTGCGAGGCAAAGACGGACGCCCCCGCGATCATGAACGGCACAGCAAAATGGCGTAGTGTGGTTTTCCTGATCGCGGTGCTGTGCGCGGTCCGTGCCACGCTTGCCGGCACGATCCGCCACGACGTGGCTGACGCGCTCTACCTTGAATTGGCGGACCAACCCGTCTACGACGCCGTCGGGCTGGCCACCTGGAATCAACCCGGCGGCAGCTATCTGGCCTCGGGCACGTACATCGGCGACGGCTGGGTGCTCACGGCCGCGCACGTCGCCGGCGGTATCGACTTCAGCGGCGGCGGTCTATCGGACTTCACGTTTTCCTTCGACGGCGCGAGCTACGACGTGGCCGATGTCTACGTGCACCCCAACTGGGCCGCCACCCAGGGCAGCCTCACCGCCGGCTGGGACATCGCCCTGGTAAAGCTCGCATCGGACGTTGTCGGTGTCGAACCCGTTCCGCTTTACGAGTCGAGCGACGAGACCGACTACATCGGCACGATCGTCGGTTACGGCGCCACTGGTAACGGGCTCACCGGTTACTCGGCCAGTTCGGCGGGAACCAAACGGGCCGGCGAAAACGCCATCGACGCCGTCGGCGGAGACCGCGGTGCACGCTTCTTTTCCGACAACATTTTGCTCACCGACTTCGACAACCCGCTCGATCCTTACGACAGTACCTGGGGCAGCCGTCAGCCACTCGCGCTGGAGTACAACACGGCACCGGGCGACAGCGGCGGTGGCGTGTTCATCGAAGTCGACGGCATCAATTACCTTGCTGGAGTCACCAGCTTCGGCCGGGCGGCCAACGATTCGTTCGTCGATTCCGACTACGGCGATCAGGCCGGCTTCACCCGCGTCTCGTCGTTCATCGACTGGATCACCGACGTCAGCGGCGTCGTCCCCGGACTCACGGCGGTCGCGATCCCCGGCGACGCCAATGGCGATGGCGCGGTCAACGGCGACGACTACCTGATTTGGGCCGACACCTTCGGAACCTTCCCGTCCCCGGGGGAACTCAGCGGCGATTTCAACGCCGACGGCCGCGTCGACGGCCAGGACTACTTCATTTGGCTCGACGCTTTCGGTGACAGCGGCGCCGCGTCAGCCAATCGCATGACCGCCGTACCCCAGCCGACGACGCTGTCGTTGTTCGCACTGGGCCTCGTCGTGACGGCGCTTTTCCACCGCGGTCGATCGATCCGCCTAACTCCCTCATCGTTGCAACCCCCACCAATCAGGAGCAAAAGAGATGCGTTTACGAAACCGCTTGAAGAAACGATTTGAATCGCTCGCCGTTTACGTGTTCGTCGCCGGTGGCTTGTTAACCGCGAGCATTGACCAGGCGGCCGCACAGGGGGGCGGCATGTGTGGAGGCGGAGGGGGCGGTGGTGGAACAACCGCCACTTCGTCCGTCAGCAGCGGAATTCGATCGACCGGCGCCACGATCTCCGTTTCCGGCGGGTCCAGCTCCGACGGCACGACGTCGACGACGACCGACGGCATCGCCTTGGCCCAGCGGGCCGCGTACCAACAGGCAGCCATCGCCGCTTACCAGCGGCAACAGTACCAACAGCTGGTCGCCGCCGCCGTCCGACGTCAACAACAACAGCAGGCCCGGCTTGCCGCCGTCCGCGAGCGCCGCGAAGTCTTGTTGGCCGAACGCTCGGCCCGGCGTGAACGTACGGCCGAAATGTACGCCCGCCACCAGGCCGGCAAGTCACTACAGCTGGCCAGCGCCGGCGATTTCCCCAGCCCCGCGCGCTGACGACCGGTGAACCGCGCCTTGCGCGGCCCCGATCAAGGGGCCGCTCAATGGCGCTGGATGCGGGCGCCCAGATACACGATCACCCCGACGACCGTGAGCGAGAGGGCCCACAGCGCCAGCGGCACGGCGAACACATCCGTCAGGCTCTTGCCGTTCATCCCTTTGGCAAAAAACCGGTAGCGAAACGCGGCCTCTTCGGCCAGAAATGGCCCCCAGGCGACTGCCAGGGCAAAGCAGACCGACACCGCAATCGTCAGCCCAATGAGCGTACGCAGGCGAAAACGCGCGCGACGCCGTAGCTCATTGGCACGGTCCTGTTGGTGCTGCCGCCAAAGCGCCTCGTCGAGATCGAACCAGGGGTCACTCATCGCGTCTGCCACCTGTTTGCCGAACCGTCGGACGGGCCGGACAAGCCGCCGCCCCACGCCTTCGAATCCAGATCTATGGCGGCATTGTAGCGGTGCCGCGACCGGCGAAGCAAATTCATGCATTCGCGTCGAGCTACGTTGGCACCGCCGAGCCGCCGTCGAGCAGTTGAAGCAGTGCGTCGCCGGCCTGTTGCTCCTCGCTGATCACGTGAGCGGCGCCGGCCTTCAACAGCGGTGACGTGTTCGCTTGGTAACGACAACGCACGACGATCTGGCAATCCGCATTGAGTTGGTGCAGCACCCGCACGACCGACAGGCTTACCGGATCATCGGGCACGCAAACGACGACGAGCGTGGCCCGTTCGGCGTCGCAACGCCGCAAGGTCTCCGTGTCCGCAGCGTCGCCGGCCACGGCCAGGAATCCTTGTTGCTCGAACGGATGCAGATTCAACGGGCTGCGGTCGATCACGCAGACCTCGTGGCCCGTCGTCTCCAGGTGCGAAGCGATCCGCCCGCCCAGTGGCCCGATGCCGATGACCAGCGCGTAACCGGGGCGCGCCTCGCCCAGCAGCGTCGCCGTCGGCGCGCCGTCGTCGCCGGCCGTTAACGGAGCCGTCAACTTCAGCCCAAACCGCAACAGCAGCGGCGAGAGCATCAGCGAGGTGAGCGACACTGCCACGAACCGCGCGGCCGTCACCTCGCGGAGCAGGTCGGACTGCCGCGCCAGCGACACCAGCACAAACGCGAATTCGCCGACGTGGGCCAGCCCGATACCCGTTGCCAGCGACTTCCGCCAGGAGAGCCGCG
Organism: Planctomycetales bacterium; assembly: GCA_020426575.1. Taxonomy (GTDB): domain Bacteria; phylum Planctomycetota; class Planctomycetia; order Pirellulales; family JAEUIK01; genus JAGQPT01. The sequence continues at coordinate 6,007 of JAGQPT010000065.1, forward strand.
TCAGCCGCAGCGCTAACGTCGCCGCCCCGGCCTTGAGCACCACCAGCGCTACGAGCCATCCCAACAAGCTGACCGGTTCGCGCACCAGCACCGACGCGTCGAGCAACATGCCCAGACTGACAAAAAAGACCACAGCGAACGTCTCGCGCAGCGGCATCACCAGGGCGTCGAACTGCGGCGTCCAGCGGTTGCCGCTCAGCGTGAGCCCGGCGGCAAACGCCCCCACGGCCGGCGGCAACCCCATGCGGTGCGCCGTGTAGGTGATCACCCCCAGCACGACGACGGCCCCCAACACCATCAGCTCCGGGCTGCGGTGGCGCGCCAATTGAGGAATCAACCAGCCTGCCAGCACGGCCCGCAGCAGGACGATCGAGGTGACGAAGCTGATCGACGTCACCGCCAGCAGCAGACCGTCGCGGAGCGTGGGGGCCGACCCCCCGGTCAAGAGCGGCACGACCAGCAGGAGCGGCACCAGCGCGACGTCCTGGAAGAGCAGGATACCGATCGCCCGGCGCCCGGCCGGCGTGCCCGTTTGTCCCCATTCGGTGAGCGCTTTGAAGACGAGCACGGTCGAACTGAACGACACGGCCGAAGCGAGCAATGTCGCCGCCGGCCAGTTCAGTCCACACGCGGCCAACACCCCCGCCACGGGCACGGCCACGAGCGACATCTGCACGCTGCCGCCGACAACCAGGTGACGGCCCAGCGCGATCAATTCGTCGAGCGAGAACTCCAGGCCGATGGCGAACAGGAGCAGAAAGACGCCCGCCTCGGCGAGGTGCCGGATCTCTTCGCCGCGCTGGCCCACCTCGACCAGCCCCGCACCCGCCACGAGCGCTCCGGCGACGATGTAGCCGATCAACACCGGCACGCGCAGCCGCTTGCACACCACGCCGGACACGAGTCCAGCCGCAAGGATCACCAACAGATCGTGGACCAGGTGGTCGGTCATCAGGCCGCCGCAAGTGAGATGCCGTGTTTGCCGCCCGCAC
>JAGQPT010000066.1 GCA_020426575.1 Planctomycetales bacterium
CTTTGCAGAGCAAGGTACGGGCAGCGCGGCGTCACAGCCGCTCACGACGTTCACCGGCCCCGGGTTTGGCATTGCCAGGATCGTGCCCGTCGTACCCGGCGAGACGTTCGTGCTCAGCGCGTTCTTCAACGTCGGGGAGATGACCAGTCCGCGGATTCATCTCGACCTCAGCGACGTGTCGTTCGAGGTGCAGCCCGGCGACGGCGACCTGCTGCTCGGCGAGTCGGCCTGGCAGTTCGTCTGGCAGGCCTTCGAAGTCCCCGCCGACGTGCACAACGTGCGGGTGCGCGTGGTCCGCGATTTTGACGTCCAGCTGGGAGATACCGCCTACGTCGACGAAGTGGCGATCACGATTGCCAGCGAGTTCCAAAGGCCCGAGCCCGAGGTTTACCTCAACCCTGCCGACTGCAACTTCGACGGCAAGGTGGACGGCACGGATTACCTGTGCTGGGTCGACAACTTCGGCGACGACCCGGCCGACATCGTCCCAGGACGTCCTGAGAACGGCGACTTCAACAACGACGGCCGCGTCGACGGACTCGACTATTTGCTTTGGGCCGACGACTACGGCAGCGGGCCCTTTGACGGCGTGTCCGTGCCCGAGCCGGCAGCCTGGACGCTCGTTGGTAGCGCCGTGTTGGCGGTTGTGTTGCGTCGTCGACGTCGCCTCTGATGGCGCTGGTTCACATCGAGCGCAAGTGCGGCGGACGAGCGGTGCGTCAACAAGTCGCGTCAGGCTCGCCTTCGGAAGGGCGGCGCTCTTATCGGAGCGGCGTGTGGTTCGGGGCTGCGGTTGGCGGCGGTGGCAGTGCCGTCGTTTTGACCGAGCGGCTGGCGGCCCGCGGTGTGAGATTCGGTGTGAGCGTGTCGGGGTCCAGCGGCAAGCGGTCGTCGCCAGGGACCAGATCGCCGAGCTGTTCGATCAATCGCTGCACACCGGGCAGCGGTTCCTGACGAGGGAGCGGGTTCGACACGGTGCCGTCGACGTGCACGAGCATCAGGTTCTGGCTCCCCCAACTCGCCAGGTCGCGGATCACGGGCACCTTCCAGTCGTCGCGGCCGACGAAGGCATAGAACGCCAGGTGTAGTCGCTGGTCGAAGCTCATCTCGCCCTTGCCGAGCAGGCTGATGGCGTCGCCGTTGAAGTCGATGCGGTCGAAGTACACGATATCGCCGACAAGCCGAAAATCGATATCGCTTTTACGGAAGGCGGTCGCGTCGGGCGCCTTGAGGCTGAGCACCGAGAGCAGCGAAACCATCACGGGCAGTTCGTAAATGTCGGCGTCGCGCAGCGAAAGGTGTCCGGCGCCGCTGAGGGTGTGCACCCCTTTGCCGCCGGAGAGACGCACGTCGCCGAGCAGATTGCCGGTGAGCTGTTCACGACCCGTGAAGACTTCGCGGGAGATGCGTTTGAGGTCAGCGGGCTGGTACAGCGCCGCGCTGAGCTCAAAGCGCGGTTGTTCGCCGAGCGAGATCACGGCGTCGCCGCGGATCTTCCCGCCCGAGACGTCGGCGTGCAGCGAGTTGATCGGCTGCCCAACAGCGTGGTTGAGGTACAGCGTGCCGAGATAGACGTTCGAACCGTCAATCGTGAGCGGTCCCAGCACGCTGGTCAGTTGCACGTTCTTGTAGATCAGCGAATCGACGTCGACGATGCCGCTGGCCTGCACCTTGCGGCCGTCAAAACGACCGCTGACGCGCACGCCCCCTTGGATGTGCTCAAGCGGTACGCTGCAGTTGAGCATCCCCTCGTGCATGTCGATGTTGAGGTTCCAGGCGCTGGTGGCCGGAGTGGCCGAGTCGCTGTTGCCTGAGACGCTCAGCGCGCCGCTGACCTGCACGTCGCCACGGGGACCGAGCGCGCGGACGGCGGTCCGCAATCCGTCGGGCATGGCGGCCTGCAGATCGGTGTCGTCGGCGTGAATGCCCTCGATGTTGAGACTCGAGAGGGCAAGTTCCCAACGGCCGGTGGGATCGACCGTGCTGGTGCCGGCGAGGCTGACACGGGCCTGGCCGTGCACACCACGGACGCGTACGATTTCGACCAATCCGTCGCGGAGCTTGAGCATGCCGCTGAGGTTTTCCAGGCGGTAGGGGAATTGGCGGGGCAGGATCGACACGGTGTTACCGAAAGGAACGACGTCCGCCTCGATCGTCGTCCGCTGCGTGGCCGTCGAGTAGTGGACCTCGCTGCGGATGAGGTTGACGGCGCCGCGGGGCTCGATGTCGTCCCAGATTGCGCGGCGTTCGGCGGGGAGCGCGTCGCGGAGTTCGTTTTCCAGCGTGATGTTTTCGCCGGTGAAGGCCAGTTCGAGCTCATGGTGCCCCTCGCCGTCGGGCCCGAACGATCCGTTGCAGAAAATGCGTCCCTGGTCATTCTCGCCGCTGAACTGAACGAAGCGCCACTGCGGCCCGTCGACGACGATCCAGCCCCCCACGTTGGTGATCGGGTAGGGGAAACGCTCGTGGCGCATCGTGCAATTGGCCACGGCGACGTTCATCCGCACGTGGGGGTGGTCGCTCGAACCTGCCGGTCGGGTGATCTGCAAGTTAACGCCGACGCTTCCCTGGGCGTGGAAGTCGCCCAGCAGCTCGCGCTGTTTCGGCTGCAGGGCCCGCATCAAGGATTCGTCCAATGGCACACGGTCGCCACGGATCGTGAAGTTCATCCCGGCCGTCGGACCGACCGGTTCGGCCACGCCGTCGATCTGGAACAAGCCATGTGTGCCGTGCGCCTTCAGATGCAGGTCGAGCCGTCCGTCGACGAGTTGGAACGAACCACTGCCTCGTTCAAGTCGGTAAGGGAACTTCTGATAGGCGAAGGAAATGTTTTCGCATTGCACGAACAGACGCTCGGGATGCCAACGTTCGCCGTCGAAACGCAGGGTCGCCGAAGTGACGTCGACGCGTCCTTCGGGGGAGTAGCGGTCATACAGTTCGGCCAGCGGGGCAAAGGCCGGGATCTCATCGGGAATCAGGCTGCGGTCCACGTGCAGGTTGTCACATTCCAGCGACACCCATAGCGGACTGTCGGCGGCGTAGCCCTCGCGCACGCAGCCAAGCCGCAACACGGTTTCGCCGGCGCGGGCCGTCACCTGCTCGAGCCGCACACCGGAGTTGTCGAGCGTGAACCGACCGGCGACGTTTCCGACGGGGAAGGGCAGAGCGGGGTGTTGAACGCGACCTTCGCTCAATTGGCCCGTGACGTTGAAATCGATCGCCTGGCCGCCGCGCGTGTGCGCGACGGTGAATTGCATGGCCGCTTTGGCCGAGCGCAGGGCTTCGAGCGCGGCCAAATTGCTGGCCGAGGTGCCCGGCAGCGACTTGAGCAGGCTGGGCGAAAGCGCGAGGTCTTCGACGCCGCCCGTGAAGTGCCAGGCGGCGGCGTCGGGCGTGGCCCAGCCGCGCAGCTCGACGCGGCGCATGTGGTCGCCGGCAAAGCTGCCTTCGATGTGATTGATCTCGGTGTGCGACTCGTCGTCAGTCGTGGTGGGCCGCACCTTGAGGTTGATGTCACGAAGCACCAGGTCGCTGGGATCGCGATGGCTCGTGTCGCGCACAACGACCGTGGCGTTTTCAATGTCGATCTGTGGCGGCGAGGAGGAGAACTGCGGCGGCGGCCAGAGCGCCGCCGCGCTCCAGCGATTGTCGCCCGACGTGACGGCGTAGAGCGTGGGGCGGCGGAGCACGATTCGCCGCGAAGCGATCCGTCCCGCGAGCAACTCGCTCCATGCCGCCGGGCATTCGAGGAAAAGTTCTTCGACGTCGAGTAACTGAGCGCCGGTGACAGCGTCGCTGATCGAAATCCCCCGGATCTGAATACCTTCGTCGGCCAACCGGTGCGCCGAACGGACCGAGACCGAGAGATGTTCATAATGCGAAGCCAGCCGGGCCTCGGCAAAACGACGGATTTCCTCGTCGCCGCGGTAGACGAGGTACTGGGCCACGGCGACGAACCCGATGACCGCCAAGATCACGGCCCAACGGAAACACCGCCAGGAGCGGTTCACGTAGCAGGAGAAGTCTTGCCAGGCGCGGTCGGCCATTTACACGCCCCCCTCTGCAATCGGCGTGGCACCGTCACAGGTACGCCCAATTGCATGACGCCCCCGGCCCAACGCCGCACCGGCCGCAAGCACGATCAACGCCAGCATGGCAGGATCGCGGTAGCGGATCGAGCTGACGAACACGACGTGCAGTGCCGTGAAGTAGACGGCCGGCAACCAAAGCAATGCGTAGGGCAGGCCGCGCCGCGTGTACATCCAGGCCCCGGCGCAGGCGGCAAGCATCACCGGCAAGTAGGTAGCGGCAACGACCAACGCGATCGGCCAGCGACGAAAGCTCGGTTCATTCGGCCAGGGACTCCACATCCGCAGGAGTTTCACACCTGCCAGTTCTAGCACGCGGCGCGGATGCGCGGCGGCCCAGTCAATTGCGGCGGTTCCTAACGCGCGATCGGTGCGGTATTCGAGTTCCACGGCCGAGGCGACGCCTTCCTCGTAGCCGTCCGCAACGACCTGCGGCCCCAGTTGACCGCGGAGTTGTTGCTTGAAGACGTTGACGGCAGGCAGATCGCTGCCGCCGTCGGCCTGCGGATTGAGGCCGTCGAACATACTCTCACCGACTTGCAGCGTGGTGGCGATGAAGTGACCGCTGAGGCGAACGTTGCGCAGCCACCAAGGGGTGAGCACGACGACAAGGCCCAGCAACATGGCGGCGGGCGCCCACCAACGTGAACCTCGACCGGCCGTCGTGGGGCACAGCAACATCAGCGCAGCCACCAGCGGCGTGAACAACAGCCAGCTTGGCCGCGCGAGTGTGGCTGCCCCGGCGGCCGCGCCGGCGAGCAGGGCGAAGACGGTGCCGGACGTGGTAGTTCGACTGTGCAGCGCGACGACGAGTAACCACAACTGCGCGAGCATGAGCGGGCAGAACGGCGCTTCGCTGAGAATGAAGATGCTCGATGCGATTGCGCCCGGATAGACGGCGGCGGCGACCGAGGCAGCACAGGCCGTCGTGGGATCGAACAGCCGGCTCGCCAGCGCGTAGACCAGTCCTACGGCGGCGGTGCCACAACATGCGCCGAGGGCACGACCCCAGAGGAAATCGGCGTCGCTGCCGACAACTTTGAACATGCCGGCGAGCAGCAGTGGATAACCCGGCGTGCGGAACACAAATGCGTTGCCGTAGCGATACGGCTGACGTTCGGCGAGATGTTGGCCGAGCTGCCAGTAGCTCAGGCTGTCGCCGAAAACGAATTGCCCGTCACCTGCGATGTGTCGTTGCCAGATGCCGGCAGCGGCAAGGCGCACGACGAGCGCGACGACCAGCACGAGCATCAGGCAGCGTGCGGGACGAGAGCGACAAAAGGGGGCCGACGTTTTCATTTCGGCCGACGGGCTGGCAGGAGCGGATTGTCCCAAATCGTTTTCGCCAAAGGTACTTGCGATTTTCGAGGCGGAGCATGGTACGCGCAGGCGGAAACGGCGGTCAAGGCGGGTTCGCTGCCCGCTCAGCGGGGCGATCGCGGCGCCGCAGCGGCCTGTTTTCAACCGGCGAGTTTGACGAACAGGAGAACTGGGGCGGGTCCCAGAGAGCGGTTCGGAACGTCAAACAAGAAAAGGGTTTACTTCGCAGAGGCGCCATTTATACTCCAGCATTCGCGCCTTGTGCTGGCGCCAGCGTTGCTCGCGCCGCGCCTGGGCCTCGCTGCGACGGTCGCGAACACGACCACGCCCTCCCCATCATCCGATCATTGCTGCGAGTACCCGCCATCATGACGACGAACCGAACCGTGCTGCTTTGGGCCAGCTTTCTCACCCTGATCGCCGCTGGCGTCGGGTTTGCCATTCGTGGCGGTGTGTTGGCCGAGTGGGGAACCGAGTTCGGCTTCACCCAAACCGAGTTGGGCACGATCACCGGCGGCGGGCTGATCGGTTTTGGGTTCGTCATCATCTTCTTCAGTTCGTTTGCCGATCAGATCGGCTACAAGCCGCTGATGATACTCGCCTTCCTGCTTCACGTGCTCTCGGCCATCGTCACGCTGGCCGCCGGTCCCGTGTTTGAAAGTTTCGGCAAAGACGCAACTTACTGGACGCTGTACGTCGGCATGTTCATGTTCGCCGTTGCCAACGGCATCTGCGAGACCGTGATCAATCCGTTGGTTGCGACGCTCTATCCGACGCAGAAGACGCATTACCTCAATATCCTCCATGCCGGGTGGCCGGGCGGTTTGATCGTGGGCGGATTGCTGGCGTTCTGTTTTGTCGGTGAATCGCCCGCCATCACGCATCTGCGTTGGGAAATCCCCATGGCATTCTTCCTCGTGCCCACGTTGGCCTACGGGTTCATGTTTCTCAAGGAAGCCTTTCCGCACTCTGAGGCCAAGGCGGCCGGTGTATCGTTCGGCGAAATGCTCCAAGAGTTTGCCGCTCCACTGCTGCTTTTCCTCTTTGTGCTCCACGCCATGGTTGGCTACGTCGAGTTGGGCACCGACAGTTGGATCACCAACATCATGGACAACGTGTTTCCCAACGGCATCCTCGTGCTGGTCTACACGTCGACTTTGATGTTCATCTTGCGGTTCTTTGCCGGACCGATCGTCGAACGGATCAATCCGATCGGTTTGTTGTTCGTAAGTGCCGTGCTGGCCTGTATCGGTCTGTATGGACTCGGCTCGAATTGGGCGACGACGTTCGCACCGGTGATCGTGGCCGCCACGATCTATGGCGTCGGCAAGACGTTCTTCTGGCCAACGATGTTGGGTGTCGTCGGTGAACGGTTCCCCAAGGGGGGCGCGCTCACGATGGGATTCATGGGCGGCATCGGCATGCTCTCAGCCGGTTTCCTGGGTGGCCCAGGCATCGGATATCAGCAGGACCGCTTCGCTGCCGAAGAGCTGCGGGCGACGGCGCCGCCGGAGGTTTACGAGTCCTTTCTTTCGGCCGACAAGAACCGGTTTCTCTTCTTCGAGCCGGTCGCGGGGCTGAATGCCGCCAAGCTGGGCGAAATCAAGGAACTCCCCGCCGACGAGTTGACGGAAGATCAGAAACTCGTCCTCGCGGCCAGCACGTTCGGCGGTAGAAAGGCGCTGCGTTACACGGCAGTCGTGCCGTTCATGATGGCGATTGGGTACTTGATCCTGGTCATCTACTTCCGTGCCAAGGGCGGCTATAAGGTCGAGGTCTTGCACGGCAAGGAGCCCGATGGCGAGAGATACACTGGCGGTGTCGAAGGGCCGGTCGAATAGCGGGTGCGGCGTGATCGACCGACTGCCTCATGCTAGGCGCGTGAGCGTGAGGCGATCGCTCTCGCGCCGCGCGTGCACGTTACCGGGAAAGTCAACGGCCGTGGTATCCGACGACGCGGCGACCATCCCCGCGAGTCGATCCCAGTGTTCGTGACGCATCGCCTGACGCGGCCACTGCTGCCGGCGCCAAACGGCTATCAGCGTCTCTCGGATCAGGTATGACGGCTCGTCGGCGAATGCCGCCACCTGAAGGACCACCACGTCGCCGTCGAATGTGACGGCCCGCTCGGTCAAGGCGTCGGCGGCGCGGTTGACCACTTCGCGCGCACCGGCGGCGCTGCGGGCCAGGTTGCGCAGCGCCTCGCCAAGACGGGGATTGAATGCCGCCGACAGTTGCGGCATTACCTCCTGACGAATGCGGTTGCGCGTGTAGTGCGACGTGTCGTTCGTTGCGTCGTGGCAATAGGCCTGACCGATCTCCTGCAGAAAATGCTCGACGTCGGCGCGGCTGACGTCCAGCATTGGGCGAATCAGCGTCACGGCCTCGCTCAATCGCCGGACGCGAGGGATGCCGGCAAGCCCCGCCAGGCCCGTCCCCCGCAGTACGTGGTGCAAGACGGTCTCGGCCTGGTCATCGGCCGTGTGAGCCGTGGCCACGAAGCGAGCACCGTGTTGGTGCGCCACGTCCAACAAGAAGCGATAGCGCGCTTGTCGGGCGGACGCTTCATCGCAGGGGTTGTCGTGAGACTCGCTGTCATTGTCACTGTCGCCGTCATCGATCGAGTCGTTCTCCGCCGCCGTTGACCGGTCGCTCCAATGTCCGACCTGAATGGGCAAGGCGAGCGATTCGGCCAGTTCGCGAACGAACGCCTCGTCGCGTGTCGAAGCGTCACCGCGGAGCCGATGGTTGAAGTGGGCGATCAGCATTCGGCCCGGCCCCGGGCGGCGGATCGTGGCGAGGCCGCGCAGCAGGGCCACACTGTCGGCACCGCCCGAGACGGCCACGACGATGCCCAGGTCCGCCCATTCGGGGGGCGGCCACGCGTGAGCGAGTTGGCGGGGAAGTCGGACACGGCGGCCAGCGGGCATCGGGGTGGGCGTGGCAAAAGGGTCGTGAGTGTAAAAGTAGACGCTTCGCAACGTTTGGACCAGCGCGGCATCACCGACCTGGGAACGAGCCTCCGTTTCTGCCTTCCGGCAATTACTTGCAGACGACAGCCACTCTGCTAGGATGCAATGCTGGTGCTTCGTATTGTCCCGATGTCGATGTAAGCGACAACCCATCGGGGGGAGGAAACGCGGGCAGCGAACCTCAGCGTCGAACGGGAAGCCAGGGGCAACTGGCAATCCCACGACATTGGGC
>JAGQPT010000067.1 GCA_020426575.1 Planctomycetales bacterium
AACGACGCCGTTGCGGAGGTCGCCCGGCTTGATCTCGGCCAACAGCTTGGCGCGGGCCTCCTCACGCTCTTTTTCCAACACCGCGCGGTGGCTGAGCACAAGGCGGCGGCGTTTCGGTTTCACCTCCGTCACCAGGCAGGCCAGCTTCTGACCGACGAAATCGGAAAGGTCGGCGACGTGGTAGAGTGAGCACTGACTGGCCGGAACGAAACCATGCAGGTGGCTGACCTGCACGTCGAGTCCCCCTTTGTTCGTACCGGTGACCGTCGCCTCGACGATTTGGCCTTCGGCGACCTGCGACCAGTCGGCGACGGCGGTCGCCTTGCCGGGAATCGTGAGTTCATAAAGTCCTTCGCCGGCATCAAAGCGCACGACGACGACTTCGAGCTTGGTACCCACGCTCGGCGCCGAGCCGAATTGCTTGAGCGGAACGATGCCCTGATGCGGCGTGCCGACGTCGACAAACACGTCTTCCTGGCGAATCGACACGACCGTTCCCACGACCGTCGCATGGGGGGCAAGTTCCCCGGTCGCCTCGGACGCACTCGCCGCCATCGCATCGTCGAGCGAACCGGCCGAACCAATCGCGGCATCGAGTTCGGCCTGCAGGTCGGGAGAGAGGTCTTCGCGGAGGTTCGGCACGGCGACGCGGCCGGATGATTTCGGCGCGACGGTGGCGGCGGATAGAGCGGCCTCGCCGGACGATGCTGTGATTTCGTCTTCACCCGTCTCATCGTCGGGGCGCGACCCGCCGGCCGACGTAGCTGGCGGCTCCGACAGCGCCGCGGCTGATTGCGACGCGTCCACTGCGGGCCGATCGGTTGACACGGCGTCGGACGCAGAAGCGTCGGACGGCGAAGCAGCTGCCGACGGCGCGGGCGCGCCGGCCGAATCGGCGCTGGTCGTGCGCTGCGAACCGATCAACAGGCGCTGCTTGGGGCGGGCGGCGGTGGTCACGCCCGACGCTGCGGCTTCGCCGGCTTGGCTTTCTGCCGACTCAGTGGATTCGTCCCCGGCGTCGGACGACGCCGAATCGGGCTCCGAAATCTCGGTCGCGGCATGGGAAGAAGTGGGAAGCGGTTCATCCCTTTCGGCCGAGGCCATCGGGGCATCGTGTGATTCGCTAGTCATGACCAGACATACCTAGTGACGTCGACAAGCAGGGCTCTCGGTGCGAGAGAACGGGTCAGGTTACCTGTTTTGTCGAATTGTAACTGACCGCGGATAAATTGAGAGTCTCGGAACATCGCAATTGCGCGAGAGGACAGCGCGACGAAAAACGTATTCGGTCGTGGGATCGTTCGCTCAACTCGGGGCATGTTTCGCGTCGGCGCGGCAGGCGCATTAGTCTAACAAGCGATGACTTGCCGGTGTAGTTAAAAAAGTCGCTCCTGAGCCGTTTGCCAGTGCGACGACCAACGGCGGAGGTGGGGCACCACGCCCGCACTCGTCATCGCGCTGCAACTCATGAACCAAACGCCCACGGCCCGCTTCATCCTACACGACGTGGCAGCAATTTCGAGTTAAACTTGCGTCCTCGGCAGAGAACGTCGAGAAAATCGCATCGCCACCGTCGCGTGAGGAGTCGCACCATGCCCCGTATCGATGTTTCACGCTATCCGCCGGCGATTCGTGAGTTGTTGAGTCCGCCGCGGGTTGCCGAACTGGGCCCCGGCCGACCGAATCAGGGGGCATTTGAACAACTGCGGGGGCTCTCGCGTGACTCGATGGCCCCTGCGGCACCGTTGGCAGACCCGCTGATGGCCGATGCTTGCATCGCGGGTTTATGGCTGTACCACGATTTCCTGGACCGCTCGCACTCGCTCAGCCAGGAGATCGAAACCACAACGGGCAGCTACTGGCACGGCATCATGCACCGCCGCGAGCCGGACGCTTCGAATGCAAAATACTGGTTTCGGCGTGTCGGCCAGCACCCGGTTTTCGCCGAACTGTGCGATTCGGCCCGCTGTTTGGCCGTGGAAACCGGCGCCGACGGCGCGGCAGCTTTTCTGACGACGCAGCAGAACTGGGACCCGTTCGCGATGATCGACCTGGTAGAACGAGCCCGCACTGGCGCCCAACCGGAGCATGTGGCGCTCTGCGAGCGGGTTCAACAGTCGGAGTGGGACCTGCTGTTCGCCTTCTGCTATCGCTCGGCGGTGGGGAAATAGGTGGTCTCGGTGCCGCCCCCATGCCTACGGTGGCAACCCCGCGCCACTGAACATTTGCACGCCGGTCGAATCGCGCGACACTTGCCGGGGCGGCTTGTGGCAGCGTAGACTAGGGGGTCCCGCCGTCGGGGACCAAGGGGCAATGCTCGTGCCGTGCGCTGGCACCCAGGCAGCCCGCAGCGTTGAGGCCGCGCGCCCAAAGCCACGACGCCGTTGCCGTCTGATGATCCGTTAGCCCCGGAACCTTTACCGCAAAAACCCCAACCCAGGAGAGTCATTCGTGGGAACCAAACAGTCCGGAAAGGGACGTCGCAAGATTGGTCGTAAGAAGCGCCGTATGCGCGCCAAGATTCGCCATCGCAAGAAGTAATACCATTCGGCCGGCTCGCGGCAGCAGTCGCCGACTTCGCCGCAACATCAACTGCCGCAACGTCACCTGCCGCGCAAGGCCAGTTGCCGCACAGACGGGGCGCCCGGTGCCGCACAGGTCTGGTGCCGCACAGAGGGGTGCCGCCTTTGCGTGTCGGATCCACCCCGGGGCTGTCCCGCTCAATGCTCGGAGTGGCGAACCATGTGCCACAACGCCTTCACCACCGCCAAGAGCCACGCCGAGATGTTCTGCGTGGGTTGGTTATGCGCGGCCGGGTTATGTGTGATTGTGGCGTCGACCAGCCGAGCGGATGCCCCGGCAGCCGACGGTTCGATCAGTTTTGCGCGCGATGTTGCGCCGATTTTCATCCAACGCTGCCAGGCCTGTCACGGCAAAGACAAATCCGAGGGTGACTACCGACTCGACACCTTCGCCGGCCTGAGCGCGTCTGGTGCCAGTGGCGAGGCGATCGTCGTGGCCGGCAGTCCCGACGAGAGCCGGCTCTACCAGCTGCTGGCCAGTGACGACGAGTCGGAGCGGATGCCGATGGACGGTGAGCCGATCCCCGGCGAAGAATTGGCGCTGGTGCGCCGCTGGATCAGCGAAGGGGGCAAGTACGACGGCCCGGATCCGCAGCAGCCCCTCTCGGCGATCATCCCGCTACGAACCCACCCGGCGGCTCCGCAGGTTTATCCTGCTGCACTGCCAATCACGGCGTTGGCGTTCAGCCCCGACGGCACACGACTGGCCGTAAGCGGCTATTACGAAGTGACGCTCTGGAGCGTGGCCGACGGCACGTTGGCCACGCGTGTCGGCAACGTGGCCGAGCGGACGTACGATCTGGCTTTCAGCCCCGACGGCGCAGTGTTGGCTGTCGCCAGCGGCATACCGGGTGAATTGGGGGAGGTGCGGCTGTACCGCACGGCCGACGGCTCAGTACAACGCGACCTGGTCGCAATGGCCGACGTCGCTCTGGGCGTGGCGTTTAGTCCGGCCGGCGATCGCATTGCCACGTGCGGTGCCGACCGTTCGATTCGCGTGTTCGACGTCGCCAGCGGCGCCGAGCAAGTGATGATCGAAGAGCACGCCGACTGGGTGCACGACGTCGCCTGGAATGCCGACGCGACGCGCCTCGTGTCGGCCAGTCGCGACGGCACGTCGAAAGTATTCGACTCGGCGAGCGGCGATTCGTTGGCCACGTTCAGCGGCCACGGCGAACCGGTCTACGCCGCCGTCTTCAGCGGCGACTCGACCAAGATTTTCTCCGCCGGCGCCGACGCCCACATTCGGGTATGGAATCCGGCCGACGGCAAACAGCAGGCGGAGATCGCCGGCTTCGGCGCCGACGTGCTCGCGCTGAAGATTTCCGGGGCGTACCTGGTGAGCGGTTCGGCGGACGGCACGGTGCGTCAATTCAACGTGGGTGACCACGCTGCCGTTCGGAATCTGGAAGCTCCGGCCGAACACGGCAACATTGACTGGGTCCAGACCATCGCGGTCCACGAACCAGGCGGCATCGTGGCCGGTGGTAACCAGGACGGCACCGTACAATTGTGGCGTCTCGACGACGGCACGCCGACGGTCGGCTTCACTGCGTCACCGGGCATCTCGGGCGCCGAGTAGCCGACAAGGTGCGTTTTCGAGCACATGTCTTGCCGGCATCGCCACGTCGGGCATTGCCGCGTCGGCCGCCGCTCGCAATGGTTTTCTAGGCGTGCTGTTTGCGTTTCGTTGTTGGCTGGTTCACAATCGGCATTGGCTCGCGGTTGCCGCGGGCAAATGGTGACACGCCTGAAATCCATCAGCTAAAAGCTGCCTGCCTGTCGCCCACGGTGGTTAGACAACGCCGCTACCGACTCGGAACGTCGAATGGCGGCGCAACACCAAGGACTCAGAGACGAGGACATCACATGATGCGCAGCGGCTTCGACTGCGCGCCGGCCTCTGCGGCGCGTCACGTGTGTTTTCCTGCGGTACTTTTTGCCGGGATTGGGATGATTTGCAGCGGGGTGTTGATCACACCGGCATGGGGGCAATTTCCCGCGTTCCCCGGCGCCGAAGGTGAAGGCCGCTACACAACCGGTGGTCGTGGCGGCGACGTTTACCACGTCACGAATCTCAACGACTCCGGCAACGGGTCGCTGCGCAATGGTATCGATTCGGCACAGGGACCACGCACGATCGTGTTTGACGTCAGCGGCTCGATCCCGCTGGAATCGACCATACGTCTGCGCCGCTCCGACGTGACGATCGCCGGGGAAACGGCGCCCGGCCCCGGCATCTCGATCTACAACTACGGTCTGACGATTCAAGCACGCAATGTGATCATGCGGCATCTTCGTGTGCGCCCGGGCGATGCCCGCAAGGGCCCCGGTGCCGAGGGCGGGTTCTCGGGAGATGCCCTGTCAATCAACGCCTCGGACGTGATCATCGATCACGTGTCGACATCGTGGGCGATCGATGAGAATCTGAGCGTCGCCGGCGACGGTACAAAACGCGTGACGGTTCAATATTCACTGATCAGCGAAGGGCTGGATCAGACCGGCCTGTGGCACGACGTCTGGAACCCCGATTACGATCCTGGCGGACGAGGTCACCACGGATACGGCAGCCTGATCAAGCCCGGCACGGGTGACGGCCGAGTGACGTTTCACCACAATCTATGGAGCAACAACGCCAACCGCAACCCGGCCGTGGGGACCTACACGGACGACCAGCGGATGGACGCCGACCTGCGCAACAACGTGCTCTACAACAACCGCAGCGGCGGCTACACCAGTGGCGAGAGCCAACGGCTGAACATGAACTACGTGGGCAACTACGTTGTGCGCGGACCTGAACAAAGCGGTTGGCGGTTCAGTGCCAATACGCCCAACAACGTGGCGGCATACGTCGCCGGCAACATGTACGACGGCACGATGAACGGAGTGCTCGACGGCCACGACGACGTGCTCTTCCAGGGCGACTACGTGCGGGTGAGCCAACCGTTACCGATGGAGTTCGTAACGACGGACAGCGCCATCGACGCCTTCGCCAACGTGACGGGTCACGCCGGGGCGTTCTTCTGGAACCGCGACACAGTCGACCAACGGTTGATCCGCGAGATCCTGTCGGGCGAAGGCAGCATCATCGACTCGCAGAACGAAGTCGGCGGCTACCCAGTGATCGAAGCGCTGGTACGCCCGGATGGCTGGGACACCGACGGCGACGGTATGCCCAACTGGTGGGAAGAAATGATCGAGGGGCTCGACCCCGACGTGGCCGACAACAATGGCGACCTCGACGGCAACGGCTACACCAACCTGGAGGAATACCTGCATCACCAGGCGAAGGGGCCGGCCGTCCCCGAACCCGGTGCTCTCGGGGCGGCAGCCCTGGGGGGGATCGTCACGCTGGCGCGATACCGAAGACATCGGCCGCGATAGTGGTTCGTGGCCGATGTCGACGGCCGAATATGCGGCGTTCCGCCACGGACGCGGCATCGGCAAAAACTTCAACTGCGGCCGCGCCGGCACTCGATGTTACAATGGGAGTAGCAGCCATGCTCCCCCATCGAGCCGACCCGCACATCTGCTAGCTTTCCGGGCGGTTCACCCCCCCCAGTGCGGCGACGCACCACGGCCCCCAGGCCCCGCTTCCCGACCGGACAGGGATGAAGACACTTCGCATCAAGAACAACCGCCGCGAATTCGCCTTCACCCGCGACGACCACGGTGTGCCGCACATCCAGGCCCGCGATTGGCGTGATGCACTGTACGGACTGGGTTACCTGCACGCGCAGGACCGCCCCACACAGATGCTCTTCGCTCGCGCCGTGGCTAGTGGCCGCGGCGCTGAACTGATCGCTGATCAGCCGGAACTGGTCGAAACCGACCGCTTCTTTCGCCACCGCGGCCTGCATCTGAACCTGGAGCGCGAAGTCGACAACATCGGCGACGCGGCGTTCGGCGATTTGACGACCTACTGCGAAGGGGTCAACGACAGCCTGGCACAACAGCGGCGTTCGCTGCCGATGTGGGCGACCGGTTTTCAGCGCGACCCCTGGAATCAACAGGCGGTGTTGATGATCGGCAATCTGCTCAGCTTTGGTGGCCTGGCTGTCGGTCAACAACAGAACGAACGCATCCTGCTCGATCTGCTGCACACACGTGTCGACGACGCGCGGATGCGCGAGTTGTTCAGTCCGCACCTCGACGGCGCGGACCTCGCGTTGTTGCGGCAGGTGAAGATCTCGCGGCAACTCTCGGACGACGCCCTGGAAGTGCTCGCCGACCTGCCCCGACTGGCGGGTAGCAACGCTTGGGTGGTGGCGCCGCAGCGCAGCGCGACCGGGTCGGCCCTGTTGGCCTCGGACCCGCATCTGGAAATCAATCGCCTGCCGGCGATCTGGTACGAGGTCGTGCTCCAGTGGGGCGATGAATACCTGATGGGGGCCAGCCTGCCCGGCACGCCAATGGTGGCGGTCGGCCGCACGCGCGACCTTTCCTGGGGCGTGACCTATCTCAAGGGTGACACGAGCGACTTCTTCATCGAGGACTGCCGCCAGCGCAACGGCCGTTGGCAATACCGCCGCCAGGATGGCTGGCACGACTTTCGCGTTCGCACCGAGGTGATCGCCCGCAAGGGGCAGCCCGCCGAAACCGTGTTGGTCTATGAGAACGACGAAGGCACGCTCGACGCCAACCCCGACGAAACGGGCGAGGGGTTGTACCTCTCGATCAAGTGGATCGGCACGATGGAGGGAGTGGGCCGCTCGGTGACGACCTGGCTCGACCTGCCCTTCTACCACGACACGCTCGAAGCGATGGACCTGGTGCGCGAGTGCCCGCAACCGACACTGGTCTGGCTGTTCGCCGACCGCCAGGGGAACATCGGTCGGCAGGTGAACGGCTGGTTCCCACGGCGGAGCGATCCCAAGGGCGGGCTGCTGCCCGTACCGGCCTGGGACGATGCGAACCACTGGCGGGGTCGGCTGCCGAGCGACGTACTGCCGCGCGTCTACAATCCGCCGGAAGGCTTCATCGCCTCGGCCAATGAGAACATCAATCCGCCGGACGGTCCGGCGCTGACGACGCTGCCGGTACCCGATTACCGCAAGCGGCGGATCGTCGAACGACTCGCTGCCCTGCCCCAGTCGACGATCGACGACATGCAGCGGTTGCAGTACGACGTGATCAGCGTGCAGGCACGCGACCTGCTGGCGATCTTCCTGCCGCAGTTGCCGGACGGCAAAGTAAAGCGTCGGCTCGCGGCCTGGGACTGCAATTACGCGCCCGAAAGCACCGAGGCGACGTTGTTCACGCGGCTGTATCGCGCCGTGTTGCTCGAGGTCTTCGGGCAGGGCGAGGAGGAAGGTGGCATCGGTTGGCGGCGGATGTTGTACCTCAGTTCGCGCGCCGGATTCTCGATGATGGTGGTCACAATGATCGACCGCCTATTGCATCGCGACGACTCGCAGTGGTGGCGCCATCGCGACAAGGGCGAGATGATCCGTCGGGCTGCCGCTTCACTCGACGGCCAGGTCGATCAGCCCTGGAGCAAGACGAATGCCTTCAACTTCACGAACCGATTCGTGGGGGCGAAAATCGTCGGCCGGGCGCTCGGCTTCCACACGGCCGACCTGCCAATGCCGGGCTGCCACGCCACGCCGTTTCAAGGACACCTGCTCCGCGCGGCGCGGCGCGAAACGACGTTCGCGCCCAGCTACCACTTCGTCACCGACATGGGCACGGACGAAGCCTGGACGAACCTCCCCGGCGGCCCCAGCGAGAGTACGTTTTCGAAGTGGTACAAAAGCGACATCCCCCTCTGGAGCGCGGGGAAGTACAAGCGGCT
>JAGQPT010000068.1 GCA_020426575.1 Planctomycetales bacterium
CGCGAGCTGAACGTGCTGCAACTGCGTGGCGCGGCGCACGGAGATCTGGTGGTTGAGGTCTTGCCGCGCCCCGGCAAAGGGCTGACGGAGTTGTTGATGCTCTTCGACCAGCCGTTGGCGATGCTTCGGGGAGGCGCGGTCGAGCAGGCGGCGATAATACTCGTCGCGATAACTGGCGATGTGTGACGTCAACGTCGCCAAGGTGGTTTCCGAGTCGTGCGCGGCGGGCCCCCATCCGCTCACTCCCGACGCCATCAGGATCGTTCCCGCCAGTACTCCGCCGGCCTCGTACAAGAGCTCGTCGCGCGGCAACTCCGTATTCGTGACCACCCGGTGCAGCAGCGATCCCAGCGTAATCGGCTGGATCACGTAGCGGTTGTAATACCCGTTTTGGTCGACCTGCTGTGGGTCCCAGAGGCCGAACTGGTAATTAGGCCGACGATTGACGGGGTGGTCGAAATCGTAGGCCCGTGGGTCGAGCGCCAGCTCTTCGAGATGTGAGATTTCGAAGTGTGCGGCCTGCAGCAGGTCCTCGTCCGTGTGTGTGAGGATGTCTAGGGCGGCGCTGACGACGTCATGGAATCGGCCGACGGCCACGCCGGCCCCTTTGATGAAGAGCGGGATAGGCCGTACCCGTTCGTGGGCGTACGGCTCGACACGCCGCTCGTTTTCCAGCACCGCGACCGGACGGTAGCCGACGTAGTCGTTCAAGTGGTTGATCGTGCCTTCGACAACTCGATCGGTTTCCTCCCAGGGCCCGCCGACCTTGAGCAGTTCCTCGGCCACGCGGGCGATGAACAGGGGTCGGAACAGATCGTGGGCCGACTGGTGCAGCAGCAGATCGGCGTGGAACTTGCGGTAGGCGGGCAGTACACGGTCGAAAATGAGACCGAGAACGGTCTGGGCCTGGTCAACTTCCTGGAAGGCGCTGCCCTGCCCGCGGCGGACTTCGAGTTCCCGTCGCAGCAGCAGGTGCACCTTTCGCCAACTTGGCTCGTCGGGCGTGGCAGCTTCGACCCTGGCGAAGACGTCGTTCAAGTGGCGTTGGAAGTTGTGGTCGGGCGTGCCAGAAGAGTAATTCAGATAGCCGAGGATCGCTCCTAACGCGTCGTGCGCAGATTGATCCAGGGCCGTGAATTCCATTGGTAAACGCCTCCGCTCGCCGCGAGACAACCTGATGGGGGACAGCGAGTTCGGGCCCATCGTAGGAAAGACGGCCCTGAGCGTCGAGGGGGCCCACCTGGCCAGGAGTCTCGCGGCCGTTAGTGGTTCCGTCGGCGGAGTCGGCCTTCCAGTTGGCTTCACCCATCACGGCAAGCCCGTGTGCGGTCCCGGCGCGACGCCGTTGCCCGTTGATGCCTGGCAGAATTGTCGGGTTCCTCACGGTGTCTCGGCCGCATGTTTGGGTTATGCTGGAAGGATTACCACCTTGGACGGTCCCCCGGCCGGTGAGCTGGTCAAAACGCACGGCGCAGATGCCGGTGCGTTGGCCGTACGTCTTCGGTTGACGTGCGCCCGCTTCAATGTCGCTGCACCAAAACACCGTGAGAATGGACGATGCTGGTACGCACGCTGTTGCGCCTTCAATTGATGCTGCTCACCGCCGCCGTGGCTGTCGGCAGCGCCTACGCCGAGTCAGCGGTTTCGGCCTTGGTGCCCCGTGACGTGGCGCTTCGACAGGGCCTCGTTTGGGGGTGGGCGCGTCAATTGCCAATGAGCCCGACGTTTGACGAGGTAAACAACGTCCAGGTCGATGGCAACGAGGTTTTCGTCACCACGAAACGCGGCCTGGTCTTGGCCATCGACGGCGAGACCGGCCGTGCGATTTGGACCGTGAGAGTGAAGGATCCGGAATCGCCGACCACGGACGTCGGGTTCGACGCGAACTACGTCGCCGTGGTGAACGATTCGCGTGTGTACGTACTGCGGCGTGCAACGGGTGAGTCTGTCATGGAAAAGAAGCTCGCGCGTGCCCAAGGGGGAGCGCCCTCCGTGGGAGCCGGACGCGTCTGGGTCCCCGCCTTCGACGGCATGATGTCGTCCTGGGAGATCGAAGATGCGGACCGTCCGGACAAAGACACCGCGAAGCGCCAGATTGACCACAAGGTGACGAATCCGGCGTTTGTGTACAATTCGGGCTCCGAGATCGATCAGCCGGCCATCATCAGCGACACCGGCGCCAGTTGGGCCACCATGCGCGGCGAGGTGTTCTCAATCGAACTGAAAGACCGCAGAAGCCGTTATCGCTTCGACGCCGGATCGCGGGTTTACGCCCCGCTCACGCATTTCGCTCCGAATCTCTTCGTGGTTACGGCCGACGGGTTCGCCTATGCCATCGACGAAGCCACGGGCAAAATGAACTGGCGATTCTCCAGCGGCAGCATTGTCCGTCACCCGCTGGTCGGAATGCGCGACATCGGACTCGTCATCACCGAATCGGGAGACATGCACGTGATTGAGGTTTCCGACGGCCTCGAGCGCGACGTCGTTCCCGGCGTACGCCAGTTCGTGGCCGCCAGTCCCGACCGCTGGTACTTGCTGGGGCTCGATGGTCTGTTGCACGTCGTCGATCCGGCGACCGCACGTTCGACGCGGACGATCGACGTAACGGGTTTCGACTGGCTTGCCATGAACACGTACAACGACCGCATCTACATGGGGACCAGCGGCGGTATGACGCAGTGCCTGCACGAGATTGCCCTCGAAGAGCCAGTGCTGCTCGAACCGCCGATGAAGAAAGAGAACGCGGACGCCGCAGCGGCCGAGGGCGACGCCTCAACAGACGCCGGCGCCAAACCGGATGCCGGAGATACTGACGCCACCGATGATGTCGGCGACGACGCGGACAACGCCGACAACGAAAACCCCTTTGCGGGCGAGGATAATTAGCCACGGCCAGGCACGAGGTCTCCTCGGCGGCAGTAGTGCTGCAAGGCGCCGGCTGAATTGTCTATAATTGAGCACGACAGCGCATGGGTGTTGCATGCGCCGTCGGTGCCGCGGAGCCAGCGAGTGGTCACACTCGTGTGCCGGGCCGACGTTATCCGCAACGAAACCTTTGGCCGCACGGTGTGATGACGACTCGCTGCCGCAAGACGACTGGAAGGCCACGCCGCGTCGATCGTTTGCAGCGGTTATTTGGGGCGGTGGCGATGGTTTGTTTCGTCCTGGTAACGGCGGTCCAAGCCGACGTCGGTGGGCCCGCTGGCACGATCCAGTTCAATCGCGACGTGCGGCCCATTCTCTCGAACCATTGTTTCGCCTGTCACGGCCAGGATGGCGCAAAGCGTGAAGCCGGCTTGCGGCTCGACACCGTCGATGCCGGCGAGGTCGAGCTCGAATCGGGCGAGACGCTTGTGGTCCCCGGCGAGCCCGCCGAGAGCGAACTCTACCGCCGCGTGTCGACCGACGATGTGTCGATGCGGATGCCGCCCGAGGACTTTGGCAAGCAACTCACGGCCGAGCAAGTCAATGTCCTGCGCCGTTGGATCGAAGAAGGAGGCCGGTGGCAACAGCATTGGTCGTTCGTACCGCCGACGCGCCCCCCAGTGCCCGAGGTGAGCCAGCCGACCTGGGCACGCGGCACGATCGACCGATTTGTGCTGGCGCGGCTCGACGCCGAGGGGCTGTCGCCGTCTTCCGTCGCTGAGCCGCACGTGCTCGTGCGACGGTTGAGCCTCGATCTGACGGGATTGCCGCCTGACCTCGAGGTGATCGCGGCGTTTGCGGCCGATCCCAGCGACGATGCTTACGAAGCTCTCGTCGACGCTCTGCTCGGTTCGCCCCGCTACGGCGAGCGAATGGCGGTTCCCTGGCTCGACCTGGTGCGCTATGCGGACACGGTCGGTTACCACGGCGACCAGGAGCGGCAGATCGCGCCGTACCGCGACTACGTCATCAACGCCCTGAACGACAACATGCCGTTCGATCAGTTCACGATCGAACAGGTGGCCGGCGACCTGCTGCCAGACGCGACGACGTGGCAGCGCGTGGCGTCAGGATACAACATGCTCGGCCGGACCACGATCGAAGGTGGCGCGCAGGCAAAAGAGTATCTGGCCAAGTACGCTGCCGACCGCGTGCGGACGACGGCGACGACTTGGCTCGGCGCGACGATGGGCTGCGCCGAGTGTCACGACCACAAATACGATCCGTACACCACCAAGGACTTCTACAGTCTGGCGGCGTTTTTCGCCGGGCTACGAGAAAAAGGAGTCGGCGATCCCGTTGCCGATCTTTCAGTTCCCGACGACGAACAGGCCGACGAGTTGGCGCGGCTCGACGCTGCGATCGCCACTGCCGAGGCGCGCATGGCGGCCGCGTCGCATGATCTCCCCGCTGCTCAGGCAAGCTGGGAAACGTCGCTTGCGGCAACTTCCGCGGCAGACGTAGGCGGCGACGCAGACACCGCGGCGGGTTCTCCTGCGGCCGACGCGTTGGCGGAATTTCCCGAGGCGCTTCGCAACGTCGTCGAGATTGCCGATCCGGAGCGAAATGACGAACAGCGTCGGCAGCTCGCCGAGTATTACCGCAACCACGTTCACCCCGAGACCAGCGTGATTTGGGGGGAACTGACGGCGGCGCGCGACGCGCGCCAGGCGTTCGCCACGACGGTGCGTCACACGATTCCTGCAGTGGCAGTACCGCCGCGCGAGATGCGTGTGCTGCGTCGTGGCGATTGGATGGACGACGGCGGCGAGACGGTCATTCCCGCCGTGCCGCATTTCCTGCCGCAGGTCGATACTGGCGGTGAACGGGCGACGCGGCTCGATCTGGCCCGCTGGATGGTGGCAGGCGAGCAACCGCTGACGGCAAGGGTCTACGTCAATCGGCTTTGGAAGCTGTTCTTTGGCACGGGACTCTCGAAGGTGCTCGATGACGTCGGTTCGCAGGGGGAGTGGCCCACGCACCCCGCCCTGCTCGACTGGATGGCGGTCGAGTTCGTCGAAAGCGGCTGGGACGTCAAACATATGGTCCGGCTGATCGTGACGTCGTCGGCCTATCGACAGTCGTCCGATGTGAGTCCCGAACTTCGGCAGCGCGACCCGTACAATCGACTCATCGCCCGACAGTCGCGGTTCCGGCTCGATGCCGAGTTTGTCCGCGACAACGCCCTGGCGATCAGCGGCCTGTTGGTCGATCGTGTCGGTGGCGAGAGCGTGCGGCCGTACCAGCCGTTCGGCTACTACGCGCACCTGAATTTTCCCAAGCGAACGTACCACCACGACAGCGACGACCGGCAATATCGCCGCGGTGTCTACGTGCACTGGCAGCGTACGTTCCTGCACCCGGCGCTGCTGGCCTTCGATGCGCCCAGCCGCGAGGAGTGTACGGCGGACCGTCCCCGCTCGAACACGCCGCTGGCTGCGCTGGTGCTGCTGAACGATCCATCGTTTGTCGAGGCCGCTCGGGTTCTGGCCGCGCAGATGGTCCGCAACGGCGGCGCCACGGTCGGCCAGCGCATCGACTGGGCGTTTCGTCGGGCCGTGGCGCGGGATGCGACTGACGAGGAACGCGCGGTGCTCACCGACCTGTACGCCAGGCACTTGGCGCACTACGTGCACGACCCCGACGCGGCGCTCGAAGTCGGCGACAACGGCAAGGCGCCGCTGCCCGACGACGTCGATGTGGTCGAGTTGGCGGCCTGGACGTCGGTGGCCCGCACGATCCTGAACCTACACGAAACGATCACACGGTACTGAGTGAATCCGAAACGCGCGACGAGCACGACGGCGCACAAAATGTCTCGACCGACCCCCACAGATCACTGGCACACGAAGTTGGCTCGACGCGCCTTTTTGGGGCGGGCTGCGCAGGGAGTCGGTGGACTGGCACTGGCGAGTTTGTTGGATCCGTCGCTGTTGGCGGCCGCCGAACTCGAGCGGACGACAAGTCAGCTCAGCCACGGAGGTGTGCTCGGCTCGTTTCATCGGCCGCCGCAGATCAAACGGGTGATCTTTCTCTGCATGGCCGGCGGGCCGTCGCATCTGGAGACGTTCGACTACAAGCCGAAACTCGCCGAGATGGACGGCAAGCCGATGCCGGCGTCGGTGACCACCGGCCAGCCGATCGCGCAGCTGCAGGGTGCCGAACTCGTCTGCATGGGACCACGGTTCGAGTTTGCCCGGCACGGCGCGTCGGGTCAGGAGATTTCCAGTGTGTTGCCGCACATCGCCGGCATTGCGGACGACATCTGCATCATCCGCTCGATGCACACCGAGCAGATCAACCACGATCCGGCCCATACGTTTATGAACACCGGCACGCAGATACCGGGCCGGCCCAGCATGGGCTCCTGGATCAACTACGGTCTGGGGAGCGAAAGCGACGACCTGCCCGGTTTCGTGGTGATGACGTCCGTCGGCGGACGCAATCCGCAGCCGATCGCCACGCGGCAGTGGCACAACGGCTTTCTGCCGAGCGAGTACCAGGGCGTCGAGTTCCACTCGCAGGGATCGCCCGTGCACTACGTCCAATCGCCGGCTGGTGTCGACGCGCGGGTGCAGCGCGACGTCGTCGACGCCGTCGCGGAAATCAATCGTCGCCGCAATGACGTGCTGGCGGACCCGGAAATCGCGGCGCGGATCCGCGCCTACGAGATGGCCTTCCGGATGCAGACGAGTGTGCCGGAGCTGAAGGACCTTTCCGACGAGTCGGCCGAGACGCTGGAACTGTACGGCACGAAGGGGGCCGACGGTTCGTTCGCGGCGAATTGCCTGCTGGCGCGGCGGTTGGCCGAGCGGGGTGTGCGGTTCATTCAGCTCTACCACCGGGGCTGGGACCACCACAACGACATCGTGCCGTTCATGCAGCAGTGCGCCGGCTACTGCGATCGCCCGACGGCCGCGCTGATCACCGACCTGAAACGACGCGGCATGCTCGACGAGACGCTGGTCGTTTGGACCGGCGAATTTGGCCGCACGCCGATGTCGCAGTCGGGCAAAGGCGAACGGCTGGGGCGCGACCACCACATCCGCGGCTTCTCAATGTTTCTGGCCGGCGGCGGCATCAAGGGGGGCTACACCCACGGCGCGACCGACGATCTGGGCTACCACGCCGTCGAGGACACGGTCGACGTCCACGACCTGCACGCCACGATGCTGCACCTGTTGGGCATCGACCACCTGCGGCTCACGTACCGCTTCCAGGGCCGCGATTTTAGGTTAACCGACATCGCCGGCCGGGTAGTGAAAGAGATTCTGGCGTAGGCGCGGGCATAGTTCGGTTGAGTGGCACAGACTTGCGATCGCAATGCGCACTGATGACGTGCACGTGATGTCGGGCGAGTGTCTGTGTTGCGCAGCAACAGACGGCACTTCGGACTAATTCGAGGCTGCCGGAGAGTGTGTTCGCCGATCACTCACCCCATTCTTTCAGGGGGTGATAGCTAATCGAGCGGAACGCGCGCGCGAACCGTACATAGCGATCGATGGGTAATAGAATCAGATCATATGACGCCCCTAATTCGATTGTCGCCAGTCTGTAGCCCAAAGATTCAAGACACATCGTCAGCGCGAATAAAACACGCCTGTGTTCGTCAGGTCGATCACCACCACGTACAAACTCCACACTTACATCCGCTGACCGCTCGTATCTCCTCAGTAGCGATGCTGCTGCTGAGATCAGTTCATCTGACGAGCATGTCCAATCCACTGTTTTCAAAAGAGAGCGACTTCTCAGACCTTCAAGCAGCGCTTCCATGGGCATGTAGTACCATTGCGTCCAGGTATCGGGAGTACCTCTTGGAGCCAATACGTTGGATTCGTAGGCCGTGGGGGCGTCAATTGCCGTGCACACGATGTCGAGCAGGGTCGGATCGTCCGGTGCAATTTGCCTACACAATTCGACGAAGTGTGGGCGGTTTTCCCAGTCGAAATCTCGGTCGGGCATCGATTCCA
>JAGQPT010000069.1 GCA_020426575.1 Planctomycetales bacterium
CAGCCCCCGGCACGTCGTCGGGCATGAGCAAAAGGCGTTCCACGTGGACCTGACTGTCAACGTCCAGCAACGGCCAAACCTTCACCGCCATGTTGCTCACCTTTGCGCAAGACCGGGAGACACATGCTCACAAGACAACTCGTGAGTCTAGCGCTTGGAAGGCCGATTTGCCAGCCCGGCAAGGTGATTCTCGTCGGCGTCAGATATGCGCTGAGCGGCTTGGACAGTCGAAACGGGGAACCAACCAGCGCTACGCTTCGATTTCGACGGTGGGCAGCGGTGCCCATTCCACGTCGATGCGTGTGCGCAGTCGACGCGACACGTCGCGTACGTCGGGGCGTCGCCGGATCAAATGCTCGGCCACCTGTGTCAGCGAGAGGTTGCTGGTTTCACTACAGAACGAGATTTCGCGCACCGGGTTGGCAACGACCGTTGGCTCTGGCCCGCCGGCGCGGGCCGTCAAGTCGCGGGCCGTCACTGCATCCAGCGACCGCGGCGCTAAGATCACCGTCTGGCGCGTGCCCCCCAGGTCAACGGCCATCGCTTGCGACTTTTGTAGCGACGCACCCCAGCGCTCGACCGCTGCCTCGGACGCCTCCTCACTGGTGACCAGCAGTTGCACCGGCCCGATCGAGTCGCAAAGTCGATTGAGCGCCTCGATCGCGGCCGCGCGGAGTTGGTTGAGCAGGTCATCGGCACGTTCGTGGTCGCCGAGCAGCGCCGCTTCGAGCCCGCCCGACTTGGTGACGAACTCCTGGTCTACCAACTCTTCACTTCGACGCACGATGGCCTCGAAGTCGCGGCTGAGCGCCATCCGCAACGAGCGAATGCAATTGCCCTCGTCGGCCAGTGGCGACTTCGCTTCGACGTCGGCCACGGAGTATGCCTTGGGAGCCGGTAGTTGGTCCATGGTCGCGTCGATGGCCCGTTGCATCTTTTCCAGGGTCAGCGGGATCGACTCGGTTTGCACGCGGCAACGCTCAACGTGCCGGGCGACCGACGTGAGGATCGCCACCTGAAGCTGTAGTTGGGCATAGTCGCGGAGGAATCGCGCCCGCCGTCGCCGGTGCAGCGCTCTGCCAACCGCCCGCCACATGCCACCGCGCTTTTTCCGCGACGCCTCGAAAGATTGCGCGGCGGCCTGTCGCAGTTTCACCAGGTCTTGCTGGGCTTCGTGGAGGCGTTGCTCGGCGTCGTCGCGAACGTTGGCCAGTGTGGCCTCGAACCACTCGGCGGCCTCGTGGGCGACCGGTAACCGCGCGTCCGGTTCGTCGGCCAATCGACGGATCCAACCCACCAGTTGATCGAACGTTCCCGCCAGGCTCTCCGAGCCGCTTGCCAGGGCGCGGCGAAACCGGCTCGGCGTGTCCTCGTTGTCACGGTCATCCCGGCTGACCGGTTCGAACGCCGCGTTGATCAACTGGACCTGTTGTTGCACGTCGATCGAGTCAGCCGGCAGGGTGACCGTGACACCGGCGACCCGAAACGGCATGTCGGCCAATTCATCCACGCGTGCGTCGAGTTCACCGCCCAACTCGTGGGCGATCGCCTCGCGTAACTGTTCGGTCAACTCGGCGACACTGATACCGAACGAGGCCTGCGCCTGCTGACAGCGGGCCATCGTTGGTGAAACGTTTTCTTCAACCGCCTTGGAGAGGTTGACCGTCGAATGGGAGCGGGCGTTGAGCGTCGTATTACTCTTGCGGAGCCGAGGGTCCGACCATTGCTCGAGGACGTGGGCACAAATCACGTCGATGTCTTCACTCGCGTCCTGTGCGATGTTCAGACGCAGAGATTTTACGCCGAAACTACGGAGCCGCGAGTCCGACTTGGAATCGTTGCCCGGGTGCTCGGCCATGCGGCGGGCTTGGGCGAGGACCGTGGCGGCCGGCGTCACCGTCGACGCCAACAGGTAGTCGACGACGTGATCGATGCCTTGCGAGATGTCGTGGTCTTCCAGGTCGTCGCCGAGGTGGACGAAATAGGTCTGTTCGAAGGGAGGTTTGTCGGTGCTGCCGCCAGCAAAGACCGCTTCGTTGTCGTCGATGCCGCCTGCGCCAAGCTGTTGGTAGTGATACGCCTCGGTCAGCAAGGCGTGAGAGTTGGCGAGCTGCAAGGTGACGTCTTTCGCACCGCGGGCGGTGAAGTGGAGCATCATGCCGTGCAGGCCGTCGCAGGGCAACGAGTGCTGCTCGAGTACCTCGCGAACGGCGTAGCCGACGTCGAGCATCATGCCGCTCGCCGTACCGCCCGTCGCTGAACCGACGACGAAGACGTTGGGGACGGAGCGGTCGACCTCGAGGTTGAGCGAGTAGCTGGTTTCCCGAACCGAGTCCTCCTGGTGGGCCAGGTCGACCATCGCGCTGAGCCGCGTGGTGAATTCCTTGGCGTGGTCGACCAGGGCGAGCCGCCCCAGCGGACGAATGCCCTCGGTCGTCAGTGAGCGAGGGATGTTGTACAGCCAGCGGCGACTCAGCCAGCGCAGCAGCGCCGCAGAGTAGTGTCGATAGTCGTGGGCTTTGCGCAGCCGCAGCAGCATCGACTCGCGCGCCGACAGCCCGGTGCCATCGCCACGCAACGTGAGCTGGTTGATCGCGGACTGGTCGGTGTCGATGAGTAGCAGTTGGATCGCGGGGATGCGTCTGGCGTTGCCAAAGCGACGATTCAATTGTCGGCGCATCCGTTCCAGTATCTGTCCCCCGGTGCCGCCAATGCCGATAAGAATCACGGGCCGCACTGGCGCCTGAGCGTCGGGCAGCTCCAGCGGCGGCATGTCGCGCACGGTGGTGCGGCGCACGATCCGATCGGGCAGGCCCGCGGCTTCGTATGCTGCTTTGGGGCGTTCAACGGGCGGCAGGTCGAGTTCCAGCGCCACGTCGTCGAGCGGCTCGTCGTCGGTATCGCCGAACGGCAGCGGTGCTCGCGCTCGTTCGATCACGCTGGTCGCCACCACCGACGAGCAGCGTTGACGGTCGTCGTGTTCGTACTCGTCGCCTCGGTCGCCGGCGTCGATCAGCTCGTCGACGAACTCGCTGCACGAACCATAGCGCTGGTCTGGAGACTTGGCGAGGCAGCGCGCAATCACACCGCGATCAGCCGGCGGCAGCGGGGTCAACCGAGGTTCGCTCTTGAGGTGTTGCGCCGCGAGTTGTGCCGCCGTGCGCCCCGGGAACGGCACGATGCCCGTGAGCATTTCCTGGTAGACAATCGCCAGGCTGTATTGATCGCTGGTCGTGCTGGCACGGTCGTCGAACACTTCGGGAGGAGCGTACGTCGGCGTCAGCCCCCCCATCATCGACATCGAAACTTCCGTGATGTCCTTGACGAGGCCAAAATCGGCGACCTTGATGTGGTGGCCGGTCAGCAGCAGGTTTTCCGGTTTGACGTCGAGGTGCTGCAGACCGTGCACATTCGCCAAGTGGTCGAGCGCGTCGGCCGCCTCGCGGAGGTAGGCGACGAGTTCGTCCCGGGGAATCCCTGGGGCGCCGTTGCCACGGCACTCGTCGTAACGGTCCTTGAGACTGCGGTCGGCCAATTCCGATACGATCACCAACCGGCCATCGACGACCTCGATCCGTTCAAGCGAAAGCAAAAACGGGTGACGCACCTGCTTGATCCGGTTGAGTGCCTTGAGTTCACGTTCGGCACGGGCGTCGTCCATGCGGCCGAAGACGATTTTCATCGCTTTGTTGAGACCGCCCGGCGCCTCGACGCGCCAGACTTCGCCGTAACCACCCGAGCCGATCCGCTCGACCAGCGTATATCCGGCGATCAGCTCAGTCGCTTGTGAGATTTCGACGGCCATGTTTCGTTCGTGGGGGTCGGGGTTTCCTGGGCCTTGCCGGCGGCGCGTCGGGCTCTTGGCCCTCGCGCCCCGCTGGTGGCTGGGCGGTCCGCGAAACGTTCTGCCAATGCTTGACGCGCTTGGAAGTGCCGATCCGTCGTGCCGGAGCCGCTTCCGTTAAACATTATTGCGACGATAGGCGCTCACCGGACGTGCCGCACCGAGGCCGTCGCCGACGCCGAGTTCGCAGCCGACTTCGACACACGCTTCGATTTCGCTGGCGCTCTTCAACCCTTCGGCAATCACGCGCGTGTTCAGTTCGCGACAGGCGTCGATCACCGACCGGATCTTGTTGCAGTCGTCCGGACGACGCCCCAGGTTGCGGACCAGCGTGGGATCGAGCACCAGAAAGTCCGGCGCGCAGGCCTTGTGCTCGAGCACCTGGGCAAGGCCGCCCGTGAAGCCGCCGTACGCCACGTCGATGTTCATTTCGTTAAGTCGCAACCGCAGGTCGCGAATGTAGGGGCTGTCACCGGCCGTGCGTTCCGGGATCATCACGGCGAGGTGGCAACGCGCGTCGACCAGACGACGGATCGAGTCGAGCGACGTTGTGAGCGTTTCAGTGCCAATTTCCGTGGCGTCGATTGGTAGGATCAGCCGCACGTCGCCCGGTATCTTGGCCGCCTGCTCGGTCGCGGCGGCGCGAAAACGGTTTCGCAATTGTTCGGCCAGCGGGCACTCGACCTGTCCCAGTAGCGAGGGAAAGCCGGTGCGGCGGCGCAGCGACCCCTGCCACGGCGGCACCGCCATGTAGGCAAAGGTCGAACGGTTGTTGAGAAACACGACCGGTTGGTACGCCACCTGATACAACTCATGCTGGCGAATCTCCTGCAGACGACGTAGTTCCAGGATCGTGCTCTGTTTGGGGGCCGACGAGGAAACCGTTTCCCGGTCCAGCACTTGGGTGGCGTTGTCCGCGGCGCGGCGCGGCGATGGATGGCTGAAGACCAGTTCGACGTCGGCCACGGTGATCAAGTCGCCGTCTCCAATCGCGGCTTCGTCGATGCGCGAGCCGTTGACGAACGTGCCGTTCGTGCTGCCCAGATCACGCACCCGGTAGCTGCCCCCTTCGAGCACGATCACGGCGTGCTCGCGCGACACGCGGCTGAAGTCGAGCTGGATGTCGGACGTCGGGTCCCGGCCAATCGACAACGGCACCGCTTCGATCGGGTATCGCTCGGACTTGCCCGCCGCGTCGGTCACTTCCAGAGCCGGCACGGCCGGAGATTCGTTTTCAAGCACCACGGTTTTCATGAGTCAGTTTTCGCAGGCGATTAGCGAGACAATGGCGATCCGACCTGTCGTTTCAGCACGTCGACAGGCGAGCAGCGCGCACGGACTGCACACTGGAAAGAATAGGACGTAACCGGCCGCCGTGTAGCGACAACTATCGTTTCGTGCTTCGCTCCGTCGGGTGACGACTGGACGTGCCGATTGTCGCGGCTCGGCGAGTCGCACTGTACGTACCGACTGTCTTGCATACTCCCCCGCTACGGCCACGTCGCAACTGGCCGCATCGACCTCGGCCGAATGCCGCGCTGACGGACTGGTCGTCGGCACAATGCGTCGGAACGGTGCGACCGGACGGGCGTTGACGCCGATCCGGCGAATACTTCCACGGCATCTGCCCCGCGCTTAAGAACCGTCACGATGCTTCAAAACTTGTGTCGTAGAGTTCTGATGACCGCCGCCGCCCACGCGCGCCCATCCGGTCGTTGCCAGTCGCAGCGGACATGCGGTTCACAGCCACCCACACTTCAGCAGACGACGGCCATTGCTATGAGTTCGAAGAAACCGAATGTCCTTGTGGTCAGTGACGAACGCGCCCTGTTGCGGCAGATCTCGAGTTTTCTCGAGCTGTTCGGCTATCACGTACAACAGGCAGCCGACCCGCAGCTTGCGGCCAACGCGATGTTGGCCGAACCGGCCGACATCGTGCTCGTCGATCAAGACATTCGGGCCCAGTCGAGCGTCGAGTTCTGCCGCAAACTGTGTAGCGGTTTGCGTCGTCCCTACACGGTGTTGCTGACCGCCGACACCGGGGCCGAGGACGTGCGTTTCTCTGTCGAAGCCGGTGTCGACGACGTCATTCGTAAGCCGATCGTGTATGGAGAAATGCTCGCGCGGCTCCGCACCGGCATCCAGGTGCGTCGCCACGAAGTCGGCAACGAGCAGCGTTCGGCGGTCGACCTGCTCACCGGACTACCCAATGCCCGCGGAGCCAGCCTGCTGATCGACGAGGCCTTCGCCCTGGCGAAAAAGACGGAAAAACCGCTAGGCTGCGTTTGTTTCGACATCGACTTCTTCTGTCGAGTTGATCGCTCGTTCGGCGCCGAGGGTGCCGAGGTCGTCCTGAAGCAGTTGGCGTCGTTCTTGTGCGGACTGTGCGACGGCGGCATCCAGGGCGGTCGTCTTGGCGAAGACACCTTTTGTGCCGTGTTGCCCAACGCCAGTGGCAACGACGCGTCCGACTGGGCCGAGCGCGCCCGTGCCGCGCTGGACCGCAAGGAATTCGAATGTGGGCTCGGCACGGTACGGCTCACCGGCAGTTTCGGCGTGTCCTGGTCGCTGAGGGACGATAGGACCGGCGAGGACGTGTTGCAGCGGGCGCTGGCCGCGATGAGGTTGGCCAAACAATCGGGCCGCAACTGCGTCGCCCGACACGGACAGTTTGACGGCGAGGCCGCCCAACTGCAGCGCACGCTATCGCCCGATAACTTGTTCAGCGCCGCCGTAGCCGGCGACGTAATGACGCCGTGCGGCGTGCTGCTCTGCGAAGACGACACGGTCGACGAGGTCGTCGGCGTATTTGCCGGATCAGACCTGGAAGTCGTACCGGTCGTCGACGCCAATGGAAATCTGACCGGAATCGTCTCGGCGCAGGAACTCGTTGACACGTCGAGCACCGTGCGCATCGGCGACATCGCCCAGAACGACGTCCCCACGCACGACGCAACCACGCCGTTCCGCGAACTCTTCGAGTTTTTCGTGGCCGCGTCGCGCACCGAAACCGTGATCGTCGATCAGGGCCGGCCGGTGGGCGTCGTCACCCGCGCCGGTTTGCTCGACCTCATCGACACGCCCTCGATGAACAGTAGCCCGGAAGCGGCCGTCGCGAGCTGACCCCGCGTGTTGCGCCGTGTGACGTCTCCGGCAGAAACTTCGCCGGGGCGTGATCTCTATCAGCGTGGCAGGCAACTGGTCGGATCACGAGTTGTCGCCCGTCGCGACGTGAGTCACGTCGACGGCGACGTCGACCGAGAGCAACAGCAGCCGCAATCTGACTCGCGAGGGTGGCAGGTCGAGTAATCTGCACGCCGCGCGGCCGTACGAGGTCATTTGTGCCCGGTGCGATTCCACCGCGGCGGCGACGGCGTCCGCGTCGTGGGGTGCGATCGCGTCCGTCTTGAAGTCGATCACGTCGGCTGCCACGGTGCGATCGCCCTGACGCACTGCGACAAGTCGGTCGAACCGCCCCGTCGTCCACCCCGTCGCGGCGACCTGGGCAAACGGCAGTTCCCGCCACAGCGAACAACCGTTGGCCGTGCGCACCTCGCCGTTCCACCCGCCGGCAAGTGCGTCGCCCTGGTAGGCGGATCGGCAAAGCGCTTGCCGAATGTTGGGCTGCTCGAGCAACGAGCGAAACGCGTCGATGTGCCGCTGCAGTTCAGGGCGTGAAAGGCGGAACTCTGCAGCCGAGATACACAATGCCTCGTCGGTCGGTTCAGCGTCGTCAAGCCATTCGACCAACTCCATCCAGCGGTGGTAGAGCGAACCGCGTTTGCGGGCTACTCGCCCGACGGCATTAAACCGACCCGTCAGATCGAGCGCCGCCGAGTCGCTGGACTCGTCTGCTGCACCCCCGCTCGGCGTGGCGTGGCGGCGGATCTCCTGTCGTGGCGAACGGGCGAAGACGATCTCGTCAGCTAACTCCGCCGCTGCCCCACTGCCACGTGCCCGGGATGCGCCGGCAACGTCGGCGGCAAAATCGCGGCACCACGCGGCGTCGCCCATTTCGCGGAGGAATCCGTTGTCCTCTGGCGTCGTCTTCATGGATTCGGCGCCATTGCCGCCTGACGCGAGTGCGTGACGCAATAACCAGGCGCAACTGTCGTTCGGCCGGGCACTCGGGGGAACGACGATGTGCAGCGCCCGAACGGCCCGCGTCACGGCCACGTAGAGCACGTTGAGCTGCTCGCGGACATCGTTGTTTTTATGTGCGGCAAACGTCTCGCGGGCATCATCGGGCAACAGCGCCTGCACGGTCTCGTTTGCGTAGCGCAGCACTCGGTTCACCGGGGCAAACGGATTCGGTGCACTGGCCACGACACGCGGCGCTCGATTCATCGATTCGCCGGACGCGGCCATCACGACGGCGTCGAATTCGAGCCCCTTGGACTGGTGGATGTTCATCACCCGCACCCGCGCCGCCACCGGATCAACCACGCGTTGCAGCTCGACGTGACGGACAAAGTCGCTCGGCCGTAGCGTGGCGATCGGTTCATACGCCAGTGCCACGTCGATGAGTTGATCGAGGCGCCGCGCGTCGCGGGCATCGCAGGCGGGAGCGAGCTGCGCGGCCCAGCGCCGGATCGTCTCGCCGTAGCCGTTCTGCAGCAGCGCGTGCCGGATCCGCCGGCTTTGTCGGCCTGCCTCCTCATCACCTGTCTCCAATCCTCCGAAAAGTTGCGCGAGCGGAGAATGTGCCAGGTGCGTGCGGACCACGGTGTCGCCGGGATGATCGGCCAGCCGCAGCGCCGACATCACCAGGGCGACCGCCGGCGAGTTCGTCAGCGTTGCGCCGGCCTCTTCGCTCGCCTCAATGCCGTAACGAAGTCGCAAGTCGAGAATCACGCGACTTACGTCGTCGTTGGCACGCAGCAACACGCCAATCTCCGCGGTGGGCGCCGCCTCGTGGATCGCGGTGACTTCGTCCACGACCGTCCGCAGCGTGGCATGCCGCTGTTTTTCGTCGTCGTCGGCGCGTTCCGCTTCGCGCAGTCGACAATAGCCCGCCGCGTCGTGCTTTACTGTCTCGTGTGGGCGAAACCCTTCGGTCCAATCTTGCGCTGCGCGGCGCCAGCGCGCCAGCGCCGGGTTCTGCGTCAAATTACCGAAGACCAGATTGACCAGGTCGATCACCGCGGGCGCCGAGCGATAACTGCGGGTGAGCGATTCCTCGTGGACGTTTTCCAAGTGCTGGTGCAATCGTTGCAGGATGCCGGCGTGTCCGCCTCGCCAGCCGTAGATCGCCTGCTTCACGTCGCCGACACAGAAAAACGATTTACCGGCGTCGGGGACGAGGCATTCGCGCACCAGCGGTTCGAGCACGCGCCACTGTGGCCAACTCGTATCCTGAAATTCGTCGAGCAACAGGTGCTGGATTCGTCCG
The DNA here is from genome assembly GCA_020426575.1 of Planctomycetales bacterium. Taxonomy (GTDB): domain Bacteria; phylum Planctomycetota; class Planctomycetia; order Pirellulales; family JAEUIK01; genus JAGQPT01. The sequence goes on from JAGQPT010000069.1 coordinate 9,237, forward strand.
TCGAGGCGGAAGGACGCCACGTCGCCAAAATCGGTCCAGGCCGCCCGTGCCAGGGCGAACGTGACGTCGTCGAACGTGAGCTGGCCGGAACGCTCTTTGAGCCGCCAGTAACGCTCGTCGAATCGCTCAAGCAGGTCCCGCGTCGCCCAGGTGCGGTCGATGAGCTGGTTGGTGAGCTCGGAGGACGCGTGATCGATCACGCTGCGATAGACCTCGACGGCCTCGGGCTCGATGGGCGCGTTGAAGTATGTCAGTTCGCCCGCGGCAATTTTCTTGCCGAGTCCCGAGTCGAGCAAGCTCCGCCAGTCGCCGTTGACCACGTAGGGGCACGCCTTGACGTGCGCCGTCTGGCTGCGCGAGTCCTCAAACTTCAGTCCCAGGAAGCGCTCGATGAGCACACTGAGCGCGTCGTCGTTCAACGGCTTGCGCCGGTGGAGCGCCTTCCAGGCGTCGGCGGAGGTTGTGCGATATAGCTGGTAGAGGTCGTCAACGATTCCCCGAGTCTGTTGAGCGATGCGCCGCGTCGTGTCGCCTTGTTCCAGTAGGGCCAGCAACGTGAGCAAGTCCTGCTGCGACTCCTCGCGAAACACGTACTGAATCGCGTCGTCGCGCTGCCGCACGTCGACCGTCTCGGGCGCGATGCCCCATCGCGGCGGCAGCGCTAGTTCCAGGCCATGACACCCGGCCACTTGCCCGAAGAAGCTGTCGAGCGTCGATACCCGCAATCGGTGCAGATGAGCGACAACTTCGCGCAGCAGGCGGCTGACGTCGGCGCGGGAAAGCGGCGTGCCCACGTCGGTCGCCAGTCTTTCGCACTCTGCGGAAACCGCACTGGCGCGAGCGAGTCGTCCCAACACGCGGCGGAGGATTTCGCCGGCCGCCTTGCGCGTGAACGTCGTCGCGAGGATCGCATCGGGCCGCGCACCGCTGGCGAGCAGGCGGATGTATCGGACCGACAGTTGATATGTTTTGCCGGACCCGGCCGACGCCTGCACGATCGTGTTGGCTGGCGGCGCCAGTGGCGCGGCAGCGGCGGCGTTAGTCCGGCCAGCTCCGCGGTCCGTGGCTGATTGAGGCGGTGGACTCATCGCGGCCTCCGCGGCGGTGTGTCCGTGTCAGTTTCGTGGGCGGAGGGCGATTCGCCGGTCACTGAGTCAGGCCGCATGCCCGTGTGTTGGTCGTCCATGCAGAGTACGGCGAATTCTTCGCTGAACGGTGGTGGCGGGCCACCTGTCGGCTCGAAGCGTCCAGCGCGGATGCCCCGCACCACGTCGCGCGCCACTTCGTCCGCTTCGCGAAGTTCGTCGTCGGTCCACTCGGCCGGGTGCCAATGGATGTCGGATGTCTTTTTGGGAAGCCCGACATAGGCCAGCTTTACTGTTCCGCCGATGTTCAGGCCGGCCGCCAGGTGACGATACAGAGGCAATTGCAGGTCGACCCACTTGCCCCCCTTTTGATGTGCGCCATGAGGATCCGGAGTCGCCTCGGTCGTCTTGTAGTCGACGATCAAGTGCTGGCCGGTCAGTTCGTTGACGTCAATTCGGTCGACCCGACCGTGGAGATAGAACGGCGTGCCGTCGACGTCGAGCCGAGCCGCCGTTCCCTGGACCTTGATTTCGGCATACTTGATTTCCCAGCCAGCCCGACGATGGCCCGCCTGCCACTCGGCGAATTTCTGTAACCGCGCCCGCAGGTGTTCACACTGCAGATGCACGGCCGGGAGCACTTCGCGTCCAAACTCGGCGCGCATCACCTCGCCGAGTGTGGCATCGAGAAAACTGGCGATCTGTTCGGCGTCGGCGGACTGTTTCACCTCGTCGCCAGCGAATCGGGCCAGCACGACGTGCGCCAATTGCCCGAATGAAGAGGCGGAGAGTTCGCGGTCCGCATCATCCAGTGCCCGCAGGCCAAGCACGTGCCGCAAGTAAAAGCGATACGGACAGGCCAGGTAATCACGAAATGCCGTGACGGCCATTCCGTCGAGTGGTTTGGCAGGGCGTCGTATCGGCGGCGGCGCGAACGTCGACACCGCTTGGCCAGGCTGCAAGCCGAATGTCACCGTGGCCGCGACGTCATCGGCATCGCCATCGGCATAGTGTCGCACGCGGCCCGCCAGCGTGGCATCGTCGCCGGCAAGTAACAGCCGGCTTGGGCAAAGCGGATTGCCTTCGCGGGTCCGCCGTCCGCTGGTCACGAAGGCATCGCGCCGCGAGGCCAGAACGGTCGACAGCAGGTAGG
>JAGQPT010000070.1 GCA_020426575.1 Planctomycetales bacterium
GCCACTATTTCCACGCCCGCCGCCAGATGCAGCACGCGCAGATCCTCGTCGTTAACCACGCACTTTTTTTCAGCGACTTGGCGCTGCGTCGCCAGGGCGCGAGCATCCTGCCCGAGTACGACGTCGTCGTGCTCGACGAGGCCCACAACCTCGAGAACGTCGCCGGCGATCACCTCGGCGCCACGTTCACCAGCGGTCAGTTGGCCTACGTGCTGGCGCGGCTTTACAACCCCCGTACCAACCGTGGCCTGCTGGTGCATCACGGCGCCAGCGAGGCGCAGGGCCTTGTCGACGCCTGCCAGATGGCGGCCGACGAGTTCTTCGCCGACATCGTCGACTGGCTTGCCGCGGGGCGACAATCGTCGCGCCGCGCCTCCGGGCCCGCCGTCGTCGCCGACGGTCTCTCGCCCACCATCGATCGGCTCGCCAAGGCGGTCAAGCGCTTTGGCCAGGGCCTGAAGGATCGCGAAGATCAGCAAGACTTCGTCTCCGCGCACGATCGCCTCTGCGGACTGGCCGACACCGTCCGCAGTTGGATCACGCAGGAGATGCCCGAGTGCGTCTACTGGGCCGAACAAACCGGCGGCCGCCGGCCGCGGATCAGCCTGTCGGCGGCACCGATCGACGTCGGTCCCGGCGTGCAAAGCCTGCTGTTCGCCCGCGTCCCCAGCGTGATCACCACCAGCGCGACACTCACCGTCGCCAGCGACACACCACACGTTGATGAAGATACGTTTGAAGAAAAACGCGCCGATGCGGATCACACGGACGACGAACACGCTGTCGATGTTGTCGACGGTAGTGCCCGTCGTTCGTTCCATTTCTTTCGCACCCGCGTGGGGTTGGCCCACGCCGCGACGCTCGCGCTGGGCAGCCCGTTCGACTACGCCGAGCAGGCCCGGCTTGTGCTGCTGCGCGACATGCCCGATCCGTCGTCGCAAGCGGCGCTGTACGACGAAGCGGTCGTCCGCATGATCCGCCGCTACGTGCTCCAGACCGACGGCCACGCCTTCGTGCTGTTCACGAGCTACCAGATGATGCAGCGGGCGGCCCGCGCCCTGAGCGGCTGGCTCAGCGGTCGCGACCTGGCGCTATACGTTCAGGGCGAAGGCCTGCCCCGCCAGCGGATGGTCGAACAGTTTGTCGCCGATCCCCGCGCCGTTCTGTTCGGTGCCGACAGCTTTTGGCAGGGCGTCGACGTGCCCGGTTCGGCGCTAACCAACGTGATCATCACAAAACTCCCGTTCGGCGTGCCGGGTCGACCGCTGACCGAGGCCCGGCTCGAGGCCATACGCTCCGGCGGCGGCAATCCGTTTCGCGACTATTCACTCCCCGAGGCCGTGATTCGATTCAAACAGGGATTCGGTCGGTTGATCCGCAGCCGTCGCGATCACGGCATGGTCGTAGTGCTCGATCCCCGCATCCACACGAAGCCGTACGGCCGCGTCTTCCTCGACTCCCTTCCCCCCTGCCCGCGCGTCTTCGAATCCGCCAGCGAAGACCGAGTGTCGCTGCGATAGGCACACGAGTGACTTCGCGTTGCGCACTTGCCGTCGCGCTACTTCTGCCGGGCGAGAAACGCCCGCACTGCCTTGCCCGAGGTCTTGCGGAGTAACTGCTCGGCCGTGGCCGACAGGGTTTCCAGCGAGAGATGGCGAATCAGGGCGACGGTGTCGGGAAAGTGCGCCAACGAAACGCTGAAGCGTCGCGCTCCCAGCGCGAGCAGCGCGTGGGCCAACTTGCGGTCACCCGCCAGTTCGCCGCACATCGTCACGGGCTTGCCGGCCGCATCAGCCGCCCGAATCACCCGGGCGACGATCCGCAACACGGCCGGTTGCAGCGCGTCGTGGTACACCTCCATCAACTCGTCGTCGCGGTCGGCGGCAAGCATGTACTGCGTGAGGTCGTTGAGCCCGACCGCCAGCGAGTCGACCCGTTCCAACAGCGTGTCGACGTCATAGGCCGCCGAGGGGACCTCGATCATCGCACCCAGGCGAAACGGCAACTCGTCGCGGTCGCGACAGCCGGCAATTCGGCAGAGTGCCTCGGTCGCCGCCGTCAGCGTGTCGGCCGTGTCGACCATCGGCAACAAGACCGTGAGCGGCCGCTGTCGTGCCAGCCGGGCCAGTGCTCGCGCCTGCGGACCGAGGATGTCCTCGCGGTCGAGCAGCAGCCTCATGCCGCGAATCCCCAGGCTGGGGTTGCGGTTGATGGGGATGTCGGCATAGGCGGGGCACTTCTCCGCCCCGAAGTCCGCCAGACGGATGTTCAACTCTCCTGGGCCGACCGTATCGGTCACGCGCTGATAGACGCTGAAGATCTCATCCTCGGTCGGCCAACGATCGTGCTCGAGGTAGTCGAACTCGGTGCGGTACAATCCCACGCCGTCGGCACCGATGCGCGCGACCGCCCGACCGTCGCTCAGGCCGCTGATGTTCAGCAACAACGTGATCCGCACACCGTCGCGCGTGACCGGTTCGAGCGGCACGGCGACGGGCCGCTCGGCCAGTTCGATCTGCCGGCGGATTGCCTTGGCGACTTCCTGTTCTTCAGCGCTGGCGTGAAAGACGACGGCACCGGTCGTGGCGTACACAAGCAGACGTTCGCCGTGCGGAATCGTCTCGACGGCCGAGTCGATCGCGGCGATCATGGGAATGCCGCATCCGCGCGCCAGAATCGCCACGTGCGACTTCAGACCGCACGTCTCGACCACGAGCGCGCGGACACCGAGGTTCGCAAACCGCACGACGTCCGACGGTGTCAGCGCCGCCGCCACGACGATGCTGTCGCTGGTGACGATCCCCTCGGGCGCCCGTTCCAGGCAGCGCAGCAGCCGCTGGCCGATGTCGAGGATGTCAGGGCCCTTGTCGCGGACCACGGCGTGGGCACTGGCGACGAATTGCTGATACCACTCGAGCACAACCTGCCCCACCGCGGCGTCGGCCGAAAGGTTGCGCTCGCCGATCGCAGTGACGATCTCGTCGATCAACTTGTGATCGGCCAGAATCGAACTGTGGGCCGAGAAGATTTCGGCGTCGTGCGTCAGCCCACGGGCGGCCAACTGCCGTTCGATCCGCAGGAGTTGGGCCCGGGCCCGCGCCACGGCCGCCCTCAGCCGCTCGACCTCATCGTCGCGGCTACCCGCCGGCGCAAGTTCCGGCAGCGCCGCGGCAGCGTACAGCGGCGTGCGCGCGTCGAGAACGACCGCCATCCCCTCGGCGGCTCCCGGGCTGACGCATCTTCCCCTCAGGATCATGCTGTTCGCTTCATCCAATTGGCCGAAACAACGGGCACGGCGACACCATGCCCACGCGCTACGGCCCGATGGCTTCCGGCGCAATCGCCCCGGGCCCCAGTCCCCTTGGCGCGAAATGCGACTCGCCGAACCATCTGCCGGGGCCGGCTACGCCCCGCTGGTTTGTCCGTTGGTGGCATAGCGGGCCTGGGCCGCTTCGATGATCATCTTCAACAAGTCGGCGTACCGCAATCCCGCGTAGCCGGCCATGAAGTTGAGCTTGCCGTCCCAGCACCAGCCCGGGTTCGGATTGACCTCGAGCAGCTTGATCCGCCCCGCGGCATCCGCCCGGTAGTCGAACCGCGCGTAGTCCCGGCAACCGAGTCGCTCGAACAACAGGCTCGATTGATCGTAGAGCCGGCGGGTCGTCTCCGTGTCCAGGTCGGCTTCGTGGTACTTGATCTGGTTCCAGTACGGCGAGTCGGGCAGCCACTTCGATTCGTAGCCGAGAATGTGTGGCAACCCCGCTTCGAGTTGGCCGTAGTCGACCTCCAGCGGCGGCAAAAAGTAGTAACCGTGCCCCGGGTTTCCCACGATGCCGATGCTGTATTCGTTGCCCGTGAGGAACTCCTGCACCAACAGCGCCACGCCGGGAAACTCGCTGCGCAGTTCTTCGACCCGCCGGATCAGGTTCTCGGGGCGGTCGACGACCGATTCGACCGTGATACCGACGCTACTGTCGCCGCAGGTCGGCTTGACCAGCGCCGGCCAGACCGACGGCAGCGTGGCCGACTGGTCGTCCGGATCGACGTACGTTTCCAGCGGCACCGGGACGGCCAACGTCTCGGCAATGCTCCGCACCAGCGACTTGTTGTAGCAGAGCCCCAGCGCCGCCGGTCCGGCACCGCTGTAAGGGATGCCGAACATCTCCAACATCGCCGGCACGTGCAGCTCTTTGAAGGCGTCGTTGTCAAAGCCCTCATCGCAAAGGTTCAGTACGAACCCCGGCGGCTGCTGACGCAGGTCCGACATTAGCGAGGCGTGGTTGTCGACGTAACGAAACGTGTAGTCACCCAGCTCGCCCAACGCGTCGTGCAACTTTTCGATCGTGCTGAAGTCTTCCGGATTGAACTGCCCGTCGCGTTTGCACTTGTCGGGAAGCCGCGGATCGCCCATCAACACGCAGACCTCGCGCGCGACGGTCTTGCGCTTTTGCTTCGTGTCGGGCACGGCCGGGTACTTGGCCGTGAGGAACATCCGCCGGGCCATCATCCCCAGGTCCTGGTTCCGCTCCGAGTCGGCCTCGACGGCGTCGTGTTCACGGATCCTCGTGAACCCCGCCTGCTCGAGCAGCCGCACGATCGTTTCACGCGAGTAGAGCCGTTCGGCGTAGAACTGGTCGACGATCACGCCGCGTTCGGCGTGCACCACGACTTCGCGGGAAATCAACCGCGTTGCGTCGGCCGAGAGCGAACGCTCGCGGCAGACGAAGTGGTCCTGGTCGATCCACTCCCAGCTTCGCGGCACGAAGTTCTCCCGCATCCAGTCACCGTTGGTCACGTCCAGCGCGACGATGCCGCCTCCGGGACCCAGGGCGCGAATCACCGCGTGCAGCACCGCCAAGTCGTCCTCCTCGCGGTCGAAGTAGCCGAACGAGTTACCCATCAGCGCCACACAGTGAAAGTCCGACTCTTTGAGCCGAAACTTGCGGGCGTCGCCTTCATGCAGCGAGACGGAAAGCCCCAGTTGTTTGGCGCGGCGCTTCCCCAATCGGATCAGGTAGCGCGAGCGGTCGACGCCGGTGACGTTTTTGAATCCCCGCCGGGCCAGCTCCAGGCAGTGTCGTCCCTGCCCACAGCAGAGGTCGAGGATGCGGTCGTTTGGTTCCAGGCCAGCGGCACGAACGAGCAGGTCGACCTCGCGGACGGCGTTCGTGTCGTTGACGACGTCGCCGTCCGTCTTCAGGTACACTGAATTGAACAAGGTCCGCCACCAATCTTCCGGCAAGTGGCGTTCCAGGTCCGAGACGGGCCCCAGCGTGCGCGGCCCCAACGTTCGCCCCGGCGGGCTGCGACGCCGCCCA
>JAGQPT010000071.1 GCA_020426575.1 Planctomycetales bacterium
CGATCCGCTTCCAGAGCGTGCTGATCGGAATGTAGACGTCGGTGCTGAAGTCCTGCGCGGCGAACGATCCGCCGATGCCGGCCATCGCCTGACGTTCCTTCATCACTCCAACGACGACGTAATAGGCATCGTCGACGTGGATCGCCTTGCCGACCGGATCCTCGAAGGGGAACAGCCGCTCGGCAGTGCCGGACGCCAGCACGCAGACGTTGTCCTTCTGGTCGACTTCGGCGTCGGTGATGAAGTGGCCGCGGCCGGGCTGCACCCGCAACTGCATGACCTCGGCGTACTCGGGCGTGCAGCCGACCAGTCGGCCTTCGACCAGCCGGTCCTTGTAACGAAACTGCCGGCGCACCTCGCGGATCGGCAGGGCGCGGTCGACCGTGGGAATCGTGCTGACGAGCACGTCGAAGTCGTCGCGTGTGAGTCCGTACGGCGTGATCCCCTGGCTCGACATCGTCTCAACCGGGGGCTTGACCGAGCGGAGGATGATGTTGTTGGCGCCCAGGCCTTCGATCTGCTCCTGGGCCTTGGCGCTGATGCCTTCGCCGATCGCCAACAGCCAGATCACGCTCGTCACGCCGATGAAGATGCCCAACACCGTGAGCGACGAGCGCAGCGGATGCAGCCGCAAACTCTTTAAACCAAGCACCAACGTACGCAGCCAGCTCACGATCGCACCCTCTCGTCGGACTTGACCCGACCGTCGTGGAGGCGAATGACGCGTTTGGCGCGGGCGGCCACGTCGTCTTCGTGCGTGACGATCACGATCGTCTTTTCTTCGTTGTTGAGCCGTTCGAGCAACTCGAGGATGTCGTTCGTCGTCACGCTGTCGAGGTTACCCGTCGGTTCGTCGGCCAACATGAAATAGGGGTCGTTGACCAGGCTGCGGGCAATCGCGGCGCGCTGCTGCTGACCGCCGGAGAGTTCGCTGGGGCGGTGTCCGAGCCGGTCGCCGAGTCCAACCAGTTGCGCAAGCTCGGCACAGCGCTCGTGGGCATTGGCCGGTCGATGACGTTGATACATCAGCGGCACTTCGATGTTCTCGAGCACGCTGAGCTGTTGGATGAGGTTGAACGATTGAAAGACGAAGCCGATGCGGGTGGCGCGGATTTCGGAAAGCTGGTCGTCGGTCATGCTGGCGACGTCGTCGTCGCCGAGGAAGTAACGGCCGCCGGTGGGCCGATCGAGGCAGCCGAGCAGGTTCAGCAGCGTCGACTTGCCGGAGCCTGAAGGCCCCATGATGGCGACGTAGTCTCCGCGGGGAATGTCGAAGGAGACGCCGCGCAGGGCATGGACCGTCTCGGCACCGAGAACGTAGTCCTTGTGCAGATCTTCAACACGCGCGGCAAGCGACGACATGACGGCAACAAACCGAGGGATGGATTCGATCGAAGTGGATGGGGGCACGGCGCAGCGCGGTCGGGCGCAGGCGGTTGCGACGCTCAACAACGGGTCGCGGGGCTCACGGGGCTCAACTGCCGGGGCCAGACGCCGCGCCGCCCTGAGGGCCTCCGCCGGGACGACCGCCGCCGGGGGGACCACCACCGGGTCCGCCGCCGGCCTGCATCGCGGCTCGGAGTTTTTGCATCGCCGACTGGAACTCAGCGGCGTCGATCGAGCCGTCCTTGTTCGCGTCGGTCGGGTCGAAGCGGTCGGCTCGGTCGGTCGGCCATTCGTCGCGGTCGATCTTGCCGTCGCCGTTCTTGTCCATCGACGACATGATCGACTTGGCCATCGCGCTCGGGTCCGGCGCGCCGCCGGCAGCCGGCTGTGGCCGCGCCTCGGCAGCCGGCTCCTCGGCCTCGGCCTTAGCCAACTGAGTGACCTCCGCGACTTCTTCGATCTTCGGCAACTCGACCGCGTCGAGGTAGCTCCGCGGGTTGAGCACGACCTGCTCACCATCGTCCAGTCCGCTCGGAACGACGACGAACTTGTCGTTTGTTGAACCGATGGCAATCTGGCGAGCTTCGAGTTGCTCGCCGTCTCTGATGATGCAGTAGTGTTTCGCCCCGTGCTCGAAGACGGTCTGCACCGGCACCGAGAGCACGTCGTCGACCGACTCGACGTGGATTTCGACCTCGGCCGTCATGCCGGGGCGGAGATTCTCACTGGGCGTATCGATGCTGATGATCGTGGCGTACTCTTTCACGCTCGTGTTGAACCAACTTCCCGGCATCGGGAAGGCGTCGATCTTGACCACGGTCCCCTTCAACTCGTCGGCGGGAAAGGCGTCGACGCGCACCGAGGCCTTCATCCCGACCTTGACCAGGTCGATCCGCGATTCGTTGATCTTCGCCTTGACTTGCATCTGATCAGAGTTGGGCAGCCGGATCACGACTTGCCGTTCACGGATCAAGGTGCCTTCGTCGATGATCACCTCTTCGCCACCACGACGGTTGGTTTCGTTGGCGTAGACGACCTGCCCGGCCGACGGTGCAAAGACCTCGCATTTGTCGATCTGGGTCTGGATCTCGTTGAGTTTTTCCACGTCGAGTTCGTGGGAACTCTGCTCCGAGGCGAGCGCCGCCTGTGCCGAGGCGATGTCCGCTTCGAGCTGTTTGACCATCTTTGCCTTGGTGAATTCGCGCAGCACGTTGAGCTTCGTTTCGCCGATCTGCTTTTCGCTCAGCGCTTTCTCGACCGCGAAGCGATCCGCTTCGAGCTGTTGCGTCGTCACGTAGCCTTTGGAGTTGAGCAACTCGCTGTATTTCAGGTATTCCTCGGCGACGCTGAGATTCTCCTTGGCCACGAGGATTTCGCCTTCGAGCGCTTCCTCTTCCTGGCGAAACGTTCCTTGCAGGTATTCCTTCAGCGAGATGACCGCGGTGTCGTGGACACTCTGGGCCTGGATCACGGCCGCCTTGCTCGTGTTGACAACGATCTGCTGGGCTTGCAACTCGCTTTCGAGCGCCGACGAGTCGAACCGCACGAGAAAGTCCCCTTTCACGACGTGGGTTCCTTCGGGAACGATCTCGATGATGGCGGTTCCGCCGGCCCCGTTGCCGCGGGCGCGCACCTCGCAGCGGATCTCGACGTTGGCCGAACTTTCAATTTCACCCGGCTCGGTGACGTCGTGTTTAAAGCGCGTGCGGGCCACCGGATGGGTGATCACGTCGAGCTTCTTCGACGAGGGTCCGACCAGGTACATCCAGCCTCCGACCGGAACGGCCACCAGGGCCACGATTCCGGCCACGACCCCCACCCAGGACATGCCTCGGCGCGACGAGGCCGGGCGACGATGGGCGTAGCGGCGTGCTGGGCGAACTTCGTGAGCTGAGAACATCGCGTAGCACCTCATGACAGCGGCCAACTCGCCGGACGGGTCACAATCGGGTGAACCGCGCCAGCTTTCCGGCCGGTGCGCCACACTCGCACGAGACGAGCGAGCCACACGATCTCGTTTGGCAGGTCAAGCTTAGCGCGGGGTGGGTCGAATCGGGAGGGTAGTGAACCAGGCGGCCTTCAACGACACTTTGTCACGAAGACCAACGCCGGGCACCATAGTCTTAAGGGAAGCTTGGTCATTGTAGCCCACCCGTTTCGGAGTGTCATCCACGGCGCGTGAGCGCATTGGCACCCGAAGACTTCAACCCCGGCCGTCGCCCTTGGTTCCGCCAGCCGCGCGCCGACGGCGGAATTCATGTCCGATCTTCCGCGGCGCGGTTAGGGTCGCCCCCCCTGTGGCGGCGGGGCGCCCTGCGGTTCCTCGTAACTGCTCAGGTCCACGCCATTTGCCCTCACGGGGCCGATGACCGTCGCTTGCCCTGGACCACTCGCTCCGCGGGGCCCCGCGATGGCCGGCACGTCGACGCGGCGCGGTGGCTGCGGCCAGGCGTGGATCGATAATTGCGATGCCTCACCGCCCCCGGGCGCCGCGTCGGGTTCACCGTCGGCGGGAACATCGTTGCGGATCAACCAACCGCCCCCCTCGGGGACGTTGGCCTCGGGAATCGGCAGCGGCTCCGGCTCGGGGTAGACGGGCACGCCGATCTCGCCCGGCGGGATCTCCTCGCGGGGTTCGCGCGGGCCGCTGCGCGGCACTCGAATCGGCCCCGGATCGACCCAGACACCTCGATTGTCGAGCAACATCGTGCCCAAGTTGAAGTCGAGCGAACGCCGCAGCACTTCATAGTTCACCCACACGCTCAGGAACGCGTCCTGGTCGTTGTTGAGTCCCGAAAGAGCATCGACGAGGTCGCGGGCCGTCGTCGTGCTGGTCGGTCCCGCGTCGCCCGGCTTGGGCGGCTCGCTCAGTCGAAGCCGCGCCAGTTCCACCTGGCTGATCGCCACGCGTACCGCCGCCCGCCGCAGCTCGAAGTTCATCTGGTTCAACTCGATCGTCCGCAACGTGGCCCGCAATCCCTGATTGACCTGGTCGACGTAGCGGACATAGTTGCGGCGGGCCGAGGCGTATTCGATCAGGCTTTGTCGGTAGTTGTTGCGTTCGGCAACGCGCGTGAGCGGCGCGTCCCATTCGAGCCCGACCTGCAGACGCCCGGTCGAGTGGTTGAAGCCGAACGGATTGTCCGCCGTCGTGCCGATGTCGCCGTTGAAGACGACGTCCAGGTCGCTCAACAGGTTGTTGGCGTTGAACTGGATCAGTCGCCAGGTGTCGACGAGCGAACTGCGGGCGTTCATCCAGTCGAGCCGGTTGGTGCTGGCAATTTCCAGCGCGTCGGCCGCGTCCAGTTCGATCGGCACGAGCACGATCGCTTCGAGCCGCACCCGCGCCTGGATCAACGAAAGTTCGAGCAGTTGGCTCGATAGCTCGGTCATCATGGTGACCAGCACGCGACGCATCGTCGCGGGGTCTTCCGGGCGAATCTGGTCGAAAGACTCTAGAGCCGAAAGGGTGGCATCGAAGTTCTTCACCAACTCGTCAAAGTCGCTGTAGAACCTGTCGGCCCGTTCGTTGAAGGCGGCAACTGAGAAGGCCTCGGACTCGGCGCTGCCGGCTTCCACCCGCTTGGCGAGTTCCCGCAGGCTGGCAATCCGCGGAGCGCGCTGTGTTTCGAACTCGTTCAAGTCGGCTCGGACCACCTCGATGTGTGCCAACGTGTCGTTCCAAACGGCTCGTACGTCGGCCAGCCAGTCGGCTTCCTGTCGGGGGATTTCTTCGAGCGGCGTTGCCCGCCAGGCAAAGAGCAGTTCCGAAAGGTTGCTGCGGAACTCGGTCATCGCCGGGTCGATCAAGTGGAAACGATCGAGCATCGGGTCGGTCACCTTCAGCGGCATGTCAGGCGGCAGTCCCACGTCGACCA
>JAGQPT010000072.1 GCA_020426575.1 Planctomycetales bacterium
ATTGCCGCGCTGGCAGATCACGTACAGCGGCCCCTGGCAGTCTTTGAACGCGGCCGGGTCGAGCTTGTCCAGCGGCACGCTCTCCGCGCCACGCACGTGGAGCGATTGGAACTCCACCGGGGTCCGCACGTCAATCAGGCGCGCGCCGGGGCTGTTGAGTTGGTCTTTGAGGGCAGCGGGGGAGATGGTTTTCGACATGGTTAGGCTCCTGAAATGTCGTAGTGTCGTAACGATACGATATGTTTGGTGAAATAGAAAGAGGGATTCATCCCGTTCCCAAGCGTGCTTAGACGAACGCCCGGTGGTCTGCCCCACCTCGATCTCGCAGGCCGGCAGCCTGGCATCCACGGGAGGCGTCCTCCAACACTCCAATATATCGTCACCTCCCGATATGTCAAGTTAATCTTTCTGCTCCGTTTTTCGTTCGCAGCCAGCGGGGTCGGGCAAATTGCCACAACCCGTGGCCAGTAACTATATTGCGACAAACCCCCTTCCCCAAGACGAGGCCCGGCCAGGATGCCCATCGGAACCCAGCGCCCGATCACGCCTGTGGCAGCAGCCACCCCCCCCTACTTCGTAGGCGTCGACGTAGGCGGCACGAACATCAAGCTCGGCGTGGTCGACGACCGTGGCCGCACGCTCGACTATATGTCGACACCGACCGAGCCCGAGCGCGGCGGGGAGGACGGTGCCCGACGGATGGGCGAGGCGGTCCTGGAGATCGCCCGACGCGCCGGCCTGCGGCCCGATGAGATCGCCCACGTCGGTCTCGGCTCGCCCGGCACGATGGACGTACCGGCCGGCATGCTGCTCGAGCCATTCAACCTGGGTTGGTACAACTTCCCCATCCGCGACCGGCTCAGCCAGCATTGCGGCCGCCCCGTGGCGTTCAACAACGACGCCAACGCAGCCGCCTATGGCGAGTATTGGGTCGGCAGCGGCCGCGACCTGCACAGCATGGTGTTGTTCACCCTGGGGACGGGCGTCGGCTGCGGCGTGATCATCGGCGACTTGCTCGTGACGGGCGAAAACAGCCACGGGGCCGAATGCGGCCACATCATCATCGACTATCGCGACGACGCCCGGGTGTGTAGTTGCGAACAGTCGGGGCACCTCGAGGCCTATGCCAGCGCGACGGCCGTCGTCAAACGCATCGAAGAAGTCCTCGCCACGGGCCGCGAGTCGTCCGTCGGTCGCCGCGTGGCCGCCGGCGAGGCCCCCACGCCGCTGATGCTGAGCGAAGAAGCCGAACGGGGCGACGCCCTGGCCATGGAGATCATCCTCGAGACGGCCCGTTACGTGGGCGTGGGAGCCGTGTCAATGATCCACACGATCGATCCCAACGGCGTGGTCCTCGGCGGGGCGATGACGTTCGGCGGCCATGATACCGCGGTGGGCCGACGTTTCCTCACCGCGGTGCGGGCTGAGGTCGACCGGCGACTGCTGCCGACGCTCGTCGGCAAGGTGAGCGTCGACCTGGCCCAGTTGGGCGGCGACGCGGGCTACCTGGGCGCGGCGGGCATCGCCCGGTTGGCGCATCAGGACGAGAGCTAGCAGAGGCGGCGATTCGAGCCCCGGCCCTCTGTACCCCAGGCGGGCTGGGCGAAACCGAATACGCAGGCGATAATCAAAGCTGGGGCAGGCGAAGACGGCCCAGCGCAATTGGGCCACCGGAGCGTGACAGAGGTCGACACACTTGGCGCGAATTGACTGCAAACACATCCGCAACTTCTCGATCATCGCCCACATCGACCACGGCAAGAGCACGCTGGCTGACCGCCTGCTGCAGGCGACCGGCACGATCAGCGAACGCGAGCTGCGCGAACAGTTCCTCGACGACATGCAGCTCGAGCGCGATCGCGGCATCACGATCAAGGCCCGCGCCGTGACGATCCGTCACGAGCACAAGGGCGAAATGTACGAACTGAACCTGATCGACACGCCCGGCCACGTCGACTTTCACTACGAAGTGTCGCGGAGCCTGGCCTGCTGCGAAGGCGCGCTGTTGCTGGTCGACGCGTTTCAAGGGGTCGAGGCGCAGACGGTCGCCAACGCCTATGCCGCCATGGAACACGAACTCGACGTCGTGCCGGCGCTGAACAAAATCGACCTGCACCACGCCCGGCCCGAGCAGGTGCTCGAAGAGATGGAGTCGTCGCTGGCCGTCGATCCCAGCGAGGTGCTTCGCTGTAGCGCCAAGTCCGGGATCGGGGTCGACGACGTGCTGGCCGCCATCGTCGAGCGGATCTCGCCGCCCGAGGGCGACCCCGACGCCCCGCTGCAGGCGATGGTGTTCGACGCCGTCTACGACGACTACCGCGGCGTGATCAGCTACGTACGGCTGATGAACGGCACGGTGCACAAGGGTGACCGCATCCGCTTTCTCCGCGTCGGCCGTGAGTACGAGGTGGTCGAACTTGGCCAGTTCACGCCCCAGCGTCAGGCGCGCGAGCAGTTGGTCGCCGGGCAGGTCGGCTACTTGATCTGCAACATCAAGGCGCTCGACGACGTGCACATCGGCGACACGGCGACCGCGGCGCACGGTGAACAGGCCGAGCCGCTGCCCGGCTACGAAGAGCCCAAGCCGATGGTTTATTGCGGGCTCTATCCGGCCGACGGCGAGAATTTCGAGGAACTTCGCGAAGCGCTCACGAAGCTGCACCTGAACGATTCGAGTTTCGAGTTCGCCCCGGAAACGAGCGATGCGTTGGGCTTCGGCTTCCGCTGCGGCTTTCTCGGGCTGTTGCACATGGAGATTATCCAGCAGCGGCTCGAACGCGAGGAAGACCTCGACCTGGTGCAGACCGCACCAAACGTCACATACGAAATCCAGACCAAGACGGGCGAGACGATCCAGGTCTTCAATCCGCAGCAAGTGCCCGACGCCGGCAAGATCGAGGAGATCCGCCAGCCGATCGTGCGAGCGAACTTCATTCTGCCGGCCGACTACATTGGCCCCGTCATGCAGCTCTGCACGGAAAAGCGGGCCACCTATGTGCGCACCGAATATCTCTCGCCGATTCGAGCGATTCTCACCTACGATCTTGCCTTGGCGGAAGTGATTTACGATCTCTACGACCGGCTCAAGAGCGTTACCCGCGGCTACGGCACGATGGAGTACGAACTGCGGGGTTACTTCCCGGCCGACCTGGTACGGCTGGACGTGCTCGTGGGGGGCAAGAAGGTGGACGCCCTGAGCGTGATCTGCGAGCGCGAGGATGCCGACCGCCGGGGCCGGGCGATCGTGAAAAAGCTCCGGGGCGAAATCGACCGCCACATGTTCGAGATCCCCATCCAGGCGGCCATCGGCTCGCGGGTGATCGCCCGCGAGACGATCTCGGCGATGCGAAAGAACGTCACAGCAAAGTGTTACGGCGGCGACATCACGCGAAAACGCAAGCTGTTGGCCAAACAACGCGAGGGGAAAAAGCGTATGAAATCAGTCGGCAGCGTCGACATCCCCCAAAAAGCGTTCTTGGCCGTCCTGGAAACGGGCGGCGAGCGCTGAACCCAGCCACCGACCCCGGGCTCCCGCACCGTCCGTCGACCGGTTGCAGCAATTCTAGCGTTTCGGCAATCTCGCGGCGTGCGGTATATTCGGGCCACACAGGTCGGGCCGTATATCCCGCCGCCCCCCAATATCGCCGGGCAGCGCGACGAACAACGTCATTGGGGCGGGGCGATGGCGGTCGGTGAGACCGCGGCGACGGGTACCGGCCCCACCAGTAGCAGCACACTCTTCACGAGGTAGTCGACGCGTGACGAATAACGACGAGACGAACGTCAGCACACTGGCCAGCGAAACTCCCGCCACCGAGTCGCCGGTGACAGAGCCGCGGCGGACGCGGGGTCTGCCGGCCGGTACGACGCTGGCGATGCGAAAGGACGGCGTGCGCGAAACGATCGAGTCGGTCGTGATCGCCCTGGTGCTGGCATTTCTCTTCCGCACGTTCGAGGCCGAGGCCTTCGTCATCCCCACGGGCTCGATGGGTCCCACGCTCGAAGGTCGCCACAAGGACCTCGACTGTCCGCAGTGCGGCTACCACTTCCGCGTGAACGCCGCCGAGGAGTTCGACGATCTGGCCGGACGCATGCGTCCGGACGGACAGGGGATCATTCACTCGATCACCTGCCCGGTTTGCCGCTACACGAACGAAGAAGTCGACTACACGAAAGACCCGTCGTACAACGGCGACCGGCTGTTGGTCTCGAAAATGGCGTACCAGATCGGCGAACCCGAGCGTTGGGACGTCATCGTCTTCAAATTCCCCGAGCAGGCCGAGATGAATTACATCAAGCGTCTGATCGGGCTGCCCGGCGAAACGGTGCGGATTTTTCAGGGTGACATTTACATAAACTCGCCCGAGCAGGATGGCTTTCACATCGCCCGCAAGCCGGCCGACAAGGCCCGCGTGATGTGGCAACCGGTCTACGACAACGACTACGCCCAGCAAGAGTTGCTCGACGCCGGTTGGCCATCTCGCTGGAGCGACTCGAACGATGACAATGCTGCGGGCGACGGCTGGACGCTCAGCGACGATCTCAAGACGTTCAGCGTGGCGGCCGAGGGCGCCGAGCGCCGGCTCACCTATCGCCACGTCGTGCCATCGTGGAAGGATTGGCGCGAGGTGAAGGCGGGCACATTGCCACATCCTTCCGACGCGCGCCCCCAGCTGATCAGCGACTTCTGCGGCTACAACGCCGGCAACACGAGCCGCTTGAGCTCGCGGCCGCCGGCACAGGTTCTGGGGCCCCACTGGGTGGGTGACCTCGCCGTGGAAGGCACGATCGACGTCAGCCAGGTTGGTAGCGACGGACAGGTCGAGTTTGAATTGATTCGCGGTGGGCGCCGCCACACCTGTACGATCAATCTCAACGATGGAACCGTCACGCTGGGCGTCGACGGCATCGCCGATTTCGCGCCGCGGGCCGCCTCCGACGTGCGCGGCACGGGCAGTCACGAGGTCACCTTCGCCAACATCGACGAGCAGTTGCACGTCTGGATCGACGGCGACCTGCTCGAGTTCGACGCCGCGACCGCCTACGCCGACAGCGACGGCAGCGCACCGGTCATTCCCACGCAGGACGACTTGGCGCCGGTTTCGGTGATCGCCCGCGACGCCACTCTATCGGTGACGCACCTGCGCGTGTTCCGCGACGTTTATTACATCGCCGCTGACGCCAACTCGGGGCCACTTGTCGATTACATGCACGACTCGACCTTCCGGCACGGCAGCGACGAGCAGTTGATCGATTTTCTTGCGTCGCCCGACCAGTGGGGCAAGTTCGACAACCTGCGTCGCGTCGAGTTCCCCTTGGGCGACGACCAGTTCTTCGTGCTGGGCGATAACAGCCCCCGCAGCCGGGACAGCCGGCTCTGGACCGAGCAGCACTTTGTCGAACGCGAGATGCTCATCGGCAAGGCGATGGTCGTCTATTGGCCGCATTCGTGGAACGAAGTCCCGGGAACCGACATCCCCTTCCCGCTGTTCCCCAACTTCAGTGCCATGCGGGTGGTGCGCTAAACGACGCACACCCGACCAAGCGGCGCACAATGCACTGTGCACCGCCCGGCGGGTTGCACGACGCGAGGACCACCCGGGCATTCATTCGATGAAGCGCCGCAGCAGGATCGCGTCTTCGACGTTCATGTCTTCGCCGCGGCGGAAGCCAACCGGGATCGTGCGGTCAACGATGTAGAACGCGCGATGACGTTCGATATCGCCCGTGTCGACGCCCAACTCTTGCTTGAGGCGGAAGCCGTCGGGATAGGCGGCGGCAACTTGCGGATTCGTCGTGTTCACCTGATCGACCTCGAAGTAGCCGACCGTGATCCAGACGGCATACACGTTCGACCGCGTCGTGACCGTGTTGCCGAGCTTCTGAAAGATCAGGTTCCGCACCGCGGCGTTGGTATCGCCGTTGAGAAATGCCTGCGAGGGATCGAACGTGAACAGCGGTTGATCGGTGTTGCTGGGATCGGGCCTCAGCAGGGTCGAATCGACCATGTGCTGGTACGCGCCACCGGGCACGGCGGCCTGGCGCCGCATAGCGTCGATGGGTACGAGATTTCCGCCGCTGTACGAGCGGAACGGATTGGCGAAGAAGGTTGGCACGTTGGGATTGGGCGCCAACGGGTTCAGACTCGCCGTTCCATAGCCACGCCGGCTCGTGACGACTCGCAGCCAAAGTTGATTGGCGTTGTTGCCCCAGGCCGTGTTGAGCTGTTCGGCACCGTTCATGATCGCCCGCAGCGTTTGGCTACGGTCGAGGACGGTGTTCAGATTGATCCGTCCCGGATCGCGATAGCGCGACACGAAGTTGAACGGCGGATGCAGCGTGTGGTTACCGCGGACAAAGTCGGCGGGGGGCAACATTTCCTTGGTCCCAGCAAACCGCGACGGCACCTGGACGAACTCCAACAAGCGATGGAAGTTCAGGCCTTTGTTGCCACCACCTTGGTCATCAGAACCAAAGAAGTTGACCAAATGGCGATTCGGCGCGTTGGTATACGAGGGAGCATTGCCCGGAGTATAGGGGGTCGGATCTTGTGCGCTTACTCCGGCGGGTTCACGCATCCAGGACGAGTACTCGCTGAACATTTCGGCGGGCCCCGCCCAAGGCACGTCCATCAGTTCCGTGGCGCTCACAAATGGTCGGTTCTGCCACATGAACGACGTGAACGGTCGCGGTGGACCACCGACGTAGTCGTACTGCTGGTTGGGTGGCACGCCAGTGTATTGCTGAACCTGCAGCAACGTAAGCGGCCGCTGTTTGGGCTGCGTCGGCAGGGGATCAGCGTTCGGATCAAGCTCATTAGCAACCGCCGCCAGCCCCAACAGTTGGTAATACGACCGATTCAGGTAGCCAAGCGTGTGAACCACCACGTCATTGGTACCGTCGGACGCTTTGTGGCCGGCCGGCTCGTTTGAAAGGGGTTTGTCGGCTGTGTTTTTCCAAAGATTCGGCAGTTCACCCGTGGGATGTTTCAAGATCCCGTCGCGCTGACGACTGCCAAAGCGAAACGGCTCACTCGCCATGCCCGGAAGATTGCGCTCCTTCGTCCCCTGGTTGCTCATATGACTGTTGTAGACCGTCAAATCGACCGGCATGCTGTCGACGGTCAAGTATGGATTAGACACTGCATGAAACGGACGGGTAGGATCGGCGAGACGCTGCAGGTGCACGCGTCGAACGCCCTTGTCATCAGTGCCCAGGAGGGTTCCGCTCGTCTGATTTAGGTTCAGTCCGTCCTCGTCGTCCACGTCGACCTTGGTGACCATGTCATCCCAAGGCATGTCACTGTTCAGCGACATGCCGCTGTAGTCATCGTACGGCCGCGAGATGCTCAACCGGTTTGGCTGATCGATCACCACCGTGGTCACAGGCAGCACGTCGCGCGGCACATTGTCGCTAACACTGTTGTCCAGGTTCGGATACTCCGGATTGTCCGTCGTATCGATGATTGCGGAGTGATTTGCGTCTCCTCGCAAGTCGATCGTGAAACTCGTCACGTCGGTATCGAGGTCCTTCACTTCCATTCGGCCGAACGGCCCAATGACGGCGTAGTGCTGAGGTGGAACGTAGAACCCAGAATTCGGTTGTGTGTCGTCGCCGCTGGCGTGAAACGGTTGTGGGGACTCAATATCGCCGATGCTGGGCGCCGAGTCAGTAAAGTACACCGTACGCAATATGTTCGGATATGTCGGATGGGGGTCGGCCACGTCTTCATCACCATCGGTGATGGCCAATCGCCACACTGGGTCGGTGACCGTCGATTCGGGCGTGCCACCTCCTTCTTTGCTGACCTTGGTTCGCTTGTCCAGCCGCAGCGACGGACCGTTCGGGGACGGTCCCGTGGAGATATAGGGATCCGGTAGATTTGGCGACTCGTAGAACTCGGCCGGTGTGTGTTCATTCAGCCCGGTCGGATTGTAAAGTTCGACATAAAGGGCTCCTTCGGGGGGATTGATCTGATCAAAATCCAAGTCCTTGTCGTCTGTACTATCTACGTATCCACCCGGCATTCCGTCTTCGGTATTGCGATTGTGGAAGGCAAAGGTTTCGGTGATGAGCAGTTCGGGGCGTTCCATTCCCCAGACCACGCTGCCGTTGCCGCCGCCGTTGCCGCGATAGGAGTTGGCCTGTTCCCATGTGTAGTGCAGAGGCATGTCACCGTCTGAATCGACGAACGGTTCGACATCATAGGCAAACGGCGTCATGATCGAGTCGGCGTCGCGATAGTCGACAACGTTGACGGCCCACTGTGCGAAACGTCGCGCCGCCTCGGCATTGCCGACCGCTGAGGCAAGTTGTTGGTACTCCTGATCCAACACAAGCCGCGCCAGCACGTAGAGTTGCCGGGCAAAGTACTGCCGCACGCGGATACCGCTTTCATACATGTAGGCGGTGTCACCTACGACTGTTGAAATTGAGTTGAGGTCGCTACGGCTGACAGGAGGCAGCCCGTCATTTTCCGGGTCGGCGGCGGTCCGCAGGTCTTGATAGTTGGCATAGTTCCAGAGGGTTTGCACTCCATTGCCCAGTTCTCTGGAAGCCTCGCGCGGCTCGTCGACGATTCCGCGGCCGGAGTACCCGCCCAACAACGGCGAATCGTCCCGCGCGTTGCCGAATGGTCGGTTGATATCCATCCGTAAACCTGCCAGCAGTTCCGGTGCCAAAAGTGCGTCGAACGACCGGTTGAAACCACGTGCTGCACCCACTGCCGTCGCGTTGGGCGAAAGCATCGCTGTGCGGAGCTGCGTCCCAGGGTTCGCCGGAGGCTGCGAATTGGCGATTCGCTGCGCTTGGAGGCGCGATTCCAATACGTCCGCAAGCGAGCGAGGTGGAAATACAGGCGCGAGCCCAGAGGTGGCAATCGTGTTCGCATCCGTCACGGCCGTCGACGTCAGTGGTGAGAGGCTGTAGGTCGGGGTGTCGAAACTGCAGGTCGTCACCAACCGTCGGCCCATCTGCTGGTCTATCTGCGGAGCTGAACCGCCGTCGGCCAGCGAGGTGAAGTTGTACAGAGGTCCGCCCGACGATTCACCCAACAGCGGTTGCGCCAGTTGCAGGATGCGGTCGGGCAGGTCGCGGGCGTCGGCGTCGTTGAAACGCAGCAGTCGCTCCAGCTCGAAGACCGTGAACGGGCTGTCGATGGGTCGATTCACGCTCTCGGTGGCGCGGACGTAGCCGATGTGCGCCGCGCAGGCCGACAGGTCGATCTCGTACGGATCGTTGACGTTATCGAGCGGTTCGCCAACGCCAGCGGACAAGAAGAGGGGATTCGTTTGCAGCAACGGGATGTTGAGGTTCGAAACGTAGAGAGGCTGACCCACGAGGTCGTAGGCGATCGAGCCATTGCCGTTCAAATCCGCGGGACTGCTGTAGGAGGTGGCCAGCGCGGCTCCCGAGGTGTTCCAGAAGTCGATGGGCAACTCCCATTGGCTCAGTTCCTGGACAAAGTCGCGCGGCAGGGTGGCGCCGTCGGTGGCCATGCCGGGGCGGGCATTCAGCATGTCGCCCACCACTTCGCCGTAGCGGCCCATCACGCGTTCCGCCGGCACGTCGGTGCCGACAAGAAGGCGTCCGAGCGTTGCGGGCCCGAGCGACGGGGAGCCAAATAACGATCCCACTGCCGCGGGATTGACCTCCGCCGGTCCGTAGCCCTGGCCGATCGGCAGCGCCACGACGGGGTTTGCCGGGTTATAGCCGCCGTAGGCGAGATTCGTGTTCCCGCGCACGTCGCCGTACGAGCCGCCCGCCGCCACGGTGTGATGGATCGTGCCGTGGGCGTTGAGGTTGATCTTGCCGTCCATGTCGATCACCATGATCGCCACGAGCGGCTTGTAGAGTCGGCCATCGGCCGAGGACTGCACCGGCAAGCCCGCGTCGACCCACACGCTGTCGGGCACCCCGTCGCCGTCGTTGTCGACGTCGAACATGTAGGGGTCGGTGCTCGTGGGATCGAACTCCAGGGCACCGAGGCGACCGGCGAAGTCGGGTTCGGTGAAGACGTTTCCGTCGTTGTCCCGCACGCCGTTATTGTTCAGATCGTTGAAGTGATCCAACGACGAGGGGCGGATGCTGATCTTGCGACGCAGCGCTTGGGCGGCATCGATGTTGACGTTGTTCCAGTCGCTGCCGACGTCGTTCCACGCTCCCAGATTGGCTCGCGTCAGCCAATATTGCGCGAGTGCGGGTCGATGTAACGAGGGGATGCGGACGTTCATGGTCGCGCCGTCCCAAACGTAGGCCCCCAGCAGCAGGTTCTGAAAGTCCGGCGCGTCGTAGTCCTCGTCCGCCCCCCCAGGCCCGGCGGGGTCGATGTACGTGCCGCCCATCGTATCGTCATTGGGATGGAAAAAGACCGGGTTGGGCAAGAGAGCGTATTCCGGAACCGGATTAAGCGAGCTGAGGTTGGGGTCGGAGTCAATCGCATTTAGCAAGTATGAACCACCGGTCAAAAACGACCTGGGCTCGTACCCATAGCCGGTGCCATTGAAGGGTCGGCCGTTGATGATGAACTCGTCGCCGGCGGCGGGGAGCGCGCCGTTGGCGACCCCCTTGACCTGCAGGCGACTCGGCATCGTCGGGTTCTGCGGATCGTAGTCGATGATGCGGGTGCTCAGACCAGCGGCCGCGCCGCTGCGCATCGTCAACACCAGGCCGTTGTAGTAGCCGTAGTAGGGCGAAAACGAGTCACCCGTGGCGGGAGGCTGGATGCTGAATTCGATCACCGGGGCGGCGTAAATCGCGTCGTTCGGGTTGAGCGACGCGTCGACGCCAAAGGGGACGCCGTCACTCGTGCCCGCCACCTGTGGTGCGGTGCGGATCGCGCCCAGCACTTCGTCGTTGCCGTAGAAGTCTTCCAGCAGGCTGGCGTGTTGCAGGACCGACGTTTTCGTATTCGTGCCGCGCAGCACCTGCTTGAACACGTCGTCGAGCACCTGCTCGGGCGGATCGCCGACCTGTTCATAGCGGGCGTCGACGTACGACGACATCCGGCTCTGGCGGGCCACGATCACGAACGTGACGGCCATCAGGGCAAACAGCGACAGCATCCCCAGCACGACGATCAGGATCACGCCGCGGCGCTGGGGCGCGACGCGAGCGTGACCGCAGCGACCGACGGTGCGGGCGTGAGTCGACGGGTTGTGGCAGCGGTTGTTGTTCATGCGGTTCATCGTTCCACCTATCCTGCGACGAAGCGTGTCAAGCGCCCCTTGGCCCGCTTCGTGTCGTTTGCCTCTGTTTCTGCTCGGCCCGTTCTGCTTGCTTCTCGTGGGCGTCCGGCCGCTGGCCCGGTCGGACGTTGAACACTCATCGATCCAGTTGCATCGTCTTCTGGTAGACGGCCACGACGCCGTCGAACAGCGCCGCGTGGACCGTCGAGCCGCTTCCCTGCCACGGCACGAGGTCGGGGCCGACGACCGAGACGTACTGTTCCGGCTCGCCGGTGGCGGTGTTGACGACGGGCTCACCCTCGCTCGCCACGACGCGATACCAGCGGAACACGGCCCTGGACGGTCCGTTAAAGGGGTCGGGAACCCAGTGTGCCAACATCAGCCACTGGCCGGCCCGGGTGTTGGGCATGTCGGTCGGGTTGCCGGGCGACGAGCTCGCCCATTGCGACGGCAGCCAGAGCCGCACGTCGCCGCCGCCGTAGCCCAACGATCCGCCTTGCAGGTCGGCCAACACGAGCCGCTCGCTGGGAGGGCCGTCGTTGCGGTCCGACCGCGCGGTCAGTGGCGGCACCATCTGCCGCTTGTAAAACACCACGACCGAGACGGTGTAGAGCCTGCGTTGCAGGTTGTAATCCTGGGAAGCAATTGCGCCGCGTTCCTCGGGCGTCACGGTCACGAGCCAGGTGTAGTCGCCGGCAAACTGGCGATGCAGCGGCGTGTTGCTACTGCTGGCGGCAAAAAGCTGGTGCGGCCGCACGTCGCTGCTCGCCTTCTCGAACAGCAAGTCGTCGCCGAGCGAAAACACCCGCTCGGCCAGCGCCACGTCCATCCGCGGTACGGCGATCGTGGACGGCGTCGAGGGGAGTATGGACTGAGCTCGTAGCGACACGCGCGTCATGCGAGGCGGATTGGGGAATTGTCCTGGCGCGTTGTCGACGTCCAGCCCGCCCTGTTTCAATCTGTCCTGCTCGGCGTCGAGCGGATACGGAAACTGGCCGAGTAGTTGGGGCGGCACACTAGTTGGCAGGCTATCAGGGACACCGTCGTTATTTGAATCTACTGTGTATTGCCGGGAGATAAACAGCGGATCGATGCAGACCGAATTGCCATTGTCGGTCGGAATTGCCGGCCCCCGATACCGCGACTGTTGCGAGTTCGACGGCAGCTGGGGTGAGTTGGGGGCGTCCCAGTCGTACCAAGGGCAGTCGTTGCCGTACCCGCTGTAGGCCACGACTGCATTGTTTGTCACGGGCAACCAGTTTTTCGGGTTGAGCATGCCGCGGACCTGCAGTTCGCGGACAGCGGCGCGACCCATCGTCGCGCCGCGGTCGCTCTTCGTGCCTTCGAAGATCTGGTATTTGCCGACCGGGATCAGTGAAATCAGTCCCAGCAGGCCGATCGCGGCGATGAACGTGGCGATCAGTACCTCGATCAGACTGATACCGCGCCGGGCAGCGCCGGGGCGCGGGACCGTCGAGCGGTTCGATTGGTTGGCGTGATGGTTTAGCATGTTGCAATTCTCGCCTCGGCCGTCGCCCTCAGCGGCCTCCCATGGACTGCCCCTCGCGGGCAAACGTGCGGCTCATCGGGACGCCGAAGTTCGGGTCGACTTCATCAGTCGGATACACCTCGGCGGTCGTGATCATTCCCGTCTGCGGTTGGATGGAAACCCAGTAGTTCGACAACTCGTGCCAGTTGTTCCGGCTCTGGTCGTCGCTGGCCGGCACCCGCTCGCGCTCACCCAACAACAAGTGAACGGCGCCCTGGGGAGTAAAGCCGGTGAGCACGGGCGGTCCGCCCCCCAATGTGTTGGAGCGATAGACCCGGTCGATCGCGCCGTTGGGCGCGAAGGTGATCACGACGGGGGTCGTGTCGCCCACGTACACCGGGTTCCCCGTAAAGCCATTGTTGGAACCGTCGTTGCGGACGACGAAGGGCAGCGCCCCGTCCTCGCCCGAGTAGTTCAAGTCGATCACGACGTCGCCGGGCATCTGCAGCGGCGACGCGGCCGATTTTGTCGGACTCAGAAAGAACTGGAACGGCACGGGGGGTAGCGGGATCAGATTGCCGCTACTGTCTCGGGCAGGGTTACCCGATCCGTCGCGAGCAACATTGGTTTCAAGCATCGGCTGACCAAGGTCGTCAACAACCACGATATCGACCAGCGACGTGATCACCCCTTGCGCCTGATTGGCGGCGTCGATGATTGTGTATTTAGGGCCCTTGTTGCCGACTCGAATTTGGTCACCAATCCGTAGCCGTCCCGTCAGGCCCGAATCGGCACTCCGAATCCAGCGCGTCGCCGACGAACCGTCGGGGTTGGTTCGAAAAAACTGCGCCTCATACAACGGACGTCCGCTCCCATCCGTGCCGGTGATCACCAGCGCAATCCGTGAATCGACGTAGTCGCCGGCGTACGGTCGGGGGACCTCGGCGTAGTAAACGTTCAGGCACATTTCGTCGAGCACATTCATGGCATTCGCGGGATCACGGTAGCGCTCCAGCCAGATGCCGACGGGGCGCCCCGTCTGCCGGGCGCGGGAGCGCGCTCCGACGATAAAGCTGTTCAACTCGCGGGCCGCCTCGCGCTTCTGCCGTCCCGCCAGTGCGGGCACCGCCAGCGGAATGGTCACCGCCGTGAGCAGCAGGATGATCGACACGACCGTGAGCAGCTCGATGAGCGTGAAGCCGCGGCGTCGACCACATCGGCCGCGCCCGCTGCCGCGCACGTCAGCAGCGGCGCCCGGGCCGACGTTCGTCGCCAGGGGGGCGTGTGCGGGGCGTTCGAGTTGTGACGTTGCGTGTCGCATAATTCAGACGCGGGGAATTCTGCTCTGCGGGAAAGTGTTTCTGTAGCGGCTCGCGCGGCGACGGCTTAGCGCGTGCCGACCAGGTGGTTGTGGACGTTGTCTTCGTAGCTGCGATCCTGCTGCTCCGGATCGGGCCGCACCTGGCCGCGCTGTATGTCGCCATAGTCCGCGTCGTTGATCACGCCATAGGGGTCGTTGGCCTTGGCGAGGATCTCCGCATTCGGCGATTTCGGGTCGTACCAGACGAAGTGGATGCCCTCGTAACCATCACGGCCCAATGAAACAATCAGCGGCGTGAGTCGATAACCAAAAACAGCTCTGTTGGGGCGGGCTCCGTTGGACGTAAGTGTCTGTTCGTCGACATGCGTCGGGTTGAACGGATCGGGCGCCAGGTTGCCACCACTGGGGTCGGGTTGCAGGTCCGAAACAAACGCGGTCGGCCAGCGGATCCATTCGATCGGCCGACCCCAGCCGTCGACGAATTCGAGCATGCCGTCGTCGTCCGTGTCGCCGACGTCGGAGTCGGTGAAGTATTCCCCGCCCGAAGTCTCGTCGATCATGCCAGTAGTCATGATCAGGTAGAGACATTCGGAGGACTGGTTCGCGGCGGCGATTTTTTGATACGCGTCCGACCAACTGATGCCGTCGGCCTCGACGACCTGCCGACTGATGCGGCGGCGGTAGGCCGAGTTCAGCGACGGCACGGCGCGGAGCGCAGTCGTCGCGGGGGGCTGGTCGGGCTGCATGGGGTTGACGATGTCGATGTATTGATCGGGTAGCTCGAAACGCATCATTTCCTGGATCGCCAGCACGCGCATCGCGGCCAGTACACCGGCTTGTTGCGCCGCACCGGCCCCGAAACTGGAAAACACGTTTTGTTGAAACGTGGGGCTGATGCCCACGCGGCGCGTGGCGTAGTCTTCCCAGCGCATGGCCATCTGGCTGTGGAGTTTGGCGATCAGCGCTTCGGTGTCGGCCTTGCGGCCCGCTTCCTGGGCGGCGAAGACGGCCCCGGCAAGGAACGCCGCGATGATGCCGATCACGGCGATCGAGACCATCAGCTCGATGAGCGTGAAACCATCGGCGCGCCTTAGGCTGTCCGCGCGGTCGCACCGCCGCGCGAGGCGCAGGCCGCGGTGAATCGGTCGGCGGGCGTGTGCTGCCGGCGTTCGTATTGTCACCGTCGTGTTCATGGTTGCCACTTCTCTCGTTTCGGCCGGCCCGCGCCGGCTGGTTTCCGCCCCCAGATCAACCGTAGTTCAGTCCGCCAGGTTCCCCAGGCGACCCTCGGAAAAGTTCGTGAGGTTGTCTTCTTCGAATTCGGTCCAGCCGGTACGGTTGGACGTCTCGCGCCAGAGCTGCTGCGTGCCGTAGATTGCATCAAGCCCGGCCGAGATGAGCTGGAATGTGTCGGGCTGGTGGAAATGAACGGGAATGCTGGTCATCGGATCGACGGTCGTGTCGGTGGCGTACGGGCGAACTCCGCCCCACTCGGTGCCGACGCCGCTCAATTTGAACGGAGCGTCGTTGGGCCCGACGGCCGTCTGCCGGCCGGGCGACGCGCTGGGATACTCGGGCGCGAGCGCGTAGCTCGCCGAGTCGAAATACACATACGGCGGCATCTGGTCGCCGATGCTCGACGTGCCGTCGGGCACGTATTCCCACCAGCCGTCCTGATCGACGTCGGTCAACCGCGTCGGGTCGAATTCAAACAAGATCTCGCTGCGCGAGCCGCCCAACTTGAGCGGGTTGGTCGGGTCGGCGCTGAAGCCCTGGAGCTTGTTCTGGGCCGTGTTGTCCGGGAACCCCCCCAGCCAAAACACGATCGCTTCGGCCGCGTCGAGTTGGTCGATGTCCAGCGGCGAGGAACCGTCGGCCTTCTTATACGCGGCAGCGTTGTTGCGCACGGTGAGGTAGTCGGAAACGATGTAGCGCGGGAAGCGCTTGCGGAGGTGCCGCATAAAGCGTTGCTGGCGATTTACCTTGTCTTCGTTCGACGACAGGCAGAGTGTCGGCGGAAACTGGCCGTTCTCCTGTTTGTAGCTGGTCATCGCCGTCTGCAGGCCGTTGAGTTCGAACGTGATCTGGGCTTCCTTGGCCTTTCTGACGCCGCTGTTGACGGCGACCAGCAACAGGCCCGCCAGGATGCCGATCACGACGATCACCATCAACATTTCGATCAAGGTGAAACCGACGCGGGCCGATCCGGCGTTGCGGGTCAGCAGACGGCGTCGCGTGTACGGCAATGTGTTAACCATGAACTCGTTCCTCGTGCTCTGTTGTCGACG
>JAGQPT010000073.1 GCA_020426575.1 Planctomycetales bacterium
CCAGACGGCGGCCAGCGCCTCGCGCTGGTTGATCTTCGACTGTCCCCGCTCGCGGTCGGCGAACATGATCGGCGTCTCAGCCATCGTGCAGCCCGCCCGCCGCAGGTGCCAGAGGATCTCCTCCTGGAACGAATACCCCCGCGAGATGACCCGCTCCAGGTCGATCTTTTTCAGCGCGGCCGTCGTGTAGCAGCGATATGCCCCGCTGCAGTCGCGCGGCCTGAGCCGCAGCAACGTCCGCGCGTAGAGGTTCACGGACGAACTCATGAATTTGCGGTGCCACGGCCAACCGACCGTGCCGCCGCCGGTCACGTAGCGCGAACCGATCGACACGTCCACCGCGTCCTTTCCCTCGACCAGCGCCAACATCGCCGGGATGTAGCGGGGGTGGTGGCTGAAGTCGGCGTCCATGTTCAGCACGCGATCGTAACCGTGCTCGATCGCGTAATTCATGCCGGCGATGATCGCCGTGCCCAGGCCCAACTTCCCCTGGCGGTGCAGGCAGCGCACCCGCGGGTCCTCGGCATGTTTTTCGTCGCACCACTGCCCGGTGCCGTCGGGCGAACCGTCGTCGATCACCAGGATGTCCGCCTCGGGCGCCTGTTGGTGGATCGCCTCGACCAACGCCGGCAGGTTCTCCAGTTCGTTGTACGTGGCAACGGTGATCAGCGTCTTGGCGGGCTCAGGCATCGGCTCGAAACGGTGGCGGTACTCAAGGGGAAGAAAACGGGTGCAGGACGCCTTCGACACATCGGCCCGGCTTCAACGACGTCGCGCTTCTCCAAACCACTTGCGGCTGAGTATCATAGCGACATGCACATTCGCAGCTACCACGAAAACGATCTCGACGCGGTGACGTCGCTCTGGCGCGAAGTGTTCGGCTACCAAACGCCGCACAACGAACCGACACTTTCGATCGCCCGCAAGTTGGCCGTCGCCGACGACCTGTTTTTTGTCGCCGACGAGGCTGCCCCACCCCCGGTCGACGGCGCCGTCCGGGCGAACGTTATCGGCACGGTCATGGGGGGCTACGACGGTCACCGCGGCTGGGTCTATGCACTGGCCGTCGCGCCCGCGGTCCGCGGTCGCGGCATCGGCACAGCCCTGATGCGGCACCTCGAAGCCCGACTGCTGCAGCTTGACTGCCTGAAGATCAACCTCCAGGTGATGCCCGGCAACGAACAGGTCACCGAGTTCTACCGCCGGTTGGGCTACCAGGTCGAACCCCGCACCAGCATGGGAAAGTGTCTTTACTGAAGTGTCTCGCCGCGGCCGTCGCCGCGCGGTGGGCGAACCCACGGCCCACTCCGGCCGTCTGCTGGGTTGTACGAGGCGGGCCGCCGCCGCGTCAATCGCGCCGCGGCAACAAGACCCGGGCGGTTGCACACGCAATTTTCACGCGTCACGGCGCCGCGCCTCCCTAATCCCCGTGCAGGCGCCTGGCTATAATTGTCGCGTCTCCCCCACGGAACATCACCAGCAACTCGATTCTCCCCCGCGCCACGTGTCCGACTCACCCGCTGCTAGCACCACGCCCCCGGCCGAGCAGACCGCTCCGATCAGGCTTTACGGCCCTCGCTTCTGGTGCGTCTACGCGGCCAACACGTCGCTGATGGTGGCCGTCAGTCTGCTGTTCCGCTACTCCGACTTCGTGCACTTGCTCGGCGGCGACGAACTCAACCTGGGGCTGATCATCGGCGTGGGCATGACCGGCAGCCTCGTCGTGCGCGTCTTCCAAGGCGTGGGCATCGACCGCTACGGCAATCGGCTCATCTGGCTCGTGTCGCTGCTATTGTTCTCGGCCAGTTGCCTGGCCCACCTGTTGGTCACGCACGTCGACGGCCCGCTGGTGGTTGCCGTCCGCGTGGTGCTGAACGTCAGCATCGCCGGCTGCTTTGGAGCCTCGATCAGCTACATCACCCGCACGGCGCCGCTCGCCCGCATGGCCGAAGTCGTCGGCACGTTGGGCAGCAGCGGTTTCGTCGGCATGATCACGGGGCCCGCCCTGGGCGACTTGATCTTTGGCCCGGGACCGGTCGAGCCCCAGCACATCCGCTGGATGTTCGCCGTCGCCGCGGGGCTGGCCGGCGTTTCGTTCGTGCTGGCCTGGTTCGCCACACTCGGTCAAACCGTGCCGCCGCGCCGTCGTCGGCCGCCGATCGCCGGCGTGCTGCGCCGTTATCATCCCGGCGCCGTGTTGGCCGTCGGCATCGCCATGGGATTTGGCATCGGTTTGCCCGGCGTGTTCCTGCGGCCCTTCTCGGCCCAGTTGGAAATCTCCGGCATGGCCTGGTTCTTCACCGTCTACGCGCTCGTCGCCTTTGCCATGCGGATGGCCGTCCGTCGGCTGCCCGAACGCATCGGCAACCGCCCCATGGTGCTGATGGGGCTGGGCTTCCTCGCGGCCGGCATGCTCGCTTTTCTGCTCGTTCACAACGAGTGGCAGCTCGTGTTTCCGGCCGTGGCGATTGCCACCTCACACGCCATGCTGTTCCCCTCGGTCGTCGCCGAGGTCAACTCCGCGTTCCCCGGCCGTTATCGCGGGCTCGCCACCACGTTGATCCTGGGGATGGTCGACATTGGCACGCTGGTCGGCGCACCGACGATCGGCGCGATCGTCCGCATCGCCTCGTTGGCCGGCGCGCCGCCGTATCCCTCGGCGTTCATCACGGCTGCGCTGCTGCTGGCCGGCATCGGCGTGTTTTATGCCGTGGCCGGTCGCCGCGTCACCGCCGGCAGCCGGCGCAACGTCCGCGTGCTGGCCACCGTCGCGCCAGGCGCCCAGGCCGTCGCGCCAGTCGCCCAGGCCGTCGCGCCAGGCGCACAGGCTGTTGTGCCCATTCGACCCGAAGCCGGTTCCGACGAACCCGAAGCCCTCCCCGTCGAAGCGTAACGCGCTGTAGCAACCGCCGTTAGCGCAAAACATGCTTTGCAAAGGCACGCTTTCGCAAAGCCACGTTTTCGCACAGCCACGTTTTTGAAATGCCGCGGTTTGGCAAAGCCCCAGCTTTCCGAACAGTGCTCGTGAGCAGCGAACAGCTTTCGTCGGTTAGTTGAACCGCGTTCGCCAGAACCACGCCGGGTATGCGCCCACGCGCGCTACCTGAATGAGAAACGCCCCGGTACGCCCCGCAAGAGAATGCGCTCCCAGCAGATGCTGACGATCGTCGTGTCGCCGTCATCCGCCGCGCGGAGGCGTCGTCCGCGTGAAGCGCCAACGGTTGGATGCACTTCAGCCCCGTCGCAGGCGGCGGAACGCCTCGGGCAAGTTGGCCCCGCGCACCAGTGTCGCTGCCGGGGCCGGTTCCGGCGGGACTACCTCGTCGTCTTCCTCGTCGATCACAATCAGCCGCAGGGGCTCGGCACTGACCGCCACCTCGTCGGCCGAGGCCATCGGCTCCGTTGCCTCGTCCTCGCCCGTCATGCTCACCAGCCGCGTGTCGTCGAGCTCGTCGTCCTCGGGCGACGTCTCGGCGGCGATGTGCAGGTGTGTCCACTCGCGTGCCGACTTGGCGGCGGCCGCGTCGTTCGGCACCGCTTCGACGTCGACCACGCCGCCGGCCGTCCGCAGCACCCGCGAGATCTCCAGACCTTCGCGGCTCGAAACCCGCGGCAACTCGGCCCAACGCGCCAGCTCCAATGACGTATAGCGGTCGACGATGTCGACTTCTTCGCTGAAGTCCGTGCCGAACACGTCGTCGTGGTCGGTCGACAGTGCCACGTCGGCCACTTCGTCCGACTCCTCACTCCGCGGCGTGTCACTCCGCGACGTGTCAGTGAGCGACGTGTCAGTGAGCGACGTGTCAGTGAGCGACGTGTCAGTCAGCGACGTCTCGGCCGGCACCGCCTCGGGCGCGGTCGTTTCGACCCCTGCGATTTCGACGCGGGAATTGGCACCCGCACCTTCGTCGTCCCACATCATCGGCCGCTGCGTCGCCTTCGCGGGTCCAGTCACAGCGGCCGTCTCGGTCGCTATGGCGGCATCGTCCTCGTCGTCGCCCAGCGCACCGAACTCGATCACACTGCCGCCCGCCGCGCCGTTGCCACTCGAACCTCTACTGCTTGTGCTGCGGCCGTTCGTCTGCCACGTGACGGGCAATTGCTGCAGGTCAGCCCACACGTTTTGGATGAAGCCTTCGTCGATGCGGCGCCGGCTGTCCTGGAAGGCGAGCACCAACGCGTGGTCGGCCAGTTGGCTCACGGCACGCGGGTTGCCGTCCGCGGCCGCGTGAATCGCTTCGAGCGCCTCGTCGCTGAAGATCTCGTCGGCCGGCACGCCGCACGATTCCATGCGGTGCTGCATGAACTCGACCGTGTCGGGACACGTGAACGGTTCGAGGTAACACCGCGCCGCCAAACGCGCGCTGAACGCCTCCAGCCGCGGGTGCGTGAAGCGTTCTTCCAGCGCCATCGAACCGACCAACAAGAGTCGCACACAGGGCCGACCGTGCCGCGACATGTCGCCGATCAACCGCAACTCTTCCAGCAGCCGCCCGGGCAGCCGGTGCGCTTCATCAACCACGAGCAGCATCCCCTGCGGGCACTCGTCGCTGCGACACAGGTAGTCGATCAGCGCCAGCCGCAACTCGCCCTCGTTCATGTCGCGATAGGGGCGGCCCAGCGCGAAGAGCACCGCTTGCAACAAGCCGTGGCGCGTCGTCAGGTGCCCGTCTCCCCAATAGGCGACGGCACAGCTTTGTTGCAACTGTCGGCAGAGGACGCTCGCCACGAGGGTCTTGCCCAACCCCGAACCACCCATCAACAAGGCCGGTCCTTCATCGCGGGCGATCACGCGGAGCAGGGTCGTGCGCGCCAGCTCCGCGCTGGGGGCGGGAAAATAATGCTCGGCACGAGGCGCCGCCATAAACGGACGCTCGCTCAGTCCAAAGAAGCTTTCGTACATCGCGGAAGTTGTTTCGCTGGGACGGTGGGGCGGCTGCGATTGCCCGGGGGCAATGACGGGATCGGAGTGCGGCGGCGCGGGCACTCCCGTTCATACCCATTCGGCCATTCTGCCCGAGGCTCTGCAATGATCTGTGTCAGCGAGGAACAAAGGCCGCCGAACTGGCGCATTTGCCCAGGCTACCTCGTTGTCCACACGCTGCGTACTCTGGCGCTCGCCCCCGAGTGGCCGCTGTCATCGTATCGGCAGCAGGCGGCAGCTAGCTTAGGCCGATCGGCACGAGCTATAATTTGACGGGCACTGCACCGGGCGCCGACGTCCCCGCCCCGGGGATCGCACGCCCCGCGCAACGGCTCGTCTCGTCCAATCTGCCGATCGGCCGCAAAGCGTTCGTTTCACGCACTGGGAGCCTGCCCGTGTTTCGCATCAAGATCTGCGGCGTCACTACGATCGACGACGCCCGGCTTGTGGGACGGGCTGGTGCCGATGCCGTCGGACTCAACTTCTACCCATCGAGTCCTCGCTACCTGGCAGCCGAACGCGCACTCGGCGTCGCCCAGGCGATACCTGGATCGGTCAGCAAAGTCGGCCTCTTCGTCAATGCGGACGAAACGACGATCATCGATGCCTGGGATCGGCTCTCGCTCGACTACATCCAGTTGCACGGTGACGAGACCCCCGAATACGTCGCCCGACTTGCACCGCGACGAGTGATCCGGGCGCTACGCGTCGGCCCGGCCGGCCTGGCCCCCGTCTTCGAGTTCCTCGACCGTTGTCGCGAAATGGGTTGTACGCCGGCGGCCGTGTTGCTCGACGCGTATGATCCGCACGCCCGTGGCGGCACCGGCAAACAGGTCGACTGGCATGCCGTGTCCGAATACACCATGCCGCCCGATTCGGCGTCGCTGCCGCCGCTGGTGCTGGCCGGCGGACTGCATCCGGAGAACGTCGCCGAGGCGATCCACCTGGTTCGTCCCCAGGCGGTCGACGTCGCCAGCGGGGTCGAGTTGTCCCCTGGTGTGAAACACCCGGCACTGGTCACTGCCTTTGTGCAAGCCGCCCGTCGAGGCTTCGCCGCACTCTGACCGACGCTTAGGCAGCCTCGCAACGTCCGGTGAGACCGCTACCCCCTTCGTTTCACGGCTGCATTTGAGAAGCTCGGGGCAGGGGGCATCGCGGGCGGCCGGTTGCACCGCGCAAAAAACATGACACGACCGCGCCCACCGTGGTGCGGTCGTGTCATGTGAGGCCCAAGACGCAACGTCCGTTGCGTACGTCTTGTTTCCCAGGTTTTAATGACGTGAGTTTCTCGAAACGGATTTCCTTGTTGCGAATTAACTGAGAAAGTTGACGGGCCGAGCCAGTCCCGGCCCTCAAAGTTCACTCATACGGGCATGTTCGCGCCCCGAGTTCCAGGGGCGGCCCAGGTACCAGGTGCACTAGTTGCCCAGGTACTTGTGGGGATTCGTCTTCTGCAACAGGTACCTCGGCGTGGTCGACTGACGCGAAACGCTGCGGCCGGTCCTCATCACGGCCGTTCCGGCACTCGGTTCATAGGAAAAGCTCCGCGTCTCGGTCGGCGCCTGTGCCGTCTCGGCCGCGGCATCCTGCGATGGTTGCGCGTCGGCCGAGCCGCACTGGCCAGACGTCGTGGCTTCGGACGGCTCATACGAGAAGCTGCGCTGTTGGCTCGGCGCTTGCGCCACTACGGCCGGCGCCGCGTTCTCGACAACCGGCGCTTGGCGGTAGACACGCATCGTCGGTTGGGCCGTGTGATGGCGGCTCACTTGCGCCCAGGCCTTGTTGTTGTAATCGCGGAAATCAGCTCTGGCGCTGGACGCAACCATCAGCCCGAGCACGGTGCTGGCCAGCGTGATTGTCTTTAAAAGCGTACTCATGGTTCTTTCCACCTTTCACAGAATAGGTAGGACCGTCAGGCATACCGCCGAGCGGTCCCGGTTCTCCCACACACCCCGAACGGTCCCGCCCGATTGCCGCACGTGCGGTGCAACCGGGCGAAGCCGTTCGCGGGCCAAGTAAGCGGACACCGGCGGTGCCCCACGCACCGCCTTTCTCGTCCGTGAATTCTCCACACCCGAGATTCCTACGCTTGCAAATGCCGCGCCGATTTCTTCGGACACGTTCCGGAATCCCGCGCTGGGTCGGAGCGGTGACGGTCCGTTTGACGCGTTTTGTCGGCTCAGCCCGGCATCAGATGTTTCGCCTAAAAACCCGGCACGCCGTGCCCGCGCCCCTGGCATTCGCCGGCATGTTGTCACGCCGGCGACGTGAAAACCTCAGTTTGTTCAATATCTGTAAATGGCTTTTTGACAATGCGTTGCGTTGCTTTTAATGGCCGTTTTTTCTTCTCCACGTCCGAATGGCCCGGCATTTGTTTTACGGAGCATCACCCGCCAAACCAACTTCCTCCCATAAGCCCGGTCAGGCACCTGATCGACGGCGGGTGACCTACGATGCCGCGCGACCGAATCATCAACGCTCATAACCGGCCCACTTCCGCCGCGTACTGCAATTTCCTGCAGTTGCTCCTGGTTGCTATCACACTGGCCGCGGCCTTGCCTGTCGTGGCAGACGAGATCTCCGGTAAATTCTCCGGTGTTTACGGCCATGAGACCGCAATTTCCCCGGCCGAGTCGGAAACGAACTTCGATGTGCAAACTTTTGCCGGTGGGCCCGATGCGGACAGTTTTTCCCAGGTTTGCGAGCGCTTGAAGCGACGGATCGAGGGCATCTGGCTCGGTGACTCCCCGGCCGAACACTGGCGGCCCGCCTGCCAGGTGGTGCTCCACGCCTCCCGCGAAAGCTATCTTGCCTCCGTCGGGCGTAGCGGTGGCCAGACCCGCGGTTCCAGCCTCATCGGCCGTCACGGCAATATGATTGTCTCCCGCCGCATCGACCTGCTCGTCGACCAACAGGGAAACACCTCGGCGCTGGCCCACGAACTCACCCACGTCGTCCTGGCTGGAGGGCTGGGCGGTCGTCCGCTCCCCCCCTGGCTTGACGAAGGGATAGCCACGCTCGCCGACCCCGATCGAAAGCTCAGCCGACATCACCGCGATTGCCGCGAAGCCCTCGACCGCGGCACGGCTTTCGACCTTACGCGGCTGATCACGCTCCAGCGACTTTCCTCACCGAATCAATTCCCGGCGTTTTACGGTCAGAGTGTCACCCTGGTCGATTTCCTCTGCGATCGGGAAGGTCCCGAAAAGATCCTGCCGTTCGCCGCCCTGGCGCTCGAAGCCGGTTATGACCGGGCGTTGCGTGAAAGCTTCGACATCGACGGCGTGGCCCACCTCGAGCGTCTCTGGCTCGATCACGTCCAAACCGGCCAACACCCCACGCCATTTCAGCCCGTATCGCTGCGTTCAATTCCGTAGCGCTACGTTCAAATCTGTAGCGCTCATCACATTCTTGCGGCACTGCTATGTCAGCCGTTGTCCCAGGCGGATGATTCATCCTCGCCGTGCCGTGCACAGTTTTGCTCGACGCGGTACTCTCCCGCCCCACTCGCTCGCATTGACGCCTGGCGACAAACGCCTATTGTATTAGGCGGAGAGAGTGTAGGTGTTTAGGCCGTAGGTGATTAGGTGTTTAGGCCGTAGGCGTTTAGGGCGCCGGCGCTACATGGAAACGTTTGGTAAGATTGTCCAGGCAGACTCGCGCCCCGTGAATCGAATGGCCGCCGACCACACCCCCTAAACCCCTACAGCCTAAACCCCTAAACCACTAATATCCCCCCCGAGGAGTCCCCCGTGTCACAGGTCGACGAAAAGAAACTCCCGTACAAGGTCGTCGATTGTAGCGACGCCGAGTTCCAGAAGCTGGCCACCTGGGGGCGCAAGGAAATCGCCCTGGCTGAGCAGGAGATGCCCGGGCTGATGGCGCTACGGGAAAAGTACGGTGCCGACAAGCCGCTCACCGGCGCCCGCATTGCCGGCTGCCTCCACATGACGATCCAGACGGCCGTGCTGATCGAGACGCTTGTCGAACTTGGCGCCGAGGTCACCTGGAGCAGTTGCAACATCTTCTCGACCCAGGACCACGCCGCCGCCGCCATCGCCACCGCCGGCATCCCCGTCTACGCCTGGAAAGGCATGAACGAGGAGGAGTTCGATTGGTGCATCGAGCAAACGCTCTACTTCCCCGACGGCCAACCGCTCAACCTCATTCTCGACGACGGCGGTGACCTCACCGCGATGGTCCACCAGCGGTATCCGCAACTGCTCGGCGGCATTCGCGGCCTTTCCGAAGAGACCACCACCGGCGTGCACCGCCTTTACCAGATGCACCAGAAGGGTGAACTTCGCGTGCCGGCGATCAACGTCAACGACTCGGTCACCAAAAGCAAGTTCGACAACTTGTATGGTTGCCGCGAATCGCTGGCCGACGGCATCAAGCGCGCCACCGACATCATGGTCGCCGGCAAGGTGGTCGTCGTGGCCGGATATGGCGACGTCGGCAAGGGTTGTGCCGACGCGATGAAGTCGCTCGGCGCCCGGGTCATCATCACCGAGATCGATCCGATCATCGCCCTGCAGGCCGCCATGGAAGGTTACGAAGTCACCACCATGGACGAGGCCGCCCCGCGGGGCAACATCTTCGTCACCACAACGGGCAATCGCGACATCATCACCGGCGAACACATGAAGGTGATGCCCAACGACGCGATCGTCTGCAACATCGGCCACTTCGATCTCGAAATCGACATGGCCTGGCTCAATAGCCAAAAGGACATCAGCAAGGACGAGATCAAGCCGCAGGTCGATCGTTACACCTTCCCGGACGGCCACGCGATCATTGTGCTGGCCGAAGGCCGGCTGGTGAACCTCGGCTGCGCGACGGGTCACCCCTCGTTCGTGATGAGCAATTCGTTCACCAACCAGGTGCTCGCCCAGTTGGCACTCTGGGAAGACCACGAGAAATATCCGGTCGGTGTGCACGTGTTGCCCACGCCCCTCGACGAGGAAGTCGCCCGGCTGCATCTCGACAAACTCGGCGTGAAGCTGACGAAGCTCACCCCGACCCAGGCCAAGTACATTGGCGTCCCAATCGAGGGTCCCTACAAGCCGGACCACTACCGCTACTAAGAGCTACTAGGGCCGAATCTCCGATTGCCCCCTGCGCCG
>JAGQPT010000074.1 GCA_020426575.1 Planctomycetales bacterium
ACTTGCGCCGCGACGTCGGCGAGGTTGTCGTCGACGCTCCGAGACGGATACGGCCCGGCTTCCAAGTGGGCGCGGAGGGCGTCGTATCGCGAGACCCCGGCGTCGACTAATTGGAAGTTGCGGATCAACACCCCTTCGTCGGCGAGGTTGTGCGAAAACGGCGGCATCGAACCCGGTACCACGCCGCCGATCTCGGCGTGGTGGGCGCGGCTGGCCGTGAAAAACAGCAGCCGCCCCGACGCGCCGTCGAACAACGGCGTTACCACTGTCACGTCCGGCAGATGGGAACCGCCACGGTACGGGTCGTTGGTCACGTAGACGTCCCCCGGTCGCATCGAGGGGTTGTCGCGGATCGTCGCCCGAACCGTTTCGCTCATCGCACCGAGGTGAACGGGAATGTGCGGCGCGTTGACAACGAGGTCGCCGTCGGGGGTGAACAGCGCGCAGCTGAAGTCCAACCGCTCTTTCACGTTCACGCTACTCGACGTGTTCCGCAGCGTGATTCCCATCTGTTCGGCGATGCCCGCGAATTGATTGTTGAAAATCTCCAGCATCACGGGATCGGCTTGCGCCGAAACATCGACCGCCTCACAACGCCCCGTGTCGTGCAGCAACAATTCTCCGCCGCTGAGCACGTCGGCCGACCAGCCGGGATCAATCACCGTGGTCGAAACGTCCTCACAGATGATCGCCGGTCCGGCAATGCGCTCCCCCGGCTGCAACTGGGCACGTTCCCACACTGCCGCTCCATGCCGCTGGCCGTCGAACCACGCCTCGGTCGTTCTCTGCGCTGCGGACCCCTGCGTCGACGTTTCGCGAACGTCGACCTGTCGCGACGTCGGTAGCGGGTCCGACGCCGTGCCGGTCACTTCGATGCGAGCCGCCACAATCTCCAGGGCGCGTCCCTCGTGCACGTAGCCGTACAACGCCTGATGCTGTTTTGCGTAGTCCGCGTCGTAGCTGCCCCGCTCCGGCTGCGGGATCGTCAGATACGCGTCGAGCCCGCGGTAGCGCAGATCGAGGCTCCGCGTCACGCTGATCCGTTGCGGGGCGACCCCCTCGGCTTGTACCTGCCGGCGTCCGTCGGCTTCGAGTTCGGCGAACCGCGCTTCGAGCGCCGCGACGGCCGACTCGTTGTACGGTACATACACCCCGACGGCGAGGTGCCGCGTGACGTTGGCCATACCGATCCCCAGTGCACTAAGCACACCGGCGCTCTTGTGGTTGAGCACCTGCCGGATGCCCAACTCGCGGGCCACGGCGCAGGCGTGTTGTGCCGCGGCACCGCCGAAGGCGACCATCACATAGTCACGGGGGTCGCTCCCCTTGGCGATCGAAATCGAGCGGATCGCCGCGACCATGTTGGCGTTGGCGACCCGCAGGAAACCGTCGGCCAGTTCGATCGGCTCGTAGCGCTTGCCGGTCGCGGTGTGAACTTCAGCGGCAATTTCGGTAAGCCGCGAAAGGGCCGCCGCGCGATCCAGCGGAAAGGGAAACCGCTCGGGCAAGACCTTGCCCAGCACGAGGTTGAGGTCCGTGACCGCAAGCGGACCGCCGCCGCCGTAACACGCCGGCCCTGGATCGGCACCGGCACTTTCCGGGCCCACCGTGAGCTTGACTCCGTCGAACCGACAGATCGACCCACCGCCGGCAGCGACCGTTTCGATCGACATCATCGGGGCAACGACCCGCACGCCGGCCTTCTGCGTTTCGTATTCGAGTTCGTAGCGGCCGTCGAAGCGGGCCACGTCGGTGCTGGTGCCGCCCATGTCGAAGCCGATCGCCCGGTCAAAGCCGGCGGCTCGTGCCACGGCGCTGAAACCGACTACGCCACCAGCCGGGCCGGAGAGAATGCTGTCTTTGCCGACGAACTCATCCGCGGCGACCAACCCACCCGCACTGGTGAGGATGCGCAAATCGGCGTCGCCGAGTGAACGTCGCAGCCGCGCTACGTAACCACGCAGCACGGGATTCAGATAAGCGTCGAGCACGGTCGTGTCGCCGCGGGAGACGATCTTCACCAGCGGTGCCACGCTGCTGCTCGTGCTGATCTCATCGAATCCCAACTCGCGGGCGACTGCGGCGACAAACTGTTCATGTTTGGGATAGCGATAGGCGTGCAAGAGACACACGGCCAGCGATTCGACACCGGCCCCTCGCAGCGCCGCCAGTGCCTCGCGAACCTGCGCTTTATCCGGGGCGCGCAGCACCGCGCCATCCGCCGTCACGCGTTCGTCGATTTCGGCCACCGCGGCGAACAAAGGCGGCGGCTTTGCGATGGCGAGTTCGAAGATCCGCGGCCGATTCTGATAGCCGATGTGCAGGACATCGGCAAAGCCGCGCGTCGTCACCAGGGCCGTCCGGGCACCGCGCCGCGTGATCAAAGCATTCGTGCCGCGCGTCGTGCCCAGCCGTACGACCACACTGGGAATAGGCTCGTCGCGCCGCAGCCCCAATAACCAGCGGATGGCCAACACCGGAGCTTCCTCGTCGCCGGCCAGCTCGTAGGTCTGCCCCACAGTCGGCGCTGACGACAGGGGCGTCGTCAGCCGCAATGCACCCGTCGCTGCGTGGAACGAGGCAACTCGGCTGCGGGCAACGACATTGCCAGCGGTGTCGATGAGCCGCAGCTCGTACCCGTCCCAAAATTGTGGTGGATCGCCGCACCGCGCCAGATCGACGATGGCCGTGGTCGCGGAGCCGTCAGCGGCCGCGCCTTTCGTCACGCCGGTGCTGAGCACCTTGGTCGTGACCAACTGCCCGTCAGGACGCCGCGCGATGCAGTCGGTGAACGTGCCCCCCACGTCGATCC
Source organism: Planctomycetales bacterium (assembly GCA_020426575.1). Lineage (GTDB taxonomy): Bacteria > Planctomycetota > Planctomycetia > Pirellulales > JAEUIK01 > JAGQPT01. The sequence goes on from JAGQPT010000074.1 coordinate 2,813, forward strand.
AGAATTGCCAACGCTCGCTTGTCATCAGGCAGAAGCATGCAAAGTGTGCGTCACGAAAACGCCCGAAGAACGAGCCGCGTCGACGGGCTGTCGCCCTTCACTTCCCGCCGATCGAGTACAGGTGCGAGATGGTCCGCAGGTAGAGCACGTCGTCCGCCACGGCCGGCGTACTGCGGCAGAGTTCTCCCAGCGGATTCGTGCCCAGCAATTCATACTCGCCGCCGGCGACGTTCACGACGACGACGTCGCCGTCGTCGGAGATGCAAAACAGCCGCTGGCCAACGGCGATCGGCGAACCGGAAAAACTGCCGCTGACGCGCTTGCGCCACTTCACGTCGCCCGTCGCCACGTCGATCGCGGAAAGTACTCCGCCGTCGCTCCAGAGATAGGCGTTCTCGTCGATCACGATCGGCGTGGGTACGTAGGGTGCCGATTTGTCGACCGTGTAGCGGAGATGCGGCTGGGCGTGTTCAGTCGTGGCCGACTCGTCGAGTGTGCCGCCCGGCTCGACGGCCACGACGAAGTTACCGCCGCCGCCCGAGCCGGCGTTGCCCAGGATCAGATCGCCGGCCAATTGTGGCGAGCCGACCGTCCGCGGCTCGAAGAGGTCCAGCCGCCAGTTGACCGAGCCGTCGCGAGGATCGACGCTCATCATGCCGTCGGCCGTGCTGCAAAAGATCATCTGCGGCGCGCCGGCCACGGGGCGATACACGCACGGCGTCGCGTAGCTGACGAACTTCGTGCCAGCCGGGACGCGCCATCGATCCTCGCCCGTCACGCGATCGACGGCGATGATAGAGCTTTCGCCGACGACGTCTGGCACACGGTCGCTTTGGAAATTCGGCAGAATGACGAGGTCTTCGTAAACCGTCGGCGATGGGCCGGCGCTGTGCATGCTGGCAAACGTTCCCAGGTCGCGCCGCCACACGTCGTTGCCGTCGTGATCCAGGGCGACGAGCGTATATTCGGCCAGGGTCGACCAACTCGCGTAGACGTGGTCGGCGTCAACAGCGGGCGTCGGTGAGGCAAACGTGTTGCGTATGTGCTTCTGATGGACGTCGAAATTGAATTCGCGTTGCCAAAGGATTTTGCCGGTGTCGGTGTCGACAGCCAGGACGTAGCGCTTGCCGGCCGTTTCGTCCGCCGAGGTGAGAAACAGCCGATTTCCCCAGAGGACGGGTGAGGAGTGTCCTTCGCCGGGCAGTTCGATGCTCCAGTTAAAGTCGTCATCGGTCCAGAGCGAGGGAATCGTTTCCGAAGCCGGCGCACGCCCCGAACCGTTCGGCCCGCGAAATCGCGTCCACTGTTGAGCCTGCGCTGCGTGAACGATCACGCACGCCAGCAGACCAGCCATGATCGCCACAACGGGAATTCGTCGTTTGCTTAACGTGTCCACGGCGCACTCGCTGCAAGAATAAAGAACGGAACATCGGTCAATGATCTGCACCCGGTGTGCTGCACACGGAGCACGGCGTCGAGGGCGGTGCCAACGCCGCGTAACCAACAGATCGTACTCAAGTGACCGGCAAATGGCCAGCAATTGCCCGGCGGCCCAAGCGCGCGATCCATGTCCACGAGTTACCTGTCCCCCGTGGTCGTCTCGGCCGCGAATCGGCTAGTCGCGCGGGATGCCGTATTCGTCGATCTTGCGGTAAAGCGTGGCCCGGCCGATGCCGAGCAGCTTTGCCGCTTCGGGGACACTTCCGCGCGTGCGCTGCAAGGCCTCGACGATCAGCCGTTTCTCCCAATCCTCGATCCGCAGCGAGTCGAAGACGTCGCCCGAGACGTCGCGCAGTCCCAGGTCGACCGGTTCGATTTGCCGCTCAGCCAGAACGACGGCACTGTCGATCACGTTGCGCAGTTGCCGCACGTTGCCGGGCCAGGCGTAGTCAAGCAGTTTGCCGCGCGCCGCGTCGGACATCGTCAAGTCAGGGCGACCGTGTTGCCGGCGAAAGTGCGCCAGGAAAAAGTCGATCAGCCGGGCGATGTCGTCGCCCCGCTCGCGCAGCGGTGGGATGCGCAGCTCGAACACACTGAGTCGGTAGTAAAGGTCTTCGCGGAACTTCTTTTCCCGCACGTAGGTCTGCAGATCCTGGTTCGTAGCGGCGATCACACGGACGTCGACCGACACCTCATTGGTCGAACCGACCGGCAGGAACGGATGACCTTCGAGCACGCGGAGCAGTTTGGCCTGACCCTGCAGCGTGAGTTCGCCGACCTCGTCGAGGAACAGCGTGCCCAGGTCCGCCTGTTGAAAGAAACCTTGGTGGTCGCGGTCGGCGCCGGTGAACGCACCCGCCTTGTGGCCGAACAATTGGCTTTCCATCAAATCGTCGGGGATGGCGGCGCAATTGACGGCCAGCATCGGACGGTCGGCCCGCGGGCTCGATTTGTGTAGCGCACTGGCAACGAGTTCCTTGCCGGCGCCACTTTCGCCGCGCACCAGCACGCTGCCGCTTGCCTTGCCGAGGCGACTGATCTTCGCTTTCAGCTCGAGCATCGCCGGGCATTCGCCCACCAAGTCGTCATGCACACCGGCGGCGTTGCGGAGCCGCTCAACGTCGCTCTTGAGCGTCTCATCTTCACGGGCCCGAGCCAGCGCCACGGCCGTGATGTTGGCGACCGAGATGGCAAAATCGAAGTGCGACTGGCGGAAGCGCCCGCGTTCCAGATACACGTGCACGGCCCCCAGCACGCGACCGCCAGCCAAGAGCGGCACGCACAATCCATCGGCGTAGTGATCGACGCTGTCGTCCTCGCCGGCGGCGCGCTGGTTGGCGATCCAGATCGCCCGCCCTTCCTCGGCGACGAGCCGCGTGAGCGATTCGCTCAGCCGCACCGGCTCGTTGGACCGCTCTGGGACGACGAGCTTCGGTTCGAGCCTTCCCTCGTCGTTGACCCAAAGAAACCCTACCACCGACGCAGAGAGCCGTTCGCGGAGTAGATCGAGCGAAGCACGGATCACTTCCGATGCCTGGGTGCAACCAACCAGCTTGATGCTCAATTGATAGAGCAGCAGCAGATCCTTGGCCTGATCCGAGTCCTTGAGCGCACCGAGCGCCAGACTGCCGGTGTCGCCCCCCACGACCGGGGCGTCGCGGATGATCGTCTGCGTGGCACCGGCGTCACCGTGGCCCGTACCCGCCGTGGGCGGTTCGGTGCTCTGATGAAACGCCATCTCGACGCCACCGACGCGGATCACGTGACCGTCGCGGAGCACGGCGTCGTCGATCTTCTGGTCATTGACGTACGTGCCGTTACGGCTGTGGTCGTCGCGGACCCGCCAACCGTCTTCTGTGCGTTCGATCACGGCGTGCACGCGCGAACAGAGCGGGTCCGTCAGCGTGACCGCGCAGTCCGAGCCGCGCCCGATCTGGTTCGCCACTGCCGGATCGAGCAGATGGTTGCGACCTCGCTGCGGCCCCGTGATTGTCGTCAAATAGGTGTATATCGGCATGCGTCTCTCGGCCGGGTGTCTGCCACTGCACTCCAGAATATAATCCCTGTGACGTTTTCACGAGTGTTATTCGCCAACCCGTCGCGCCCGTGCGACGCCGCACACTGTCGGCGGACGCCCCCACGACGGAACGCACGACGGCCGTTTGCCGCCGCGCGGGGGCGGTTCCCGCCAACGCGTTTCGTTCGGTTTATCGAGTTTCGGCTGCCAGGTATCGCCGCAATGAGTCCCAATGATCCCCAGTTCGGCGTGTTGCTCGTGGTGCACGGCACACGGGACCGTCGCGGCGTGGCTGAGGCGGAGCGGGCACTGACGATGATCGGCGAACGAGTCGCTCCTCGCCCCGTCGAGCTCGGTTTTATCGAGCTGGCCGAACCGGATATTGGCAGCGCCGTTGAGCGGCTCGTTCAACGGGGGGTGCGAAGGCTGACGGTCGCGCCGCTGATGCTGCTCGCCGCGGACCACGTGAAACAGGACATTCCTCGAATGATCGGCGCAGCACTGTCCGGCAGCGACATCGAGGCCGTCTACGCTCAGCCACTCGACACGCACCCGCTGGTGTTGGAAACGTCCGCTCGACGGCTCGCCGAACAGGTGGGGGGATCTGAGTTGGCCGACGCGCTCGTGCTGTTGGTGGGGCGCGGTAGCGGTGATCCCGAGGCGATTGCCCGTTTTGAGGAATTCGCCCGGCTGCGGCGGCTCTCCACTCCGGCTGCCGAGATACGCACGTGCTATCTGGCTGCGGCACATCCTCGTTTCGAGCAGGCGGTCGAGGAGGCTGGCCTGGCCCGGCAGCACCGCGTCGTCGTGCAACCGCATTTGCTGTTTCAGGGGCGGCTGATGCAGCAGTTGGAGGTCGACGTCGCCGCCGCCCAGTCGCGCGATCGATCACGAAAGTGGTTACTGTGCCGACACTTGGGACCCGACGAACTCATTGTCGACGCCGTGCTTGCCCGCCTGGCTGTGGCCGAGACTTCACATGGTCCTTGTCGAACGTGATCGGCCGCGTGGCCGCTGCCGCGCTGCGCGTACCACAATGCTGACATCGAGTGCTAGTGTGCTTGCTGTCAGGGATTTACGACTTGCAGGGCCCTGAGGGATCATGCGAGGTGCCCCGCGCCGACGCAGGGGACTCGACCTGGTCCGGCGAACGAACCGATGCCAATGTTCGTATGATGAACGAGACGCCACGAGGCCCGACTATACTGGAAACGGCGAGAGTGCCGGATGCGGTGATGGTCGCGGGGTTGACCTTGCCCGGTTCACTCGATCCGGCTAGCATCGGAACCAATTCTAACCCCTTTTCCTTCTCGCACTTGCGTCCTAACCCACCGAATCGACCCCCATCCAAAGTGCATTCCCGTTTGAAAAAAGGCGACGCGATGACACAACGCACAACCGCTCCATCTTCGCTAAGGCGACATCTCGGTCTTGGACTGTTGGCCCTGGTGCTGTTGGTAACGCCTCAGCTGAAGGCCGCCGAACTCAAGGGGCCCACGCCCCAGGATAACGACCGTTACGTCACCAAGGCCGTTGTGCGGCTGTTGCAACACATCCACCTTTCCAAGCACCCGCTGGACGACGAAATTTCCCAACGCTGCCTGGACAGCTTCCTCAAGGGCATCGATCCCTGGAAGCTCTATCTGCTCGATTCCGACGTGGCTGAGTTCCGCCGCCGACAGACGCAGCTCGACGAGGCGCTCAAGGCGGGCGACGTCACATTCGCCTACGAGGTCTACAACCGCTTCCTCGATCGGGTCGACCACGGTGTCGCGCTGGCCGACGAATTCCTCAACGCGGATCTCGACTTCGGCGTCGACGAAGAGATGATCACCGATCCTGACGCGACGACCTACGCTCAAAGCGAACAGGAACTCCGCGACCGTTGGAGAAAGCGGGTCAAGTACGACCTGCTGGTGAAGAAATCAGAAGACGTCAGCCCGGAAGAGGCCCGCGAGCAACTCCGCAAGCGCTATCACGCCAGTGCGCGTCGTCTGCGCACGACGAAGCCGGACGAGTTGCTTGAGCGGTATCTCACGGCCCTGACCACGTCGTACGACCCGCACACAACGTACATGGCGCCCAGCACGCTGGAGAACTTCGAGATCAGTATGCGGCTCGAATTGGAAGGCATCGGTGCGGCGCTGAGCTGGAAAGACGGCGATACGATCGTTAGCAAGATCATTCCCGGCGGCGCCGCCGCAAAAGACGGCCGCCTGCAGCCCGACGATCGCATCACGGGCGTTGCCCAGGGCGAAGACGGCGAGTTCGTCGACATCGTCGACATGAGCCTGAACGACGTCGTGCAACTGATCCGCGGCAAGCGTGACACGGTGGTGCGGCTCCGCGTCGTGCCGGCCGATGCCTCGAAGCCGCAGACCTACGACATCACTCGGGCCAAGATCGAACTTACCGACAGCGAGGCGCAGGGCAAGGTGTTCGAACAAGGTCAGAAGCCCGACGGTTCGGCATTCCGCGTCGGAGTGATTTCGCTCCCCAGCTTCTACATGGACATGTCGGCCCGGCGTGACAACTTGGCCAACTACCGCAGCACGACCCGCGACGTCCGCAAGATCCTGCAGGATTTCAAGGGTGAGCACGTCGACGCCGTGGTGATGGACTTGCGTCGCAACGGCGGCGGTTCGCTCACCGAGGCCATCGACGTGACCGGCCTGTTCATCGATCGCGGTCCCGTCGTGCAAGTGAAAGACTCCGACGGTCGCGTACAGCAGGTCGACGACGAGACCTCCGGCGCCGAATGGGACGGCCCGCTGGTGGTGTTGATCAGCAAGTTCAGCGCCAGCGCCAGCGAGATTTTCGCCGGGGCGATCAAGGACTATGAGCGCGGCATCATCATCGGTGACGACTCGACGCATGGCAAAGGCACGGTCCAGAGCCTGCTCGATCTCTCGGATAAACTGTTCCGTCAGGGACCCGAACTGGGAGCCCTGAAGATCACGCAACAACAGTTCTACCGCCCCAACGGCTCGAGCACCCAGCGTGAAGGCGTCAAGGCCGACGTGATCCTGCCGTCGCGGACAGCCCACTACGAGGGGATCAGCGAAAGCGATCTCGATTACGCCCTACAGTGGGACCACGTCGACGCGGCCTCGTTCCCCAAGCTGAAGATGGTCGACCGCGCCGCGATCGATCAGCTCAGCATGCTCTCGAAGCAACGCGTTGAGCAGTCGAGCGACTTCCAGCACGAGCAGGAATGGATCAAACAGTACGAAGACCGCAAGAACCGCAAGACGGTCTCTTTGAACGAAGAGAAGTTCCTGGCCGACCGCGCCGAAATCAACGCCCAGAAGGACCAGGAAGACGCCTTGGAAGAAATCGCCAACGGCGACTCTTCGGACATCAAACGGGACTACTACCTCGACGAGGCGTTGGCGATCACGGTCGACTACCTCAAACTGTTCCGCGTAGCCGGGTCGAACTGACCCGGCGTCGTCAGGAGTTGTGCGCCACAGCGCCGTCGTTACGCGTCGCTGCGGCGCACAACCGCGACAGCCGTTCTTGTTTACCGCGCCGCAACGGCTTGCCAAGCCGGAACGTTCGGACCACGGTGCGGCCAAAGATTTTCACCCATCGGCGCGATCACTAAACTGTTTTCACCCGGCAGTTCCGCAAGTCTTTGCGCCACTGTCGGGACCTTATCGCGTTTGTGAATTTCTTGCCAAAACGCGTTAATCTTCTTGCGGTATCTCACGCGGCGCGTCGACATCTTGTGGTACGGTTGGATGGCGCGATAGCGCGACGGATCGCCACGCGCTGATCGGTGGTGTGGCCACTTGCCGTCATGCCGCATTGCGTGTCCCCGACCTTCGCGCAGCGTCGCTGCAACTGGCTGTTGCTCGCTCTCACGATGCTGGTTGGTCGTGGTCCGCAGTGAACGTGAACTCGCCCCAGCGTCGGGTTCCACAAGCGGTGGTTGCTGCGCGGCGGCAGAGCCACTTTCCCTATCCAGTAACCCGTGACGCACCGCCGGCGTCGAGGGAGCGAAGGACTCGATACATGCCAGAAGCACGCCGCCAGCCGCAGCACGAACCGACGATCATGGCACCCCGGCCGCCCCGCGGCCGCATGGTGTTTTCCGCGGGTATGGTTGCCATCGGCGCCGTACTGGTGACGATGTACATCGATTCGAGCCGCCGCTCTCACGAGGCGAGCTTCCTGGCGGCCCCCCCGGTCGAAGCATTGGAAATCCAGGAGGACGAAGTCCTCAGGGGTACGGCGGCGACGCGATTCTGTACGCTGCTGTTGGAACAGGCCTGTGCAAAACTCGCCTCCTACGACGACATGTCTGCCACGTTCCATCGCCAGGAACGCCTTGATGGCGTGTTGGCCGAGCCCAACGTGATGCAGCTCAAGGTGCGCAACGCGCCCTACAGTGTCTTTGCCCGCTGGACGACGCCTCACGAGGGACGCGAGATCATCTGGCGCCCCGATGCAAACGACGGCATGATCATGGTCTATCCCGGAGGTCCACGGGCCTGGCTGCTGCCGCTCGTGAAGGTCGATCCTTTTGGCGACCAGGCGATGTCGGAAAACCGTCGCCCCGTTTCCGAGCTTGGCATCTGGAATTTTGCTGACCGTCTGCTCGAAGGGCGTCGTCTCGACCTTGCCGAGCCCCGTGTCGACGCTTGGATGACGCAGGACCAAAGGATCGCAAATCGCGACTGCTATAGCTTCACGTTCCTCACGCCCGAACACACGGTCACGGCGCGCAACTACAAAACGGTCATTTTCATCGACCGCGAAACCGAGCTGCCGCTGGGTTGCCAATTGTTCGGCTGGCCAGAAAACGATGGCGACGATCCGCCGCTCGAGGAGTCGTACCTCTTCGAAGACCTCGAAATGGGCACGGGACTCACCGACCTGGCCTTCGACGTCGACAATCCCGCTTACCACTTCGGCAAGCGCTGAGCGGTCCATGCGGCGGAGTGGCCAGTCGGTCCACTCAACCACCGGCCATTCCGGATGCCCCCCGCTGTCGCTCCTGAGCACGGGGGATTACACTGGGCGCTCGCCGCACACGGTCGATGGTAGGCTGGCTCCGCCGTCGTCGGCGTGCCGACAACTCGGCCCCGTGTGTCCAACTGCTTACCGTCGTGCTTTGCCGATAGCGTGCGTCGCCAACCGTGGTGTGGATTCTATACGCCCTTTTGACGTTCCTGGTGATCTGGTCGATCGCCACTATCGCGCTTTGGGCAGCGTACGTCCCCTCGGTCGTGCAGGCCTTTAGCCAGACGCCGCGGCTCATCCCCGATCCGGGCACCCCACTCGAGGAAGGCGAAGATTGCACGTTTCAGTCCAACGACGGGTTCGCGCTCAAGGGCACGTATTTACGCACGCCGGCTCTTACGCGCCTTGGGGTGATTGTTTTTTGCCATGAGTTGGCCGCCGATCGCTGGGCAGCCCCCGCCTACGTCGCCGACTTGCGCGAGCGCGGTTTCGATGTGTTCACGTTCGACTTTCGCAACCACGGCCAAAGCGATACCGACGAAAACTACGAACCGATGCCCTGGTTGACGGAGTTCGAGGTGGCCGACATGCAAGCGGCGGTCAACTACGTATGCAGCCGACCCGACGCCGACGAACGCGGCATCGGCATGTTGGGCATCAGCCGGGGCGGTACCGCCGCGCTGTACGTCGCCGCCCGAGATCCCCGGATCGTGGCGATCGCCACCGACGGTGCGTTCGGCACTGAGTTGATGCAGATTTTTTACATCCACCGTTTTATGGCCATCTACACCGCTTACGCCCGGCTGATTGCAAAAATCCCCGATCGGCTGTTGATCACACTCGGCTGGTGGGCGCAGTGGATCATCGGCCGACGACGCGGCTGCCGATTCGTCGCCGTCGAGCGTCAACTCAGGCGGGTCCGCCAACCCTGCTTGATTATCCACGGCGAGCGTGACAGCTACGTACCCCTTAACGTATCGACCGAGTTGCAGCGTCTGATTGGCGGCCGGACACGACGCTGGGACGTCGAGGGCGCCAAGCATAATCAGGCGATCAAGCTGGCGACCGACGAGTATCACCGTCACTTGGCGCGCTTCTTTCAGAAGCACCTGGCGGCCGGACGGCGACGCTAGTCAATCGCGGCGGGACGGAATCGTCCGCGGCCTGCGCCGACACGCCCGACACTTCGGATCACGACCGCTCGGCGTCGCTCCCCTACCCTCGTACCCACCAATAGGCCAGAGCGCAGATCAACGGAAATCCGACGAAGATCAACAGGTAGGTGTAGAGAGTCGTCCAGGCGTGACGGGGCCAACGCGCCATTGAGAGATCTGGTGTTAGGGCGATTCGACGCGACCGCGCAACGTCGAAACTCTGACAAGAAAAGTATCTCGGCCAAGACTTTGCGAAACCGAGTGCCGCATCTTCACATACGGCCGCCCCACTGGCAACGGGTGGAACCTGCTGCGGCCCGGTTCGACACTGTCACGAGTCGTTCGGAGCGTGCTCGCCACACACGCGAAAACGAATCTCTACGTCCGCGTCGTCGCTGCCGCCCGACGCCGACTTCAACTCAAACCGTACTCCCTGTGGCAGCACTTGGGCAACGCGCACCCGCGCCGGCAACGGGTCGCCCGGCTCGAGTGTCACGGTCGGGGTACCGGCGAACGGCGGACAAAACACGACGTGGGCGCGACCGCTACGTGCCCCCGCTGCCATGCGCACGCGGAGGCGTCCGACCAGTGTGTCAACGCCCTCGGCGTTCGGCCCCCGTCGAATCTCCTGAAGGGTATTCTGGGGCGCCACGTCGCAGTGTTCCCCGCTCGTGGCGAACGCTGCCTCGACCGGGACGTTCGCTCCCGAGGTCGCAGTTTCACGTTTTTGCCGCCGGGCCATCGGCGTGCCAGGCGGCATGCGCCGCGGTGATGGTCGTGTCGGAAGCGGGAACGCGGCGCCGACCAGTGGCACGGCCGCTACCGACCAAAGGATCAACCAGATCGGCCAGCCGCTCGAAGTAAACGTGACCGTGGCGGCCAATCCCATCGGTGCACACGACGCCGTGCCCAGCAGCAATCGGGTGGCCCGCGACGTGCCCCGCCCCAGATGCCCAGCCAACAGGCTCATCACACTGGCAACCAACACTGTCAGCAGTGCCACGGCGTCGCTCGGCGCGACCAGCGCACCGCTGATGCGCCGACCCAACAACAGCAGAGTGATCGCCAGGATCGCCAGGCTCCAACCCGCTGCGGACACCTCGATCACCAGCGCCGCAAGCGCTCCGGGCCGGAGTGCGACTAGATCGATCGTGGGTGCCCGTTGCGACGACATCTGAGACGACATCCCTGCGTCCTCATCCGCGGCGGCAGACCCGCCGGAGCAAGCCCCGATACTCTCTGATCACACGTTGCTTCCGGGTCGAACCATCCGGTCGAACCCGGTTTGAAAATCGGTTTGCCGCGATCATTTTTCGGCGGCGGCCAAGGCACCGGCTCGTTGGGCCAACTCCTCGGCGCGATGTGTCCGCTCCCACGTGAACTCGGGCTCGCTGCGGCCAAAATGACCGCCGGCGGCCGTCTTGCGGAAGATCGGCCGACGCAGCTCGAGATACTCGATGATGCCGCCCGGCGTGAGTGGGAACAACTCGCGGACGACCTCGCAGATGCGTTCATCGTCGACCGTGCCGGTGCCGAACGTGTCGACTCGCACGCTGACCGGTTCGGTGACACCGATGGCGTAGGCCAACTGCACCTCGCAGCTCGTGGCCAACCCGGCGGCGACAATGTTCTTGGCAACGTGCCGCGCCATGTAAGCCGCACTTCGATCGACCTTCGTGGGATCCTTACCGCTAAAGGCACCGCCGCCGTGCCGTCCCCAACCGCCGTAGGTGTCGACGATGATTTTGCGGCCCGTCAGTCCGCAGTCCCCATGAGGACCACCGACGACGAAACGACCCGTGGGGTTGATGTGGTAGGTGACGTCGCCGTCGACCAACTCCGCCGGCAGGCACGGTTTGACGATCTCTTCGATGACGTAGCGGCGAATCTCTTCGCTCGAGACATGATCGGCGTGCTGGGTCGATACGACCACCGTGTCGATCCGCACCGGGCGGTTGCCGTCGTACTCGACGGTCACCTGGCTCTTGCTGTCGGGTCGCAACCAATCGACCTCGCCGTTTTGCCGGGCGGCGGTTAGGCGATTGAGGATGCGGTGCGAGAGCGCGACCGGCAGCGGCATCAGCTCTTCGGTGTCGCTCGATGCGTAGCCGAACATCAGGCCCTGGTCGCCGGCGCCGATATCTTTGCCCGAGGCAGCGTTTTCGTCGACGCCCTGGGCGATGTCGGGGCTCTGCTTGTCGATCGAGACGAGCACGGCACAGGTGTCGGCGTTGATCCCCATCTTGTCGTCGGTGTAGCCCACTTCGCGGATCACGTCGCGGACGATGCTCGAATAGTCGACGATCGCCTTGGTGGTGATCTCGCCGGCAATGATCGCCATGCCCGTCGTCACCATGGTCTCACAGGCGACGCGGCTCAACGGGTCCTGTGCCAACAGGGCATCCAAGATGCCGTCGGAGATCTGATCGGCCAATTTGTCGGGATGCCCCATGCTGACCGATTCGCTGGTGAACAAGAATTTCGACGATGCCACCGGGAGACCTCCGCAAACATTTACGACCTACAAGACTAGCCCGATGCGGGCTGACGGGACTCCGACCATCCGGACCAACGCGGCGCGCCCGTCCGGAGTGCCAAACCCGGGATTATAGTCGAGCCGGGGCGCCCGACTCAACCGCGCCAGCACTCTGATCCACAGACATTTCCCGGCGGAAGCGCCCGTAATCAGACACTGCCTCGCTGACGACGCCCGTCACTCGAAGGGGTTCGCCGACTCAGGCGCTGGCTCGAACGGGTCCGTCGCTTCCTCCGGCGGGTCGAATGGATTGTCCGCGCCGGCCGGCGGGTCAAACGGGTTTTCCCCCGCTGTCGCCGGCTCGAACGGGTTTTCCCCGCTGGTGCCGGTGTCGGCCGTCTCGTCCGCATCTGCACTGCCCACGCGGAACGGGTTCGGCACCGAGGGGGGCGCAACCGGCTCGCCACGGCGCGAAGAGGCGTCGAACGGGTCGTTGTGTTCGCGCATCCAGCGTTCGTGCTGCTGAGCCGACGTCCGCTCGAATTCGCTGGCTCGAATCATTGCCAAGTACATTCTTACGGCCGGTTCGAAACTGCTGAAGTGATCGCCCGGCACCGAGCGAATTTCCAGCAGCGACTCGTTCCCCGTCGCGGCCGCCACCTGGGCGTTCTCGACTCGGACCAGGTGTTCCTGGGGGCCGAAAACGTCGCTGTTTCCCAAGAACGCATAATGCTTGTGCTTCATCCAACGGATGTTGCCCAGCAACACGCGAAGCTGCCGCTCACGGGGATCGTCGAGATCGAACGGCACATAGCCGTCGTCGGCCCAACCGTCGAACAAGTCCAGGCCGTACAAGCCCCCGCTGCTGCCGCCATGTTGGATCGGCACGTCGTCCAACAACGAGAGCATCGCCGAAATGCCGCCGCCCACACTGTGGCCGAACGTATAAATGCGATCCGGGTCGACGTCTGGCTGTGCGGCCAACCACTGCACGGCGGCCTTGGCGTCGTCGACTTCGCCGAGGAAGAGTTCGAAGTTGCCCGGGCAACCGTTTTCGCCGCGGAGCATGGGGGTCATCACGATGAACCCCTCGTCGACGAACGCCTGGCACGCCTCCATGTCGCTGGCACCAAAGGCGAATCCACCGTGAAAATATACCAGCGCCGGATTGCGCTCCGCTTGTGTCCCGGAACGATTCACCCAGGCCTTGAGCGTCAGGTCGCCCGACCGGTACGTCACTTCATCGACCCCTGCCGGCGACGACTCGTGGTCATACTCCTGCGGCGACGGGCCCCGTTCCAAGAGCGCCGTCGTGAATTCCGCACGACGTTTAAGGTAGGGTTCATCGCCGAATTCGACAGACGCACTGCCTTCTTGCCCGCTCCAACCGGTGGCCTGTTGACGGGTGAACTCGGCCTCCTGCTCGGCCGCAAGCGTCTCGAGCTTCTCCAGCAACGCGTCAGCAAAGAAGATGGCGAAAACAAGCAGGGCAACGTTGAGCCCATTCCACAACAGCCCGACGCCGCCAGGAACGAGCAACCGCTTGGCTCCCTGTCGGGGAATGCTGAGCAAGGCAAACATCGCCAGGCCACAACCGAGAACGTACAGACCAAGGAAGACGTAGTCTGCCGCGGGTGGAATGTCAAAATCGCCGCGCGCACGTCGCAACATACGGCTGAAGATGGATAGGAGCAGCGGTATCCACCAGCTCAGTTGCGCCATCTTCGCCGCCCACGTCGCGTTCTTGTCAACGGCATCGGTAAGGCCAGTGAAACGGGACGTGGGTTTGGCGAGCGCTGGAGCCGGCGCCGTTGGCGACGGAACACTTGCCGTCGGCGCAGCGTCGAACGCCTCAGTCAAATCGAAGACTGGTTCGGCCGGAGCGGGGGAACGCCCGGCCGAAGTGGAGCGAGGGCGGTTCGTGTGAGCGGCGCTTCGCGGCGCTGAACGTTGGGACGGTGTCGGTGGAGCGCTCTTCCGAACGGCTTTTCTCGAGGCGCCATCGTTGGCCTGCGCATCGGCGTCGAAGAGTCGCCGGACACGATGCGCCGGCTTCCACTGCCCGTCGCGGCCCTTTTTCACCAGGTCGTTCGGCTTCACCTTGCCGACGGCCGCCAGCTTCGCCAACTTGGCTGAATCGAACGGGCCGTACCGCTTGCCGTCGACTTGTACGAACCACTCAGCCATGGTGTGATCGTGCTGGTGATAAGACCTTCTGGCCGGCAACCACGATGGCACCACGCCAACATCCTTGTTCTGCACTAGGTCGGATCCGGACCGTAAGCATTACTTCCCACGGTGCCACGCCGGCAACCGAGTTCGATGAATAGCAAAACGGCACCGACGCAGGGAATTAAATTCAAAAGTAGCCACCATGCCGACCTGTCACGGTCGTGTAAACGCTTCGCCTGCACGGCGAGGGTTATCCACACGAACACGACCAAGAGCAGTAGAAACGCCAATGCGCTGGCAACAGGCACCTGACTTGCCAAACCATCCAAGGCACTCTCGGCGATGTTAAATACAACGCCAACCCCTATATTGGCCCCCCAGTAGTACCGACGCGGAATGCGTCCGCGAAAACTGAACAGCAACCCTAACATTGTGGGCGCTTGCGCGGCCCGGCGGTCAACTGGCGCCTCTGCGACGGGTACTGACATGGGGGGAGAATACGGATTCTCGTCGAATGACTCCGCCGCCGCGTCGAATGCCTCGGAAAGGTCGAACAACGGCTCTGCCGCGGGCGCCCGTTTCGGGCGCGAGGTCCGACGTGAGGGCGCCGTCGAAGCGCCCGCTGACGCCGGCCGCTGCTCTCGACTTGCCGAATTGCCGCGACGCGACGAGTTCGACTTCGCCTCGCGTGACTCGGCGCGGCCAACATCGCCGTTGCCGTAGTTGGCCTGCGTACCGGCGTCGAAGAGTCGACGGACGCGATGTGCCGGCTTCCACTCGCCGTCGCGGCCTTTTTTCACCAGGTCGTCCGGCTTCACCTTGCCGGCGGCCGCCAGCTTCACCAGCTTGGCCGAATCGAACGGACCGTATCGCTTGCCGTCGACTTGTACGAACCACTCGGCCATGACGCCCGCTTCCCCGCTGAGAGTGACTTGTCTGCCCATCACTCTAATTTCGCGGCTGTGGGGACGCAAATGTTAGGCGGCCTGACGATCTCGTGGACGGCCAAGATCCGTGGTGCCCAACCGTGCCACAACCGGCTCGAGCAGATCGAGCGTGCGCCCCAGCGCGCCGGCCTGCTGCCGGACGAGTTCCGCCGCGCGACGGCCCATCGACGCTGCCGCCGTAGCGTCCGACAACGTCCACTCGACAAACGCCGCCAGCTCGTCGACGTTGTGAACCACGCACGCCGCGTCGGCGCCCGTGAGCAGCATGACCACGTCGCGAAAATTGCGGGTGTTGGGGCCAAAACAGATCGGCACACCGTAGCCGGCCGGTTCAATCATGTTTTGCCCGCCGCGGGAACCCAGACTCCCGCCGACAAAGCCGACGTCAGCCACACCCCACCAGGCCGACAGTTCACCCACCGTGTCGACCAGCAGCACGCGCGCCGTTCGGTCGAACGCGACGTCGCCAAGCGCGCTGCGCCGACACCAGCGATGACCGCTGTGCGCGATCGTCTCGGCCACGGCGGCGAATCGCTCGGGATGACGCGGCACGATCACGAGCCGCAACTGGCGATGCGACTCGGCGAGGCGAGCGAATGCCTCGAGCACGATCGCCTCCTCGGGCTCCTGCGTGCTGCCGGCCAGCAACACCGATGCGTCAGCGGGGAGATCGAGAAGCGATCGCAACGCGGCGGTGGCCGGGTTGTCGCGGTCAGTGACGGCACCGTCGAACTTGATCGAGCCGGTTACGTGCACGCTCGCCGGTCGGGCGCCAAGCCTGCGAAACCGCTCGGCGTAGTCCTCGTTCTGCGCGGCGATCACGTCGATACGGCGCAGCGAGCGGGCCACAAGCGGGCGAATCCGCCGATAGCCGCGAAAACTCTTTTCGCTGAGCCGGCCGTTGACGATCCCCACGCGTCCGCCCGAAGCGCGCACCGAGTCGATCAGGTTCGGCCAGACTTCCAGCTCGGCCAGTAGCAGCAAGTCGGGACGAATGGCCCGTACCACTCGGCGAACCGCCCAACTGAAATCGAGCGGGCAGACGATGACGCGGTGGTGCGGGAAACGGGCGCGGGCCAGTGCCAGCCCCGTCGCCGTGGTCGCCGAGATCACACACTCGCAGTCAGGCCAGCGGCGCTCGATCGCCGCCACCAGCGGCACGATCAGATTGATTTCGCCGACGCTGACGCCGTGCAACCAGACGCACCGCGCCTGCGACTCGCGCGGCACAGCGAGGCCCCAGAATCGCGCCCACAGCGTCTCGCGATACTTGCCCGTACGCGCGGCCCGCCACAACAAGAGCGGCAGCGCCAGCACGAGCAGCGCGAGGTAGACGACGTTGCGAAGCACGACCATGGGAATCCTTTCCCCGGAGGCGTGGAAAAACGATTGTCGATTGGGGGCCGCCAACGTGCCGGGCGTCAGCCGCCGACCCGCATGCAGCAGTTCTTGAACTTCTTGCCGCTGCCGCAGGGACAGGGCGAGTTGCGTCCGACCTTCATTTGCCGATTGCGAATCGGTTCTTGTTTCTGGGGCGTGTTCGTCGAGTCGATGGCCGACTGTTGCTGCTGCGCGATTTCCGAGGCCGAGGGTCCTGTTTCCTTGACCGCCTCGCCGCCGACCCAGACGGAACTGACAAAGTCGTCGCTGAGTTGGTCGACCCTGTAGATCAGGTCGGTCACGCGTTCGCCGATCGACTTCCACATCGTGTCGAACAGCCGCATGCCTTCGCGTTTGTATTCCACCTTGGGATCGACCTGGGCGTATCCCCGCAGTCCTACGCTGGAGCGGAGGTGGTCCATCGACAGCAGATGGTCCTTCCAGGCCGAGTCGAGAATCTGCAGCACGAGGGCCCGCTCCATGCGGCGGATCTCGGGACGGTAATAGTGTTCGACCGCGGCGTCGATACGGTCCTGGATCTCGGTGCGGTCCAGCAGGGCAAACTCGTCGGCGTCGAACTTCTCGCTGAACTGTTCGTTGGCCCAACTCACCAGGGCCGAGAGCGCCCCGTTTCCGGCCATTGCGTTCCCGCCGTCGAACAACTGATCGACGCGGTTTTTCACTTCGGCGAGCGCCGCGTTCGCCCGCTGTTGATCTTGGCGGCTGACTTCGATGAGCAGTTCGCGGAACTCTTCCCGCTGTTTATTCCGCAGGTCGTCGACGCTCAGTTCGGTGTGGAACCGCTGGCGCGCCCACTCGACCAAGCTTTCGCGGTCATAGCGTTTCTGGTTGCTGGCGTCCCGGGTCGTGTAGCGAACGAGCGCCGCGATGACGGGATACTCGGCCTCTTTTTCTTCGTACGCCGCCAGGGCCTTTTCGCGGACCAATTCCTTGAACGCGGCCGGTTCGAGCGAGCGAACGTCGTCGAGTTCGAGCATGATGCCGAACTTGTAATGCACCCAGGCGCAGGCCGACTGCAGCCCGAAGTCGGGATCGAGCAACTTGGCGCCTTCTTCGCAGCTCTTGTTGCGAATCGCCTCGCGGGCCTGTTCGATCAACTCGTCGGCGACCTGGTCGCGGCCGAGTTTCTTGAGGTCGCGGTCGCGGACGTTGAGGTTCCAGCGCAGATTCACCATCTTTGCCAGCGCTTCCCAGTTCCACTCCGACGCCTCCTCCTCTTCCGGAAGATTCTCCTCGATCGAATCGAGAATCTGCACCTCGGCCTGCCGCTCGGCCTCGTCCTGGGCGAACTGCTCGGCCGCCTTGAAGTCCATGCCGCGGAAGTCGCGGGCGTCGTACTCGACGCCGAACTGCCCCGACACCCACTGGGCAAACGACTGCGACGAGTAGTCGCGGGCCAGGAAGTTGTCGAGGTAGTAGTCGATCTGCTCGTCGATCATGTCCAACAGCAACTGCTTGCTGTTGGCCCCT
>JAGQPT010000075.1 GCA_020426575.1 Planctomycetales bacterium
AAACGTCCCGTCACTGGAGCGTTGCTCGATACCGGCCGCAAACTCGTCGGGCGACGTGAGCATATAGTCCGAACCGAAGACGATCCCCACGCGTTCGGGCGCAATTGCGGGCTCGTTCCAGGCGGCGTCGCTCATGGCCCGTTGCGCCGCAGCCACGCCCATCTGGCACTCGCGGCACATCACCTTCAGGCCCTTGCGGATCGGTTTCTTCTGCTCCGACGGCAGGTCGCCAAAGTCTTCGATGCTGCCGCTGAACTCCCAGGCCTCGGCGCCGAACGGCATCGGCAACGCACCGGCCGGGATCGATTTAAGGATCCCCACGCCGCTGCGCCCCTCGGCCAGCGCATCCCAGAATGCATCGAGTTGGCTGCCCAACGGTGACACCAATCCGATTCCGGTGATCGCCACACGTCGACTGCCCTGAGGCCCAGCCGTCATCTCCGCGTATCCTCTTCAAACCACCATGCGTGCGCAGCCGATCTGGAAGAATCGGCAAGACTTGCCCGATTGCGGGACCCATAGTCTAGTGACCGAGCCGCCGGTCGTCGAGGTGGGGGAAGACTCGCGGGATGGCTGCTGCCGGGGAGGCAGCTCAAACCGCGGACGCAACCGGTGCCGGGATGTCCTCACCGTTACCCCAGGGGACCAGAGGAACCCCATCTAATAGCGATCGCGGTACAACGATGCGGCCCGGCTGTCCGCCCCTCCCGTCGTCGATGGTTCATCTTGTTGACCCTTGCTGCCCACAAACAGCACGACCTCGGCCCGGGGCGGCGACGACGGCAGCGGGATCGCTCCGAACAACGTCGCCCCTTCCGCCGAAATCGGTGCCGGCACGACGCCCAAGGCCAGCACCAGCACCTGGTCGCTCGGCCAGCGGAATCGCTCCTTCATCTGGTACTGCACCATCTGGGGGACTTCAATCTGTGTCTTCTGCCGGCTGGCCCCCGCCGTGCCCGCCGGCATCTCGAGTGTCACGCCGTTGACCTTTTCAACCTGGGCCACCCGACAGTCGATCACGGCGTCGATCATCTGTTCGTCAAGGGACATCAGCGGCGTCAGTTCAATCTCCAACCCCTCGTCAACCGTCGCCGAAGCCACTTCGAAGCCGGGATACGTCCCCGGCCGCACGAGAATGTCCCGCACATAAGGCCGTTGGTGCATCGTGGATACGATCGTGGGCCGACCATTGGCGGCCGTCAGATGCGACGAGGTGTGCTCGCGAAAGTCGGTGCGGCGACGCAGTTCCGAGACCAAAAGCGCCATGTTCTCCTTGTGCATCAGCCAGGCCTGCGCACCGGGCGTCTGGACCGGCACCGGCTGCAACATCCCTTGGGCCTTGGATCGCCAGTTTGGCGTTCGCAGTGTCACGACCCGCATCCCGAAAACGTGCGACTCGGTCTGGCTGTTGACAAATCGGTCGACAATTCCCGCCACCTGTCGCTGCACTTCGTCGGTGTGAAACACCGTCAGTGTGCGCTCGTCAGCGTGGAAAAAACCCATGGGCCCGCTGTGCCAGATCTCGTCGCCCGTCTCCTGCAGGATCCAGTCGACGATCGGTTGCTGGGGGTTCGCCTCGCCCGAAACTCGGGCCGTATACGGGCGAATGTCATACTCGCGCCAGGTCTGACCGGCGTCGGTTGTAAGGTGCGGCGGTTTCGTCGTCACCTGCGCTACCGACCGGCGCGTTGTCGTCACCGGCGCCAGCGCGCCGGCCGCAGCCGCTGAACGGGCGTCCGCCTGTCGCGCCACTGGATCGGCACCCTGCGGGTTCGCGCCGCGGCGAATCTCCTGGCCATGGGCGACCGCGGAACACCATACCGTGCCCAACAGCAGTGACGCTGTGGCCAACGTACGCGCGGCGTTCGCCCAGCGGAAGCCACCGGTCCAGCGAACGAGATCACGTTTGGGACGGGTGTCGAGGGGAACGGCGGAGTTGCACAGCCACATGTTTCAGCCTCCCTGCTGAGAACGCTTGTGGATTCGGAGCGATCACTTCGGGTGCGGTCGGAGGGCACCGTTCGGCCGTCAGGCGGCTATCGTGCCCACGCGCCGCATCGCGCATCAGGCGGCGCGTCGCGGAAAAGGGTGGGGCAGTATAGAGAGGCCCCCCAAACGCCACAAGAGAAATCGCGGCGGCAGCGCCGGCGAACTGATTGCCGCCCAAGCTGCGACTCGACGGGCGCCCACGCTAGCAACGTGGCACCGGCAGGCCAACCGTGCGGCGAGTGGGTGCGACAGCGTGTCCGCCACAGCGTCGACGGGCCGAGGGACCGCCACCCGCATCAGGCGGCGGCATCCCGGAACGAACGCAGCACCATCGAGGCGTTGTGACCCCCGAAGCCGAAGCTGTTCGACATCACGGTGCCGAGCTGCCGCTCGCGCGGCTGGTTCGGCGTGTAGTCGAGGTCACACTTCGGGTCGGGTGTATGGTAGTTGATCGTCGGCGGCACGACACCGTCACGCAGCGCCAAAGCACAGTAGATCAACTCGACTCCGCCGCTGGCTCCCAGCAGGTGGCCCAACTGGCTCTTGGTGCTGGAAATGCTTAGCTTCGCGGCGTGATCGCCATACACGGTCTTGATCGCGCGTGTTTCGGCCGCGTCGCCCAGCGGTGTGCTGGTGCCGTGGGCGTTGATGTAGTCGACCTCGTCCGGGTTGACCTTGGCGTCGCGCAGGGCGTTTGCCATCGCCTTGGCGGCGCCGGAACCCTCTTCGTTCGGCTGAGTGATGTGACCGCCGTCGGCGCTCAGCCCATAGCCGAGCACCTCGGCATAGATCCTGGCACCGCGAGCCCGGGCGTGTTCGAGTTCCTCGAAGATCACGATCCCGGCACCTTCGCTCATCACGAAGCCGTCGCGTTCGGCGTCGAAAGGCCGGCTCGCTTCGGCCGGGCTTTCGTTGCGCGTCGAGAGGGCCTTCATGTTCGAGAAGCCGCTGAGCCCCATCGGCGTCATCGCTGCTTCGGTGCCGCCAGTGATCATCACGTCGGCATCGTCATAGACGATCGTCTTGAGTGCGTCACCCATTGCGTTGGTCGCGCTGGCACAGGCCGTCACGACCGCCGCGTTGGGGCCGCGCAGACCGTAACGAATCGAGACCTGACCGCTGGCGGCGTTGACCATCAGCTTCGGGATCGTGAAGGCGGAGACCTTGTCGGGCCCGCGTTCGAGCAGCCGCGAGTGCTGAGCCTCGATTTCGTGCAGTCCCCCGATGCCCGAACCCAGGATCACGCCGCAGCGAAACGGATCTTCCTTGCTGAGATCCAGACCGGCGTCACGGACGGCGTCCTCGGCGGCAACGATAGCGAATTGGGCGAAACGATCGACTCGCTTCGCTTCCTTGGCGGGGAGGTATCCGTCGGTCGACCAGTCCGAGATTTCTCCGCCAAAGTGGACCTTGAAGTCCGACGTGTCAAAGGCGGTCAACTGATGGATACCACTTTCGCCGCGGAGCGTCCGCGCCCAAAGGTCCTCGACGTTGCAACTCAGAGAAGTCACCGCGCCGAGCCCTGTAACTACGACACGACGGCTCATGGGGGGGTTTGCTTTCTGGCTAAAAGAACCAACCAGACGGGGAGAGTCAGCCCGCGGTCAGGATTCGGATTTTTCAATGTAATCGACCGCCTGGCCCACGGTCTGAATCTTTTCCGCTGCGTCATCCGGGATATTGATGTCGAACTCTTCTTCGAGCTCCATCACCAATTCCACCTGGTCCAGAGAGTCGGCCCCCAGGTCGTTCACGAACGACGTATCACGGCCCACCTTGTCCTTCGATACACCAAGTTGCTCGGCAACGATGTCAACTACTCGTTCTTCGACTGAGGCCACGGTCGTGATCCTCCCATACATCAAGCTATTCCGAGAGCGACATCGTACCGGGGTCTAAAACCGGCGCGGCCGAAGTCCGCCCTGTGGACACACAAGCTATTCCAGCGACATCCGATCGCCGGTAGCACAACACCAAAACTCGGACTGCATAAAAGGCCGTCCGCCAAACAACCATGCCACCTGAAGAGGACATGCCGGTGTCGGGACGTCGAGCCAGTTTTCTCAAGGCGGCGTCAAGATTAACGATTTTCCCGCCGTGTGTCTATATTGCCTTTTTCCTACGCAGCCGGCCGCACCCCGGTTCGCCACTCCCCGCCGGTCATCACCAGAGTCCCTCACCTCCGGCGACCTTCGCTTGCCAGCATCCCTCGGTCGCCGACAGGCGTTTTGTGCCGGGGGCTGGCGAACAGGCACCGCTCCGCGAGCCCCTAGGCCGTCATCCCACCGTCGACCACCAACACGTCACCCGTCACGTACGAAGCCGCCGGGCTGGCGAGAAAAAGCACCGCCGTTGCCACTTCTTCGGCCGTTCCTAGTCGCTTCACCGGGATACGGTCGACCGCCGCCGAAATCACGACGTCGCCCAGCGCCGCCGTCATGTCGCTCTCGATGAAACCCGGCGCAACCGCGTTGACCGTGATCTTTCGCTTGGCAAGCTCGCGCGCGACGGTTCGGGTGAAACCGATGATCCCCGCCTTCGACGCCGAATAGTTCGCCTGTCCCGGGTTGCCGATAATGCCCGACACACTGGCGATGTTGATGATCCGGCCGTACCGCGCCGACAGCATCTGTTGCACGGCGGCCCGGGTGAAGGCAAACGTGCCGCGCAAGTTCGTCGCGATCACGTCATCCCAATGATCGTCTTCCATGCGCGGCAACAAGCCGTCGCGATTGATGCCGGCGTTGTTCACCAGGATGTGAATCCCGTCCCACTTCGCGACGACAGCGTCGATCGTCTCGTTCACACTTTGCGTGCTGGAAACGTCGCAGGCCAGCGCCATGGCGGTTCCGCCGTTCTGCTCGATTTCGGCGACCGTCGCGGCGAGTTTTTCG
>JAGQPT010000076.1 GCA_020426575.1 Planctomycetales bacterium
CTTGATAACCGCCATAGGCCCCCACGGCGCGACGGACGTTGTGCCCCTTGGCGCGGAGCTGCTCGATCACGTTGTCGCTGACGCCGCGCTCGACCGCCACGGTGCCGCCGTCCGGGGCAATGCGATCGCCGGTCGGGGTCTGGCTGCCCGAGTGGCACACCCGGGCCGCGTCGCCGGCTTGCTGTACGTCCATGCCGAACACGATCATGTTCAGCAGCACCTGTACGTGTCCCTGCGGCTGCATGTCGCCCCCCATCACGCCAAAGCTCAGCCACGGCTGGCCGTCCTTGGTCACCATGGCGGGGATGATCGTGTGGAATGGCCGCTTGTGGGGTTCGAGGCGATTGGGGTGGTCCGGGTCGAGCGAAAACAACGCGCCGCGGTTCTGGATCACAAAGCCGACCGGTCCGGCAACGACCTGCGATCCGAAGCCGTAGTAGTTGCTCTGAATTAGCGAGCAGCAATTGCGGTCCTTGTCGACGACCGTGAGGTAAATCGTATCGCCCCGCGCCAACTGCGGGTCGCCATGCAGCACGTCGACGGCGGCCCGATCGGTTTCGATGAGATTGCGTCGCTCGTCGGCGTATGGCTTGGAGATGAGCGCGTCGACCGGCACGTCGGCCAAATCGGGATCGGCGTAAAAGCGGGCCCGATCGGCGAAGGCGAGCTTTTTCGCTTCGACGAGCAGATGCAGGTACTCGGCCGAGTTGTGTCCGAGGCCACGCAGATCGTAGGGCTCGAGCAGATTGAGCATCTGCAGGGCGGCGATGCCCTGGCCATTGGGCGGCAGTTCCCAGACGTCGTAGCCACGAAAGCTCGTCGAGACCGGGTCGACCCAGGTGTTCTTGTGTTCGGCGAAGTCGCGGAGGGCGAAGTAGCCGCCGACCTTCTCGCTGTACTCGACGATGTGGCGAGCGATCGCCCCTTCGTAAAAGGCCTCGGCTCCGCCGGCGGCGATTGCTCGATACGACGCGGCGAGGTCGGGATTGCGGAAGATCTCGCCGACTTGTGGCGCGCGGCCGTCGGGGAGATAGGTACGGTTGGAGTATTCCCAACGGGCGAGGTCGGCGGCCGACGCCTGCCAACCGGCGGCGATGATTTGGCTGACGGGAAAACCGTCTTCGGCGTAGCGCGTGGCCGGGGCCAGTACGTCGGCCAATGGCATCGTGCCAAAGCGATCACTGAGGTCTTGCCAGCCCGCCACGCACCCGGGCACCGACCAGGCGAGGGGGCCTTCGGTCGGGATCCGTGGGAGCCCCTGTTCGACGAACAACTCGCGGCTGAGGGCATAGGGGCTGCGGCCGCTGGCGTTGAGGCCGTAGAGTTTCTGTGTCTTCGAGTCCCAATAAATCGCAAACAGGTCGCCGCCGATGCCGCAGCTCATCGGCTCGGTGAGTCCGATCATGGCGTTGGTGGCGATGGCGGCGTCGACGGCGTTGCCACCGCGCTTGAGCACGTCGAGCCCGACCTGGGCGGCCAGTGGTTCGCTGGTGGCGACGATGCCGTGCCGGGCGACGACGGCCGAGCGGCTTTGCGATAAGCTGCCGGCCGGTCGGGCATAACCGCTCGTGTCAGATTCCGGTGTCGCATCTTGCCCGCGGGCCAGGCGTTCGATCCGCGAGGTTTCCAACGACGACATGGCGAGCGCTCCGAGTGTCAGGCACAGGCCCCAGCGAGCGATGTAACGGGCGAGCTTTGTCGGGAAGAGATAGGGGCGGATCATGGTCGCCTCTCGTCGTGCGGTGGGATGGCCGGAATAACGGTGGATGGGCCGAGGCGGTTGTCAGCAGGCTGTCGGATACTTTAACCTGCGCGGCATGGCTGAACCACCAAATCCTGGTTTCTTACGATCTTTGTTTCTTACGTTCCTTGTTGCTGGCGCTGGGAGGTGCGATCGTGGCCGACGACGATCTGGCACGTTTGATCGATCACTCGCTGTTGCATCCGACGCTGTCGGACGCGGAGATCCGCGCGGGCTGCGAACTGGCGCTGCGCTACAACGTGGCGGCCGTGTGCGTGAAGCCGGCCGCGGTGCGGCTGGTGGCCGACTTGCTCGCCGGTTCGCAGACGGCCGTCTGCACGGTCGTGGGCTTTCCCCACGGAGCGAACCTCAGTGAGGTCAAGGCGTTCGAGGCCGAGCGAGCCTGCCGCGACGGGGCCAGCGAACTCGACATGGTGGTGAACGTCGGCTGGGTGTTGGCCGGTGAGTGGGACCGCGTTGTGGCCGACATCTGCGGTGTGGTGGACGTGGCCCACGACCACGGGGCGATCACCAAGGTGATCTTCGAGAACGACTACCTTCCCGACGACACAGTGAAAATCCGCCTCTGCGAAATCTGCCGCGAAGTGGGCGCCGAGTACGTGAAAACGTCGACCGGCTTCGGCTTTGTCCGGCAGCCCGACGGGCACTACGACTACCGGGGGGCAACCGATGCGGACGTGCGGCTGATGGTCGAGCACGCCGGACCCGCGATGCGGGTGAAGGCGGCTGGCGGCATCCGCACCCGGGCCGATGCCGAGAAAATGCGTGATTTGGGGGTTTCGCGGATCGGGGCCTCCGCAACGGCGGCGATCCTGGACGCTCCCGGCAGCTAACCGAACCGTCGCGGGTGAAAATGGGCCCGACTGCTGGCAGTTCTCAGGGCGGTTGCCGGACGCATAAGGCGGCTTCCCAGAATCGGTCCGATTCGATAGAGTCGTTTTGGTGCCGGGCGAGAGGGACGATCCGGCATCGTGCCGCCCGGACGAATCTGCCAGAACGCGGCGCCTCTGGGGTGCGTAATATCGTCGGGGCGGGGGCGACACGCGTAGAGTCGGCAACTGTTGGACGAGTCCAGCCACTTACGTCCGATTTGATGATGCGAAGTGGGGCGTGCGCTACTTGCCGCGGTGGGGGCTTCTGCTCGACAGCAAACAGCGAATCAAACGAGGGAATCACCAGAAAATGTCTGCCACAGCGCAACAACCAGCCCCGATCTCTGCCGAACCGGTAGCGCGAGTGTCGCAGGGGGTCGATTGGCGCGTCACCATCTGGTTGGTGGTCGTCCATCTGGGGGCCATTGCCGGGCTGTTTTTCTTCACCTGGCAGGCCCTATTGCTCACCGTCGTGCTGAGTTGGCTCACCGGCGGAATCGGCATCTGCATGGGCTACCATCGCCTGCTCACGCACAACAGCTTCAAGACCTATCGCCCGATTCGCTGGGTGATTGCCCTGTTGGGTAACCTGGCCGGGCAGGGGCCGCCGCTGATGTGGGTTGCCACGCACCGCAAGCACCACGATTACAGCGACCAGGAAGGGGACCCGCATTCGCCGCGCGACGGCGCCTGGTGGAGCCACATGTTCTGGCTGCTGCCGCATCGTGGCAAGTCATACTACGACACGTTGTTCCAGCGTTATGCTCCGGACCTGCTCAAGGATCCGGCGATGCGGCTGCTCGAGAAGACGTTCCTGCTCTGGTATTTCCTGCTGGGCGGTTTGTTGCTGGCCGTCGGCTGGATCGGCTGGGACCTGCGGACCGGACTGTCGTTCCTGTTTTGGGGTATGTTTGTCCGGCTCGTCTACGTGCTGCATGTCACCTGGCTGATCAACTCGGCGACCCATATCTGGGGATATCGCAACTACGAAACCAGCGACGACAGCCGCAACATCTGGTGGGTGGCACTGCTCTCCTATGGCGAGGGCTGGCACAACAACCACCACGCCTTCCAACGGGTTGCCCGCTACGGCCACCGCTGGTGGGAATTCGACATCACCTATGTGACGATCTGCCTGATGGAGCGGCTCGGGTTGGCCTGGAACGTGGTGCGGGACATTCCCGCGGGAGTGCGAACGGCCAGGTCGATCAGGTCCGCAGGCGGCGAAAGCGACGCCGCCGGTTGACCGGCGGAAAGCGCAAGTCGATCGTCGGACGCACCGTGATTGCACGGCGGGTGGGGCCGTAGCCCAGCCGCGGGCTGGTCCCAGAAAGCAAGTTTTGGCGGCGAATTTCCACCGTTGTGGTCGCTCTGTCCCATTGTTTGCTCAACCTTGATTAGGGGGCGGTTGCAAAGGCGGCATGAGTTGCTACATTAGGGACTTCGATTTTGTAAGTTGTTGGAATACTTGACAGTAGGTTGGACGAGAGGGTTTCTTCGGTCGAGGAAAAACAGCGTCTCGTCGACGCAGTCTCGCCGGGTCAATCGTTGAGAAATCGCGGTCGCAAATGACGATCACAAGTGAGCGTAAGCAGGAGTTGATTAGCGACTTTCGGCAGTCGGATAACGACACCGGTTCACCGGAAGTGCAGATCGCCATCCTCACCACACGTATCAATGGACTAACCGAACATCTGCGGCGGCATGCAAAAGATCATGCCGGGCGCCGAGGCCTGTTGATGATGGTGAGTCGGCGACGACGGCTCCTGGACTATCTCCGCCGGGTGAATCCGCAGCGGTATCTCGACGTCATTGGACGTCTGGAAATCCGCAAGTGACGGTCATCTGTAGGGCCGGTCGCCCCCAGGGTGACCGCTGCCCCCGTGGAAAGTCTTGGTAGTAGTACGTCTCTCGCGTGTGGACGTCTAGCAGTGTCTCTGACTCGTTCGGCGTGCTCCGACGCCGCGGCGGGTGAATCGACAACGCGTTCTCTCTTGCGCGACGAGCGTCGGCCGCGACGGGGCTTCGGCTCCTCTGCCGCGCTTCTCTCTGGCTGTTTCACCGTAGTCGCGGTCTGGTGCCGAGTTGATTTTCCGCACAGCGACGGTCACGGTTGAACGGCGATGCCAGGCTACGCCGAAACCAGGGATGGGGGATTTCGGAGATAAGTTATACGACGGTTGCGGGTGGGAGTTCGCTGGTCGCAGTGACGATCACACGGTAGACGGTCTGTTCAACCAACGCCACTAAGTGGCGCGGGGGACGGGCGACGCCGGCCCAGCGAGCGACGACGCGGGAAACGTATCCTGTGCTGTCCTGAACGGCTCATCCGATGGCATTTGGTAATTGGCAAGGATAGGTAGGAAAATAAATTGACAGTACGCGTAGAAAAACAAATCGGCGGTAATGTCTTCTCGATCGAAACCGGCTATTTCGCCAAGCAGGCGGCCGGGGCATGTTTTGTGCAATACGGCGAAACGGTGGTGTTCGCCGCCGTGGCAACCGGCACGCCACGCGAGGGCATCGACTTCTTCCCACTCACTTGTGACTACCGCGAGCGGACCGCCGCCGCCGGTAAGTTTCCGGGCGGCTTTCTCAAGCGTGAAGGCCGGCCAACGATGAAGGAGATCCTTACGGCCCGCCTGATGGATCGGCCGATTCGTCCGATGTTCCCCGAGGGTTTCCACGACGAAGTGCAGATTCAGGCCCAAGTGCTGGCCAGCGATCGACAATTCGACGGCGACGTGCTGGCGATGAACGCCGCAGCCGCCGCACTGGGACTGTCGCCCACGCCGTTCCAGGGCCCGCTCGGCTCGGTGCGCCTCGGTCGCGTCGAGGGCCAGTGGGTGGTCTTCCCCAGCCAGGACCAGCTCGAAGAGAGCGACCTGGACCTGATCGTCACGGGCAACCAGGAAGCCGTCTTGATGATCGAAGGCTTCGCCCGCGAAATGCCTGAAGACGAAATGGTCGAAGCGATCAACGAGTGTCACAAAGCGATCAAGGAGATCTGCGCCCTGCAGGAAGAGTTGATTGCCAAGGTGGGCGTGGAAAAGACCGCCTACGAACCGATGGGGGACAACGGGTTGCTCGAGCGGCTTACGTCGACCTACTACGACGCATTCAAGTCGGCCAAGCAGACCGAGGGCAAGCAGGCCCGTGCCGACGCGGTCAGTGCATTGAAAGAAAAGGCGCTCGGCGAAGTGATTCCCGATCCCGCAGCCGAGGGCGCCGTTTGCCCTAACGCCTTCTCTCATGCCTGGCACGACCTCGAAGCGAAGGTCGTGCGCGACCTGATTCTCGCCGGCACCCGACCCGACGGGCGCGACGGCAAGACCCTGAGGGCGATCGAGTGTCTTACCGACGTGTTGCCGCGCGTGCACGGCTCGGCTTCGTTCCAGCGTGGTGAGACGCAGGCGCTCATCACCATCACGCTGGGTACGGGTCGTGATGAACAGCGCGTCGACGGCCTGATGGACGAATACTCCAAACGGTTCATGCTCGACTATTACTTCCCGTCCTACTCCGTCGGCGAAGTACGGCCGATTCGTGGCCCGGGACGTCGTGAAATTGGCCACGGTGCGTTGGCCGAACGCAGTGTCAAACCGGTGCTACCCGAGGCCGACGAGTTTCCCTACACGATCCGTGTGATCTCGGACATCATGGAGTCGAACGGTTCAAGTTCGATGGCGTCGGTGTGTGGTGCGACCCTGGGCCTGATGGCCGCTGGCGTGCCGATCAGCAATCCCGTGGCCGGCATCTCGGTCGGCCTGGTCAAGGAGGGGGAGTCCTGGACGCTGCTGACCGACATCATCGGCGACGAAGACCACTTCGGCGACATGGACTTCAAGATCGCCGGTACGCAAAACGGCATCACCGGCATCCAGTTGGACCTGAAGATCAAGGGCATCAGCGAGGAGATCATCCGGGCCACGCTCGCTCAGTCGCGCGACGCCCGCATTGAGATTCTCCGCACGATGCTGACGACGATCCCGCGTCCCAAGGAGGAGATTTCTCCGTGGGCGCCGCGGCTGCTTCGCACGAAGATCGATCCGGACAAGATCGGCGCCCTCATCGGCCCGGGCGGCAAGACGATCCGGGCGATCCAGGAGGACACCGGTGCCAGCATCGACGTCGACGACGACGGCACGGTCACGATTGCCAGCCACGACGGTGCCTCGGCCCAGGCAGCCCTCGACCGCGTCGAGGCGCTCACCCAGTCCGTGCAGATCGGCAAGATCTACAAGGGGCGGGTCACGAGCGTCAAAGACTTTGGCGCCTTCGTGGAAATCGTCCCCGGCAAGGACGGCCTTTGCCACATCAGCGAACTCTCCGACGAGTACGTTTCCAGCGTGGCCGACGTCTGTAAAGTCGGCGACATCATGGAAGTGAAGGTGATCGCCATCGACGAGCAGGACCGCGTCAAGCTCAGTCGCCGCGTGGCCGTCGCCGAACTTGCCGAGTCCGGCGCCAGCGAAGGCTAAGAGCGCGGTCGGTATGAGACCGACGTCCAGATGATAGTGAACGAACCGCAACGGCCGTTCTTGCCCGCACCGGGTGAGAACGGCCGTTCGCGTCGTTGCGATTCGGCCGTGAACAAAGCCTGCGGAGCCGTGGGGCGGGCTCTTCGCCACGACAGGGAACCGGCATGATGTCCCACAACGACGATTACCTTTCGCCGGAAGACGTGCGCCGCCGGCTCGTCGACCAGTACACCGAAATGGCGCGACTGGCAGGGGGGCTCGCGCATGAGATTCGCAACCCCCTGTCGACGATTCGGCTCAACATCGAACTGCTGGCCGAGGAGTTTGCCGACAGCGACTTGCCGCGCGACCGTCGTGCGCTTGCCAAGTTTCAACTGATCCAGTCCGAGTGCCAGCGACTCGAAGACCTGCTCAATCGTTTCCTCGACTTCGCCAAGCCGCAGAAACTGCGGCTCGAACCGACCGACCTGAACGCGTTGTTGGCCGAAGTGCTCGACTTCTTCCAGCCCCGCGCCGACGAGGCAAAGATTGAAGTCGTGCGCTACCCGACGCCGGACCTGCCGATCGTGCTCGTCGATCCCGAAGCGATCCGGGCCACGGTGCTGAACCTGTTGATCAACGCGCTGCAGGCGATGCCCGGCGGCGGACAGTTGGTCGCCCACACCCGTCGCACTCCCCGCGGTGTGGCGCTCGACCTGATCGACACCGGTTGCGGCATGAGCGAAGAGACGCTCGATCGCGCGTTTCGGGCCTTTTACTCGACGAAGAAGAACGGTTCGGGACTTGGGCTGGCCACCGCTAAGAAGATCATCGAGTCGCACGGCGGCCGCATCCACGTGCAGAGTGAACAGGGCAGGGGAACCAAGTTCACCGTCGAACTGCCGACGACGCCGTCACTGCCCGACCCCGACAGTGCTGTGCTCGACGTCGAAGTGATCAGAGCGGGCGAAAACGCGGCCGAAGCGGGCGATTAGCCACATGGCCGCCACGGGGTCCGACGAAGTTGCAGACGACACAACTTCGTAGCATCAAGCTGGCCGCGCGCCAACCTTGTATGGTTGCTCGTGTTTCATCACGCCCAGCACCTTGTGCCGTCGTGATTCACCTCACGCGTCGGCGACCTCGCGGCGTTTTTTCATGAGCGCGTCGATCGCCAGGCTGAGCCGCCACTCGTCGGCGCGGGCCGCCGTGGTGTCGCGGCCATACTCGGTCGCGATCGCCGCATCGACACGAGCGGTTCGGCCGCTCGCACCCGCGCTGACCGCCACCGGCCCGGCAGCAGACCGCTCGGCGCCAGATGCCAGCGACAACGGCACGCTGGCTTCGAAGTTCTCGGCCCAGACAATGTAGTCGAGCCCGTCGACCACACCGTCGTCGTTGTAGTCGCCGTTGAGCGGTGCACCCGGCGGATCGAGGGTTGGATCGTCCCCGAAGTGTTCGGCCCACAACAAATAGTCGAGCCCGTCGACCGCCTGGTCGAGATTCCCGTCACCGGCCAGCGGTGGCACCGAAGCATACTCGAACGCACCCATATCGATCCGCGCCGTCATGTCCCCGTCGCCATCCACGACGCGGTAATACCCCCGCTGGTCCAAATATGGCGGTGCTGCGAAAGCGGGATCCCCCGCATCGATCGCCGGACTGCCCGGCAACAGCGCGTGGGTCATGGTAGGACCACCGTTGTCAGCCAGTGGGCCCAGCAGTGGATCGCCGGTGATGGTGTCGTTGAGACCGCCGCTGCCGTCTTCAATAAGGTTGTGTGCACCGCTAAGCGGGTTTCCA
>JAGQPT010000077.1 GCA_020426575.1 Planctomycetales bacterium
CCTGTTTCATACGCCCCCAGACGATTTGATTCATGGTTCTCGACACCTTCGGTTGGAAACGATTCGCGTGCCTATTAGTTCCCAGCAAAGACCGCGCGCGGCAAGAGTTCGCTGCCGTCCGGCGCAGCGAATCCGCAGAAGTCTTCATCTGGTCCGATCACAACACATCCGCCAGCGGCGGCAGACTGTTATGATTATTGTTGCCGTGCCGATATTCAATCAAAATCACGTTGTTTTTACAATAAATCTGTCCGTGACGCTGGCCGGACGTGGCGGACCCGTGGGGTTTGGCGATTGCATTGCCTGCCGCCCTGGCACCCTCCGAGCGCACGTCGGCCGAGTTGGAGCCACCCCGTGGCCCCAAATCTGAGGCGGTGGCCCGCGCAATGCGAAATGATTGAGTCCGGCCCGATGAAGCGATAGAATTTCGTACGTCGGCGGGCGTTGCCGGGGGTTGCCTGGCAACCGTCCGTGTCCCCCACCAAACAACTCCCGCCGCTGAACCCCCGATTTACCCGAGTCTGCCACCCCCGCCGGGATGGCCCCATGTTGCCAGCAAAGGCGACGAGGATGTCAGGCCGATGTCTCGTTCCCCGCGACCGTCGATCGTCCCGAGGCCGTCGAACGCTCCGAGGCGGTCGAACTCCGAACGGCTCCGCCGCCGCGACGCGCCGAACCGCCGCACTTTTCTACGGGCCGGGGCCTTGGGAGCGGCCGGTTTGTCGCTGCCACAGTTGCTCCGCCACGAAGCCGCCGCGACCACTGCGACTGACCCGTCGAAGCGGCAAAACTCGGTGATCATTCTCTGGATGCGGGGCGGACCGTCGCAGCATGAAACCTGGGACCCCAAGCCTGCCGCGCCGGTCGAGGTCCGCGGCGCCTTCGGCGCCATCTCGACCTCGGTGCCGGGCATCCAGATCGTCGATCTCTTGCCCGAGTGTGCCAAGATCATGCACAAGTGGTCGATCGTCCGCAGCATGTACCACGACAACGCGGGTCATTCGGCCGGCGACCAGATCTGCTTCACCGGCTATCCGCCCGGGCCGGTCCCCGAGAAAAACGTCCACCCCAGTTGCGGCTCGATTGTTTCGAAGGAGTTGGGGCACACGACGCCCGAACTGCCGGCCTATGTCCTGATTCCCAAGTGGCAGCCGGCGACCGACTCGGCTTACCTGGGCATCGCGCACCAGCCGTTCACGACCGTGGCGGATCCGGCCAACGACGGCCCCTTCACGCTCGACAACTTTTCGCTCTCCGAGCACATCAGCCGCAGCCGCTTGAGTGGCCGTAAGACGCTGCTCGCCGATTTCGATCGGCTTCGCACCGTGGTCGACCAGACGGGTCAAATGGAGGCGGTCGATGTCTTCCAGCAGCGGGCCTGGGACATTCTCAGTTCCCAGCGGGCCCGCCAGGCGTTTGACCTCGACGCCGAAGACGCCGACGTCCGCGAAGAATACGGCTTCATTCCCCGCTACGATCCGATGGACCCCCGGCGCTGTTCGGCCAAC
>JAGQPT010000078.1 GCA_020426575.1 Planctomycetales bacterium
CCGATTTCAATGCCGAGGTGCATGGGGCAAAACGCGGGCTAAGCCCCCTGCCCTGCCGGTTCGTAGCGGCCGACCTGGTTGATGCGGGCGAAGACGTCGTTGAGCACCCAATGGAATACGCAGAGGTGGATGCTCTCGACCATGCCCATGTCGTCCAGCGGCGAGTGCAGGCCGAACTGAGCCATCTGCTTGA
This sequence comes from Planctomycetales bacterium, assembly GCA_020426575.1. GTDB lineage: Bacteria > Planctomycetota > Planctomycetia > Pirellulales > JAEUIK01 > JAGQPT01. Next base: position 194 of record JAGQPT010000078.1, read on the forward strand.
GCTTGCCGCCGCTGAAACCAGTGAGGCCGAACGTCACGAGTCCGTGCCGGTTGGCCCAGTCAACGGCATTGATGACGTTGGGGCTGTTGCCCGAGCCGCTGATGGCGACGACCACGTCGCCGGCGCCGCCGTAGTTCATCAGTTGCTGCTGGAAGATCTGGTCGTAGCCGATGTCGTTGCCGACCGCCATGATCCAGCCCTGGTTGTCGGTGAGGCTGAGCACCTTGAGCCGCTTCTTGGACTCGTCGCCGAGGTCCTTTTCGAAGAGGGTGCTCTTGCCGAGGTCCTCGGCCATGTGGCTGGCCGTGGTGCCGGAACCGCCGTTGCCAAAGATGAAGACGAAGCGCTCGTTCTGCCAGGCCTCGTAGATGAGGTCGGCCATCTTCTGCATTTCGGACTGATCGATGCGATCCAGCTCCTCGTGCAGGCGCGTCAGGTAGTCGCTTGTTCCCAACTCGGCACCGAGCATTCCCAACATGTCGTGGTCTCTCCGCAATGAATTCCTGGGGGGCGATCGTGCGAGGGCGGTCAGCCTGTTTCGCTCAAGCACTTCATTTTAGCGATTGGGGCCGGCGGCGTCACCCGGCGTCACCCCGCCACTTCCGCGGCGGTGGCGTCGGCCGCCTGGGCCTCGTGGCGCCCGCGCGGGATGTCGACGCGGACAACGAGCAACGTGCCCACGACAAAGAACACCAGTAGGCTGAGGATTGCCAGATGCGGGCTCTTGGTGAGGGCCAGGATCGTGCCGAAGAGAAACGGGCCCAGCGGGCTGGCTGCCTTTCCCGAGAGGTTGAAGAAGCCGAAGAACTCGGCCGAGCGCGACTCGGGCGTCATCAAGCCCATCACGGCGCGGCTGACCGATTGGGTGCCGCCCAACACCAATGCGACGACGACCCCCATGAGCCAGAACTCGGTGACCGTGGTGACGAAGAAGGCGGCAAACAGCAGCAACACCCAAATCGCCAGACAGCCGAGCAGCGTGCGGTATGGCCCCACGAGTTCCGAGATGCGGCCCACGGCCAGCGCGCCCGGCAAGGCGACGAACTGGATCATCAGCACGACGAGCATCAGGTCCTCGGCCGAGATGTCGAAGGCTTCCTGGGCGAACGGGCCCGCCTGGGTGATCACGGTTTGCACGCCGTCATTGTAGATCAGAAAGGCGATCAGGAACGTGAACAGCATGGGGAAGCGGCGCACGCTCCGCAGGGTGTTCACGACCTGCTTGAGGCCGGCGCGGGCGGCCGCAACGACCGATTGTCGTGGTCCCTTCGGCTGGCCGCGATCGCGCAGCAACAGGAACGTGGGCAGGGAAAAGAGCCCCCACCACAGTCCCATCAATGCCAGCGTGGCACGCAGACGAACCGGTTTTACCGCATCGCGGGCCACCACGTCCGGCGTTTCCCAGCCGACCGATTCGACGAACGCGGGAACGTCCGGGGCAGTGGCAGCGGCCGCCGCCCGCGCTTCGCCGCGAGCGATCAGCTTTTCACGCGAGAGTGGATAGACGTCGCTGGGATAGACTGCGACGTGGCCGTCGGCGACGCTCGATTCGAGCGTGCCAAAGTCGAGCGAAACGACCTGGCCGTCGGCGACGTTTTCGATCCGTAGCGCGTTGATCACGCCCGACTTGTCGTGCGCGTCGTCGCCGGCAATTGTCACGGAGATCGGTTGGTCGGTCACGACAATGCGGGCGTCGCGCTCGACGACTTCGTGCGCCGCCGTGACGGGCGACGTCGTCTGGCCGTTGATCGTGATCGCGAGGTCCGTACGGTCACGGCCCGGATCGCCGCTACGAACGGCGACCTGGTAGGTTCCCGGTACGACGGCTACCTCGAAGGTGTTGCCGGCCGCCTCGTGGAAGTCGTTGTCGGGTGCCGCGGCGTGTGGCATTCCCAACTGATCGCCGTGCAGGGCCACCCAAATGGCGATCACCAGGGCAAGGCCGCCGCCGACGTAACCGAGGCCGAATCCCCAGGCGGAGACGCGGTTCATCGTTTCGTCGTCGGCGATTTCGGGCAGGAACCCGTTGTAGAAACACTGCGACGTCTCGTAGCCGATCTGAG
>JAGQPT010000079.1 GCA_020426575.1 Planctomycetales bacterium
AACACTCGGACGATCCTGCTGCGGGGTCGACGCAGGGCGGCACCAGCCCCAGGCAGCGCCATGCACCGACCATTAAAACACACGTAAATTGATGAACAAACTGAACTCAATCGCGCTGAAAACATCGTGATTTGTCCAGCGATTTGCGCGTGCTTGTCCGCTCACTCTGTCCGCGTTATGATTGCATCAACGCTTGCTCACGCATGCGTCTTGATGACGACTCATCTTGATTGAGGCCAGTTGTCGAAACGTCTCGGTCCCTAGGGCTTACGAGTCATCGCACGCGGCGCCGTTCGGTCGCCGCGCCCGGCGGTGACCAGTGGATCGGACACGCCAGTGGGAGGTTAAGAGGAACAGCGCGTGATGCGCAGTGGATGTCCGGTCCATCGCAATCTCATCAGTTCACATTTCTCGGGAAGAGTCTTGTTCGCGTTGCGGCGCAACGCCCCACGTGCGGGTGTTCGTCCTAGATCTTTGCTTTGCTGAACGAGGTCTGCGGCAAAGGTCGACTGAACGACGCGATTGATTGTGTGCCGCAAGGTGCACGATGCCCTGGCCGATGGTCCACGACTGTTTGGCGCGCGGTTTGCAAAAACACGCAGCCACCCCGTCGCCATACTGCCGTCACGCCGACGTTGTGCGGCGCACCTTTGTTTGTGCGCCACTTTCAATCCGGCGTATCCAGGCCGTAACCGATTTGGGCGGCTGCGGTACTTCCATCACCAGAGCAACGCGGACGAGAGTAGGAGCGCAGACACATGAAGACGCTAGGACATGGCCGACGACGGCCGAGTGGTGCCGCAGCGGTGCCAACCAACGATCGGGAAAAGCAAGCGCAGACGCCGCGCCCAACGCGCGGTGCGGCAACGACCATGCACCGCATCCGCCGCGTGCGCCAGCAACAGGGGCTGACGATTCACAGCGTGGCGCGCAAGCTCAAGACGAACGTCGATGTGCTCCGCCAACAGGAAGAGGAAACTGTCGACCTGCGACTGAGCGACCTGTATCGCTGGCAACAAGCGCTTGACGTGCCTGTGGCCGATCTGCTGGTCGAGCGCAACGAACCGCTGTCGGCGCCCGTGCTCAAACGCGCCCAGTTGTTGAAAATCATGAAGACGGCCGTTGCGCTACAAGAGCAATGCGAAAAGGCCCAGACGCGCCGGATGGCTGAGACCCTCATTCAGCAACTCGTGGAAATCATGCCCGAGCTCGAAGGAGTTGCCCCCTGGCACAGCGTCGGCAAACGCCGATCGCTAGACGACTATGGACGGATCATGTACGAGCCGGTCCCCGCCTGGATCACCGAGATCGCCCTGACGGGATGACTCGGCGGCGCGACGACGCCGAGTGACGCGTCCGAATGCCACCACATCTGAGTGAAAGCAAGAGGTCCACGCTTCCGACCGAGCGTCACTCGATGAACACACGGCACTGCACACTGACCCCGACGCTGGTGGCGGCTGGGAGCCGCTACCACTTCCCACCGCACGTCGATCGGGGCAACCCGCGTCAATACGTCACTTCCCCTCGAGCCCCTCGCACCGCGTGTGCCGTCCGGGCAACATCGCGCTGCCCCGCAAATAGGATCATCCTCGCAGAGCGCCGCCAAGCCGCTCGGAGCAGGCGGTGACGATCCGGTCACGAACCGTGTCGGCGTCGGCGTTGGTGAGCGTGGCATCGGGATCTCGCAGCGAAACGAACACGAGCAGGCTTTTTTTGCCGGCACCGATGCGTTCGTCGCGATATGTCCCCCGATACTCGATCCGCTCGAGCAGCCGGCCGGCCGTCTTTTTCACCAGGGCCGCAACGTCGGCCCAGCGTACCGATTCGTCGAAGATCAGGTTGATGTCCCGATCGATGGCCGGGAATACCGAGACGGGCTGAAAACGTCGATCGAGACTTGCGATCGCTTCGAGCTGCGCCACGCTCAGTTCGGCAATCACCGTCGCCGTGCGGAGTCCAAATCGCGAAAGCCCCGATTCGCCGAGCTGCCCGATCACGCCCAACCGCTGGTTACCCAGCCAAAGTTCGCCGTAGCCGTCGGTCTCGAATAGTTCGTGTTCGCCGCCGCGCACGTCGATTTGCGTCCCTGGACGGAGGTCGTCGACGATCGCTTCGACGACACCTTTGACGGCAAGCAAGTCGCGCTGGCTGGTGATCGCCAGCATCATTTCCTCGGACGGCAGCGGCGACTCGGCACCGTCGGTTTTCCCCGACGGCGGCAAGTACACGTGGGCCGATTCGAACAGGTCGACGTCACGGTTGGCCAGCGCCTCGTTCGTGTGCTGGGCTTCGAGCAAACTGGGCACGAGGCTGCGTCGCAGACAATCTGCACCCCGCAACACCGGCGTGAGCGTCCGCAGCGGCGGCACGTCACTCCAGGGGCTGAACGTCTCGGCAATCTCAGCCGTCACCACGCTCGTCGTCATCGCCTCGTCGAAACCCGCCGCCGTAAGCACGAAACGCACCCGATCCATCACGCGGTCATGCTGCCGCTTGGCGCTGCGCACCATCGGCACCTGTACGTCCTCGGGGATTGCGTCATAGCCATGGACGCGGCCCGCCTCCTCGACGAGGTCAATCTCCCGCGAGAGGTCACGCCGCCAACTCGGTGGCAGGACGGTGACCTGCTGTGAATCGGCCGACTCTTCGTTCGCCCCCAGCGCGACGAGGATGCGGCGCACTTCGTCGGCCGGTATCTCGATGCCGAGGATCCGCTCGAGTTGGGAGTAACGGAGCGTGACCGGATCGGCAGACGCCCGCGGCGCGGCTACGTCGACAACACCCGCGGCCAACGCGCCGCCGGCCAGCTCGAGAATCAGCTCACAGCAGCGGCGGCTGGCCCAATCGATTCCCGCGGGATCGACGCCGCGCTCGAAGCGATAAGACGAGTCGCTGTGCAGATTGAGCCGCCGGGCCGTGTCGCGAATCGACCGCGGGGCGAAATCGGCCGCTTCGATCAGCAGGTCGGTCGTGCTGTCGGACACCTCGGTGTCAGCGCCGCCCATCACGCCGCCCAGTGCGACCGGGCGCTTCGCGTCGGCGATCACACACATGCCCGCCGACAGCTCGTACGACTTGTGGTTAATCGCCTCGAACTTCTCGCCCGCCGTGGCCTCGCGCACGATGATCCTGCCGCCGGCGAGCTTGGACAGGTCGAAGGCGTGCAGCGGTTGGCCGCACTCCATCAGCACGTAGTTGGTGACGTCAACAACGTTGTTGATCGTGGCAATTCCGAGTGTTTCCAGCCGCCCCCGCAACCACGCCGGACTCGGCCCGACCTTGGCGCCCCGAATCACGCGGGCCGTGTAACGGGGACATATCTCGGGGCATTGAACGTCCACGCTGGCGTGCTTCGTGACAGCCGGTCCCGATTCCGTGGGTGCCGGTGACGGTAGCTCTAGCGGGCGGTCATAGAGAACTGCCACTTCGCGTGCCACACCGATGTGGCCCAGGCAGTCAGGCCGATTGCTCGTGACTTCCAGGTCGATGGCAAAATCGCCTGCCACGTCCTCGGTGCTTTCGTGGTTCAGACCGGCCATCATCAGCCGCTCAGCGAGCTGGCTGACCGGCATGTCGAGCAGGACGTACTCTTTGAGCCAATTCCAGGAGACGATCATGGCATCGCTGAGAAGTTAGCGGTCGGAAGCATGTGTATTGATCGGCCGTCACAGTTGCCGCAAGAAACGAACGTCGTTCTTGTACAACTCGCGGATGTCGGTGATGCCGTGCCGCCCCATGCAGATGCGTTCCACCCCCAGGCCAAAGGCGAAACCGCTGTAGACCTCCGGATCGTACCCGACGGACTTGAGCACGTGCGGATCGACCATGCCGGCCCCGCCCATCTCCATCCAGCCGCCCTGCCAGCTCATGTCGACTTCGACGCTCGGCTCAGTGAATGGGAAAAACGACGGCCGGAAACGAATGTGGGTGTCCCCCGCCGCGAAATAACTCTGGGCGAAAAGCCGCAACAAGCTCTTCAGATCGGCCATTGTGACGTGGCGGTCGACCAACAATCCTTCGACCTGGTGAAACATCGGGTAGTGGGTGGCATCGGCCGTGTCGGGCCGATAGACACGGCCGACGGAAATCACCCGCACCGGCGGTTGCGTCTCTTCCATCACCCGAATCTGCACGGTGCTGGTCTGGCTGCGCAGCAACATAGGAGCGACGTCACCGTCCCGATTGCCGGGCGAAGCGGTCGCGGCCGTGGCCAGGTAGAAATTCTCCAACGGGTCACGCGCCGGGTGGTCGGCCGGGATGTTGAGCGCCTCGAAGTTGTGC
>JAGQPT010000080.1 GCA_020426575.1 Planctomycetales bacterium
CGGCGACCTGGAAGTCACGCTTCTGGTGAAACTCAGCGAACCGCGCTGATGCGGAGCCGTGACAGCACGGCGGCGTTTTGCGCGAAGTCGTGATGCGGCTTGCGGTTGGGGCGAGGCGCTGCGCCCCGATCGACTGGGGTTTACCCGTGGGGGCCTTCTCGGCACAATACCGCCTCGCCGTGGCCAGCCAGACCACCATCAGGGTGCAGCAAGTCACGCCACGGTGCGTCCGCATCTCACGTGTATCAATTCCATTGGAGCGAGGCGTCATCACGGACGATTTCGCCGAAAAACCGCAAGGAGTGCTCGTCGTGAAAACCCGTTCTGTTTTGACCACCACGCTCGTGGCGACCGTCGTGGCGTTGTCCTGTTTGGCCCCGGCGCATGCCCAACGCCCCGGCGGCGTGGCGATCGTCGATACGCGCTACATCTTCAAGAACCACACCCGATTCCAGCAGCTCAAGAAGCAGTTGGACGGCGAAGTCCAAAACGCCCAGTCGGCGATGACCGCCAAGCAAAACGATATCGTGCAAATGCGTGATCGGCTCAAGGATTTCAACGCCGGTACACCCGAGTTCGACAACATCGACACGACGATTCTTCAACGCACGTCGGAGTTGCAGGCCGACGTGGCGATCCAGAAGAAGGAGTTCTTCCAGAAGGAAGCGAAGATCTACTTCGACGTCTATCAGGAAGTGCTGGCGGCGATTCGTTCCTACGCTCAACAGAACGGCATCTCGCTGGTGATCCGCTTCAGCAACGATCCGGCCGACGCCGGCGATCCACAGTCGGTGTTGCGTGAGTTGAATAAGAACGTCGTCTACTACGAGCAGACGATCGACATCACCGGCGCCGTGCTGGCGCAGCTGAACAACACGGGCGGTCACGGTCTGCCGGCCGGCGGCGGGATTCCTCAACGCTCGACGGCCCTGCCGCAGCGGCAACCGGTCGGTGCGCCGCAAGGCACGCTGCCCCGTCCTCGCTAGCGCGAGTCACAACGATCCAGCCCTGGCCGTCGCCCACATCTCGGGCGACGGCCGATGGCTGGGATCGTCGACAGTTGACATGCTAGCGTTGCCTCGGCCCCGCGCCGGTGCTGCCGCTGATTGGCAAGCGTCGGCTCGATGCTCGGATTCTTACTGTTGACGGGCCGGTCCCGCCCCTTCATCATTCCTCGTACCGATCGGTGCGAAACGGGTGTTGCCGGTTGGTCTATCGACGTGCTTTGTCCATGACGGCCACTGCCCAAGGATCGTAGCGGTAGCAACTTGAATCGACTGCAACGAAATCAGCGTACCCTTGCCCGCGAGGTAGAAGTCTGCGGCGTCGGTTATTGGTCGAGCCAGACCGTGCGGCTGCGATTCTGTCCCGCCGCGCCCCACACGGGCGTCATCTTTGTCCGCGATGATCTGGACGGCCGCCCGGAAATCCCCGCGCTGGTCGAGTACAGCGAAGAAGCGGCGCGGCGCACGGTGCTGAGCCGCAATGGCGCCAGCGTCGAGATGGTCGAACACATCGTGGCGGCGCTTGCCGGATTGCGCATCGACAATTGCCGCGTCTTCGTCGACGCGGCCGAGATGCCCGGCTTCGACGGTTCCTGCCAACAGATGGTGCAGGCACTGGACGAAGCAGGCAGTGTGACCCAGGAAGCGGTGCGGCCGCGGCTGCTGGTGCCGCGCACGGTTCGGGTCGAGATGGACGGTTGCTGGATCGAGGCCCGTCCACCGGCGAGTAACACGATGACCGTCGAATACCAGCTCGACTACGGTCGCCAAAGTCCAATCCCGCCGCAAAGTTTTCGAGTCGAAGTTACGCCAAGTTTGTTCCGCCGTGAGTTGGCGGCTAGCCGAACGTTCCTGCTCGCCAGTGAGGCCGAGGCACTGCGTCGGCAAGGTTTGGGCAACCACGTTGGTTACCGCGACCTGCTGGTGTTCGACGAAAGTGGACCGATCAAAAACAGTTTGCGTTGGCACGACGAGTGCGCCCGCCACAAAGCGCTCGACATGGTGGGCGATTTGGCGCTGGCCGGGTGCGACCTGTCCGGGCACTTCATCGCCTCGCGGAGCGGCCATCGCCTCAATTCCCGGATCGTTCGCGCCCTGTTGGATGAGTGCCAACGCATCGAGCGGCGGTATTCGGCGTGAGAGGGAGCACTCGCAACGGGCATCGGCAAGCAATGTGAGTCACTCGCCAGCCGCGCAGCCACGGACCAACGACGACGCACGGATGCGCCGACCGTTGGATGTGTACCTGGCGGAGCACGCGAACTGGTTGCTGGGAATGGAGTCCCGACCATGGCGGTCTACATCTCTGAACACGCGCAGGTCGACCCCCGGGCCGAAATTGCGGATGAAGTGTACATCGGCCCATTCTGCGTCGTGGGGCCCCAGGCGCGCATTGGCCGCGGCACACGGCTGGAGAACAGCGTCTCGCTCATGGGCCGGGTCACGTTGGGCGAGTTCAATTGTGTGTTTCCCGGCGCCGTGATCGGCGGAGATCCGCAGGACCTCAGCTACGGCGGCAGCGACACCGAAGTTGTCATCGGCGACCGCAATACGATCCGCGAGATGGTCACGATCAATCGCGCCAGCGAGAAGGAAAGCGGCGTCACGTCGCTCGGCAGCGACAACTTGCTGATGGCCTGCAGCCACGTTGCCCACGACTGCCGGCTCGCCGACCACATCGTGATCGCCAACGGCACGCTGCTCGGCGGTCACGTCCACATCGAAGAACACGCCTCGCTCTCGGGCGGCACGGCGGTGCACCACTTCGCCACCATTGGCGCGTTCAGCTTCGTGAGCGGTTTGAGCCGCGTGCGGCAGGACGTGCCGCCGTACATGCTCGTCGACGGCACACCGGCGCGGCCGCGCTGCATCAACGTAGTCGCGCTGAAGCGAAACAGCTTTTCCACCGACGTGATCGAACATCTCGCCGAAACCCACCGCCTGCTGTACCGCGCCAAGGTCGGGCTGGAAAACGCCCGGGAAATCTTACGAGCCCACGGACAACTTGTCCCGGAAGTGCGCCGCCTGCTCGACTTCGTCGAGTATCAACACGGTGGCATGCACGGCCGATCACGAGAACTGCGGAGTGCCGCATGAAGAAGCTAAGGACCGCCGTCGTGGGGGTCGGACACCTGGGACGACACCATGCTCGCATCATGGCCGGCATGGACGACGTTGAATTGGTTGCCGTGGTCGACGCCACGCCCGAGGCCCGCCGCTCGGTCGCCGAGCAGTACGGCGCCGAACCGCTGGACGACTACCGCAAGTTGGTCGGCCGCGTCGACGCGGTCGTGCTGGCGACTCCCACGGTGACGCATCACGCGATCGCCGGCGAACTGCTGGCGGCCGGTGTGCACCTGCTCGTGGAGAAACCGCTCACGCCGTCTTCGCGGGCGGCCGACGAGTTGATCGCCGCCGCGCGGCAGCGGGGCCTGGTGCTACAGGTCGGGCACGTCGAACGGTTCAACCCGGCCTGGGAACACGCCGCCGAGCTGATCGAACAGCCGAAGTTCATCGAAACACGCCGACTGAGCGGCTACTCGTTCCGTTCGACCGACATCGGCGTCGTGCTCGACGTGATGATCCATGACATCGACCTGGTGCTGAGTGTCGTCGACAGCCCGATCGAGCGCGTCGAGGCCGTCGGTGCCTCGGTGTTGGGAGATCACGAAGACGTTGCCAGTGTGCGGCTCGGTTTCGCCAATGGCTGCGTGGCCGCGCTGACCGCCTCGCGGGTCAGCTACGAAATGTGCCGGCAAACGCAGGTCTGGACCCCTGAGCGATTTGTCGGCGTCGACTTCGCCACGCGCGAGGTGGTCAGTTGCCAGCCGGTGGCCAGTGTAGCCGAGCGGCAGTTCCACGTTGCTAACGTGGCCCCCGACGCGCGTCTTCACCTGCGGGATCACCTTTTCGAAGAGTTGTTGCCGGTCACGCGCACCACGATCGAAGCGCGCGATCAGTTGACCGCCGAACTCTCGGACTTCGTCGCCAGTGTGCGCGCGTCGCGGCAGCCCCGTGTGACCGGTGCGGCCGCCCGAGACGCGATTGCGCTTGCCGAGCGGATTCTGGCCGAAATTGCGGCACATCAATGGACCGGGACGAAGGGGGGACCGCAGGGACCGCTCGTTGCCCCGGCCGATCTCACACCGCCGCCGGTGGTGCCGTTCACCGACGACGAACGCCCCTGGGAACGCCGCCGCGCGGGCTGACGCGGAGTGGACAGTCCGCTCCAACCGCGCGAGCATGTGAATGGTGCGGGCCGACGCGGGGAGTGATCCCACGGGGCACGACGCTTAGTCGACCAATTCGATCTCGCTCGGGCGCCAGCTCTTGTCGAAGAACGGTTCCAGCGGGCTGTATAGCCGCAGGATGACGAACCAGCCCTTCTCCGGATCGGTCTGAATCCAGTTGCCACGGGCGACGTTGTCTGGCTGCGTGGGGCCGAAGAACACCGTCGTCGATCCATCGGCGTTGGCCTCCGCCGCTGGCGACGGATAGCTCTGGCTGCCGGCGCGCGGGAAGCGCTGCGGTGTGGCAAGCATCGAACGCGTCTGCATGTCGTAGAGCGTGAGCGACCAGAATTTTTCGGCCGGCACGTCCTTGGGCAGCGTGACCTTGTAGGTCTTCGAGCCGTCGAAGTAGTTCTTTTCGGCGTCCACCACGCCCATCAAGTATTGCGAGCCAACGCCTGAGAGCCGCATGGCCATCGCGGGAGTGATGCCCGTTACGGCGTAGAAGAACGCCGTTCTGGCGTCCATCGTGCGGTATCCCGTAGGCGGATGCAGCTTGACTCCCGTCTTGGTGATCTGGGGGATAGGGGTCTCGAACTGGTATCCGGTGAGGAACAGCCAGTTGTACCAGGCCGAATCGGGATAGTAGTACCAGTCCGCGTGGCGGGGACGCATGAACAACGCGCGCGAACTAGCGTTTGCCAGCACGAGCGCATCGCCCATGATCTTCTTCATCCGAGCGTCGGGCTCGAAGGGTTTGCCCTTCTTGATGCCGATGGCGGCGATGGGGCCCATCAGTTCGGCGTCGAGCGAAGTGGCCGGCTCGCGCTGCACGACCTCATTGAGCAGTTCAAAAAAGCTCCAGTCATTCGGGGGCACGGTGTTCATCACTTTGCCGCTGCCTTCGTGGAACACGGTGGCCGGCGGTGGCGTGACGGGGGCGAGTGGCGCCTCTCCCGCCAGGAAATCCGCGAGGGGCGTGCCCAGACCCCCCGGCGTGTAGGGGTAAACCTTCAGTGTCTTGCGCATGGTTTCGACGACGGGTTTGGGATCGCTGCCATCTTGCAGGTACGACCGTCCGAACCAGACAACCGTGTTTGTGCGGGCGCGTGCGACGTTGAACGTGCCTTCGGGCAGCGTCCCCTCATATCCGGGCGGCACAATCAGGTACTTGCCCCCCTCGCCGCGGTCGGGGCCCGGCAAACCAAGGTCGATCACCCAACGGAACCAGGCGTCCTGAACGGTGCCGAGGAACAGCGGCGGTGCTTCGATCACCATGGGCCCCTGCGTCAGGTCCAATGCGCCCATCGCGTAGATCGTGTCGCAGTTTGCCGTGAGAAACAGCGACTTTGAATCCATCAGCTCGGAGAACAGCAGCACCTCGCCGTCCTTCACGCCGATGTCCTTCATGCCCTTGTGAAGGGCAGCGATGCTCACGCCGCGCATGTTGTCCATGAATGCGCGATAGGCGTAGGTGAGGTCGAGGTGGTGGTAGAGCCGCTCCGCCGTCGCCTCGTCGGGCACGCCGTCCTTGAACTCGAGCGTGCCCAGCAGCGACTTCACTTCGTCCGGCGTCTGGATCGATTCGGGAACCTGAGCGAGCGATTCGCGTCCTGCCCAGCAGGCCAGCAATCCCAGTAGCAGCGCGGCCAAACGTCCTCGGATACTCATCGCGTGTTCTCCAGTTCCCTGCTAAAAGTCGCCCTAGAGGTTGAAACGAATCCCCACGATATAGGTGCATGATGCGGACGGTCAAGAGATCGGCCGTGGAGCTGTTTCGAAGGTGAGCAAGTTAGTCGGTTGGTGCGTCACCGGCGACGGGCGAATCGGCGACTGGGGATTCGACGGCTCGGGATTCTGCGGCTGGGACATCGACGTTTGCGACGTCCGCGACCGAGACGCCGACGACGTAGCCGCTGGCCCAGGCCCATTGAAAATTGAAACCACCGATGCGGCCGTCAACGTCGCAGATTTCGCCGCAGAGAAACAGTCCCGGGCAGACGCGCGACTCCATGCGGCGGAGTTGGATTTCCGAGAGTGGGACGCCGCCAGCGGTCGCTTCGGCAAAATCAAAGCCGCGGCTGCCGGCGATCGGCAGCGGCATGCACGTGACGATGCGCGCGAGCGCGCGGATCGCCTTGTTGGATAACTGTCCGCACGCCGTCTCGTCGGCGGCAGGGGGTACGACCGCGTCTTGTTGCCACTGGTCGAGCAGGGTGCGGGCGAGGCGATCGGGCAGCAACTCGCGGAGGACGGCAAAGGGGCGTCGCTTGTCGTCATGGCGCAAGCGCGCGATGAGCGTTTCTTCGCTCCAGGACGGCGCCCAGTTGATCGTCAGTTGGCAGTCGGGGGCGCTGCGCGTCTCGGCCAAGTAGTAACGACTGATGTCCAGCGCCGCCGGCCCCGAAAGGCCGAAGTGCGTGCAGAGCGTCGAGTTTTCGAATCGCACGAGCCGCTTGCCGGTAGGTCCCCACAGCTCGAGCGCCGTCACCAGGGTCATGCCACTGAGCTCGCGGATGAAGTGTTTCTTGGGCAGCGTCAGCGGCACCAGCGCCGGGATCAGGTGCGGCGTGAGCGAGTGACCCAGTGACTGGGCCAACGCGTAACCGTGCCCGTCCGAGCCCGTCTTGGGGATGCTCTTGCCGCCGGTGGCGAGCACGACGGCCGCGGCGCTGAGTGCGCCCCAGGGACCGACCAAGTGAAAGGGACCCGAGCCTGAGCGCGTGATCGACTCGACGCGACAGAGATAACGAATCTCGGCGTGGCGCCGAACTTCGCCCACCAGCGCGTCGAGGACCGTGCGCGCCCGGTCGGTGGTGGGGAACAGCTTGCCGGTGTC
>JAGQPT010000081.1 GCA_020426575.1 Planctomycetales bacterium
GAATCATCGACACGCCAATGTTCACCGGCGCCCGGGAGCAGCTCGAAGCGGTAGCCCGCGACACGCTCGCTGGCCGACCGGGCCGCCCAGAAGAAGTTGCCGAGGCGATCCTACTCACGCTCACCAACGAGTTCATGACCGGCGCGGTGGTCGACGTCGACGGCGGGGCGCCACTGCCGTGACGCCGCGTTTTGCACTTGCCGCTATGGTTGGTGCGGGCGAGGTTTTTTTGATCCCTTGCTGACGCTGCGGGCTAGGGTCTTTGATTGTTGGCGCTTTGCGTGAGAGGAGTGGTCACGCGTCTGGGCCCGCCGGCGAGTGGGACAGATCGGCTGGCGCGTGCGTCGCGGTTGCGCTGCCGTTGATGGCGCCGTTCTTGCCACCCGGCGACTCGGGGATTGAGTCGTGATGGGTCGAGTTATCCCGCCCGCCACGGCGCAGCCAGCCAGTGCCGACACCGGCCAGGGCGTGGTGCTGAAGGTCGTAGACGATGCCGAAAAGCATTGGCACGAGGAACAGCGTGAAGACGGTCGAGACGAGCAGGCCGGAGAGCACGACCGTTCCCAGTCCGCGATAGAGTTCGCTGCCCGCTCCGGGCGAGAGCACCAGTGGCGACATGCCGAGCACGGTGGTGAGCGTCGTCATGAAGATCGGCCGCACGCGGCCCCGGACACTCTCGGCGATGGCATCGTAGTGGTTCTGACGGCGGTCGCGGATCGAGTGCAGGGCGTGGTCGACGATCAGGATGGCATTATTGACGACCGTGCCGATGAGAATGACGAAGCCGAGCATCGTGAGCACGTCGAGACGCTGGGTGGTCACGAGGTTAAGCAATCGCAGGCCGATGAAGCCGCCCACGGACGCCAACGGCACACTGACCATGATCACGATCGGGTAAAGGAACGATTCGTATAGCGCGGCGATCAACAGGTACGTGATCAGCAGTGCCAGGAGCAGGCTGCCCGTCATCGCGCGACGCATCTGCGCCAAGTCGTCGGCCGTGCCGGCGAGCGTGAACTGGTAGAGCCCGCCGAGGTCGCCGCGGCCGCGGATCGGCTCGAGAATCTCCTCGTTGATGCGGGTGACCGCGTCTTCCAGGGCGATGCCGGGTCCGGGACGGACGCGAATGGTGATCGCGCGCTGGCGGTCGACGCGGACGATCTGTTCGGGGCCGGCGGCGTCGGTCACTTCGGCGACGTCGGCCAACCGCACCAGGTCACCCGTCGGCGTGACCAACGGCAACTGCTGGACGGCTTGGGTGCGATCGGCAAAACGGTCCTGGCCGTAGATGACCAGATCGATCTCCTTGCCGTGGTGCCAATAGGTGCCGGCATAGGCACCGTCGACCAGCGCGTCGACGATGTAGCCGAGGTCCGTGGTGTTAATGCCGCGCTGGGCCGCCTTTTCGAGATTGCGCTGCACGTGCAATTCGGGACTGCCGAGATCGAGGCTTGGCACAGGCTGTACGGCTGTTTCGGTGGTTTCGGCCGGGTAGATTTCCTCGACGCGGTTCATCACTTCGCCGCCGAGCGCGATGAGCCGTTCGAGCTTGGGGCCAGAGATTTCGATGTCGATGGTGCGGCCGCCGGAGAGGCCGCGCTCGAAGAGGCTCGATTGGCTGACGAAGGTGCGCACGCCGGGCAGGTCGCTGGTGGCCCGCGCGATGACGGGGACGAGTTGGGCGGCCCGCTCGCCGTCGGCCGCCCGGGCGCCCAGGAACATGCCGCGGGTGCGGGCGATGAGAAACACGGAATCGATGGCCGGTCCGTCGAGCGCGGCTTCTGCGGGAGTGCCGGGCCGCGCCTCCCAGTAGGGGCGCAACCGCTCCTCGACGCGGTGGGCCAGTTCGGTGAGCTGGTCGAGGTTGTAGCCGGGGGGTGGTTGCATCGAGGCAAACACGAGGTTCTTGTTACCCTCGGGCAGGTACTCGGCACCGGGCATGATGGCCCAGCTCAGCGCGACGGGGAACAACACAGTGACCGCCGCGACGCCGAGACGCCGAAAACGCAGTGTGATGATCGCACAGGCGCCGGCGAGCGCGCTTCCGATGGCCAGCACCGCCGCTGAATACTTCGGGTACCACCAGGGCCAAACGTCGGTGAGCGTCCACGACTTGGGCAACAGCATAAAAACGGTCAACACGAGCATGACGAGGGCGGCGACGAGCTCGAGCCGCGTAACCTCACCGTGGACCAGTCGGCGACTCGTGGCCGCGATCCATTCGACCGCCCGATGTCCCAGTCGCGCGAGCGGTCCCCGCGGCAGTGACGTCTCAGAGTGGCGGTGCGACGCACGGTCGCGGACCAGCAGACGGCTGGCCGCGGTGGGGATGACGGTCAGCGAGACGACGAGGCTGAGGCAGACGCCGACCGAGATCGCGATGGCGATGTCGCGAAAAAGCTGCCCGGCGGCTTCTTCGATGAACACGACCGGCAGGAAGACGGCGACGGTCGTCAGCGTGCTGGCGAGGATAGCGCCCCAGACTTCACCGGCGCCGCGGCTGGAGGCCGTGAACGGGTCTTCACCGCGCTGGTA
>JAGQPT010000082.1 GCA_020426575.1 Planctomycetales bacterium
CACGTCGGCATAGGGCACACCAACGGCGAGGTCGTCGATCCCATCCCCATCGAAATCGGCTGCGGCCAGGGCCGAGCCGAAGCGTTGGCTCTGTTGCTGCCGGGACACGACCTGAGGCGTGAACAGATTGCCCGCGGCGCTGAGACCGCTGCCGCTGCCGTAGATCACGTTCAGCGCGCCGGTGAAGCTCAGGTCGGCGGTTTCCCGCGGAACCCCAACGGCCAGATCGTCGAACCCGTCGTGGTTGAAGTCCCCAACGGCGAGTGCACGTCCGAATTCGTCGTTGGCCTCGGCGGTGTCCAGTTCGTTGACGGCTCCGAGTTGCCACTGCGACCACCACTGACCTCCGCTGAGGGGCAACCCTGCGCCGCTCCCGTAGGCGATGGTCACGGTCCCGGCGCGAGCGGCACCCTGGACCGTTTCGAGTGGGGCGCCGATGGCGAGATCGTCGAAGCCATCCAAGTTGAAGTCGCCGGTCGCCAGCGACGCGCCGAAGCGAGCGTTCGCCTCCAGCGAGCCTGGAGCGATCGAACGGTCCAGGAAGACCTCGGAGCTGGTCTGCAGACCGCCGGGCCCGCCGTAGAGCACGTGGACCGCACCGGCGTCGGCCAAGCCCGCCAGATCCTCCCCCGGCACGCCGATCGCGAGATCGTCGTAACCATCGGCGTTGAAGTCGCCGACCGCGAAGGTCGAACCGAAGTCATCGCCGTCTTCTGTCGCGTCGTGGAAGAAGGTGATGTTCTGATGGTAGTAGCGCGGTGCGTACCAGCTGGTCCCGCGGTAGTCGAGGAGGACGACAGCAGCTCCGCCGGCCTGTCCATTGACGGTGTGGCCAGGCAAGCCGATAACCAGATCGTCGACACCGTTCGAGTTGAAGTCGCCGACCGCGAGCGCGGCGCCAAAGCGAGCGCCGGCTTCCTGGGTGAGCAGTTGGTAGTCGACCGTCACGGCGTCGATGGCCGCGTTGGCAAAGGTATCGAGCTGCGCTCGCGCCGGGGACGGAGTAAGGCCGGCCAGCGCCAGGATCGTGGTGACGGCTCCGAGAACCGAAAGAGTCCGAGTCGTAAAGTGCATCGTCGTGCCCCTCTGGGTGGTGGCGAAGCGTTTGTGCCTCGAACCGCCCTACGCAGGCCATGCCAGGATCCCGCCATCGGCCGCGCGCTGCGACGAGGGAGCGTCCCGATCGACGCAGCAGGCACTCCCCGCCACAGATCTCACGGGCACCGGTCAAAGGCTCTAAGTTGCAATTATTGAATAACTTAATGAGGCGCAGCCGACGGCGAGTCTGCTAAAATTACCTCTTCCCCTCGCGCCCCTGTCCCATCTACTGCAGGAGAACCTCTATGTCGCGGCCTGACTCGGATTCCTTCCACACGAACCCCCTTCGGCGTGACCGCGTCGGCACGCAGGTCGCCACGGCGCTCGCTGGCGCGGCGCTGCTCTTGACGGCATGCGGCGGCGGCGCGATCAGCTCGGTCGACGACGCCAAGCAGGCCACCGTTCGTATCGTGGCCACCGGCTCGTTCGTCGACCCCAGCGTGGGCCTCCAGCTCAACGCCGCCGGCTCGGGTTCCGGCTTCATCATCGACCCCTCCGGCATCGTGGTCACCAACAACCACGTCGTCACCGGCGCGGCAACCCTCGAAGCCTTCGTCGGCGGCAACAGCAAGGGCGTTCCCGCGAAGGTCCTGGGTGTTTCCGAGTGTGCCGACCTCGCGGTCATCGACCTCGAAGGCGAAGGCTATCCCTACGTCCAGTGGTACGACGGCAACATCGACGTCAACCTCGAGGTTCGTGCCGCCGGCTTCCCGCTTGGTGATCCGGAATACACCATGACCCGCGGCATCGTCTCCAAGGCTTCCGCCGACGGGG
>JAGQPT010000083.1 GCA_020426575.1 Planctomycetales bacterium
ATTTCGGTCTCGGCATCGTCGAAACCGAGAACGACTTCGGCACGCAGGGCGAGCCGCCGACGCATCCCGAGTTGTTGGACTGGCTGGCGGCCGAATTCGTCGATGCAGGCTGGAGTCTCAAGGCGATGCACCGATTGATCGTGACGTCGGCGACGTATCGTCAATCGTCGCGTTACCGACCGGAACTGGCCGAGGTCGATCCGCGGAATCGCTTGCTGGCGCGGCAGCATCGACTGCGGCTCGAAGCCGAGATCGTGCGTGACGTGGCGTTGTCGGCCTCGGGGCTCTTGAGCCGTGAGATTGGAGGCCCCAGTGTCTTCCCGCCCCAGCCCGACGGTGTGATGGAACTCGCGCAGGTGAAGCGTGCCTGGGAAACGAGCCCCGGCGACGACGCCCATCGCCGCGGCATCTACACGCATTTTTGGCGCTCGACGCCGTATCCGTTCCTGAAAACCTTCGACGCGCCGGACGCCAATACAAGTTGCACGCGACGCACGCGCTCGAACACGCCGCTGCAATCGCTGACGCTGCTCAACGACGCCGTCTTCAACGAATGTGCCAATGCGCTGGTCGACCGCGTGTTCGACGCCATGCCGGTTGCGGACGATCGATCGCGGCTCGACTATGCCTTCCGACTGGCGCTGTGCCGTGTGCCGACCAGCGCAGAACTCGCACGTTTAGAGGGCGCGCTGGTGGCGATCGACGCAACGTCGGCAGAGCGCACAGATGCCGACGTGCTGAACCATGACGCGTCGGCCCACAGTCGGCCCGCCTGGAACACCGTCGCCCGCGTGTTGCTGAACCTCGACGAGTTCGTCACCCGCGAATGAATTGAGTGCCTTTTGCTCCCTTGCAGGACTTGTTCGATGCGGCCACTGCCTCCCGACGTGATTGACACGGCTCGCTACGAGTTGGCGCGGCGCGATTTCTTCGCCCGTTGCGGAATCGGCCTTGGTTCGATGGCGCTGGGTTCGCTGCTGCGCGACGAGGCGACTGCGGGCGACTCGACGTCCGCGCGGCGCGAGAATCCCTTGGCGGTGCTGCCCACGCACTATCCGCCCAAGGTGAAGCGGGTGATCCAGTTGTTCATGGCCGGCGGTCCCAGCCAGCTCGAGTTGTTCGACTTCAAGCCGAAACTTCAGCAACTCAACGGCGAAGTCGTGCCGGCGTCGCTCGTCGAGAACAAACGGTTCGCCTTTCTCAAGGACAACCCGAAGCTGTTGGGGACGCGACGCAAGTTTTCCCGCGTTGGCCAGTGCGGGGCCGAAATCTCCGAGTGCCTGCCGCACCTGGCCGAGATCGTCGACGACGTCAGCATCGTGCGGACGATGGCCACGGATGTCTTTAACCACGGCCCGGCCAAGGCGTTCCTGAACACCGGGTCGCCGCGGTTCGGTCGCCCCAGCATCGGTGCCTGGGTCACCTACGGCATCGGCAGCGAGTCGAACAACCTGCCCGGCTTCGTGGTGTTGCAGTCCGGGCCGCGCGGTCCCCGCGGCGGCACGGCGCTGTACAGCAACGGCTTTCTGCCGAGCGTTTACCAAGGGGTGCCATTTCGCTCCTCGGGCGAACCGATCCTCAACCTGTCGCGGCCGGAATCGGTGACGGCGGCCCAGCAGCGCGAAGCGATCGAGGCGGTCGTCGA
>JAGQPT010000084.1 GCA_020426575.1 Planctomycetales bacterium
CTCGAAGCGGCACGCGACAGCGAACATTGGAAGTCGAAACTCACGGGCCCGAACCGTGGACGCGGCATCGCCAGCGGCTTCTGGTTCAACGCCGGGCTCAAGTCGAGCGCCGCGGCAAACGTCAACGCTGACGGTACGGTGACCCTCGTCGAAGGATCGACCGACATTGGTGGTTCACGCACGTCACTCGTCATGCAGTTAGCCGAGACGCTCGGCATCGACGACGTCGACGTGCACCCGCGGGTGGTCGACACCGAGAGTGTCGGCTACACCGACGTGACCGGTGGCAGCCGCGTCACGTTTGCGACCGGATTGGCCGTCTACAACGTCGGGCTGGACATTCGCGCCCAGATGGCCGACTTCGCCGCCAAGTTGTGGGAATGTGATTCGGCCGACGTTACGTTCACTGACGGCGTGTTCTCGCACAACGGCGATTCGATCGCTTTTAAACAACTCGCCGAAAAGATCCACGAGTCGGGCGGAACCGTGGTCGGTCGCGGCGCCGTGAATCCCAAGGGATCGACCAACGGCTTTGGCACCCACATCGTCGACGTCGAGGTCGACCCCGACACCGGCAAGACGACGATCCTCCGCTACACGGTCGTGCAGGACGCCGGCAAGGCGGTGCACCCCAGCTACGTGGAAGGGCAGATGCAGGGAGGCGTAGTGCAGGGGATCGGCTGGGCGCTCAACGAAGAGTACATGTTCAACGAAGATGGTCGGATGACGAACCCGACCCTACTCGATTACCGCATGCCGACGGCGCTCGATCTGCCCATGATCGAAACGATCATCGTCGAAGTGGCCAATCCCGATCATCCCTACGGTGTCCGTGGCGTGGGCGAAACGCCGATCGTGCCACCGCCGGCGGCCGTTGCCAACGCAATCCACGCCGCCACCGGTGTCCGCATGTGTCACCTCCCCATGTCGCCGCCGGCCGTCTGTGCCGCGATCCTTGCCAAGCACGACGACGAGTGATCGCTTCGGGTTGATTCACCATCGAGTCGCCGTGGCGGCGAACTGACGGTTCCTGAAATTACGCCTGCTACGTCAGCCGTCGGAAGCCGGTGTGTCGCACTTGGCCACCGATCCGCTTGAGCGCGTCGCCCGCTTCGATCGCCGCCGCCAACACGCCCGCCGCTTCTTCGGCGGCTGCCAAGTAGGCGTCAACGTGTTCATCGCGGTGAGCCAGCGACCCGTAGAAACCGGCCCCAGCGAGGATGCCCCGATCGAGCATCTCGATCGTCAGCAGCGTCTGCAGGGCGAGGTGATCCGGGTGATCAAACGAGAGGTGCAACAGGGCATTGCGACCGCTCACCTCAAGCGGCAATGCGTGAGCCTGCGCCAGATTCGCCAGGCCGTCGCGCATCCGGGCGCCGATGCGTTCCACGTGCCCAGGAACGTCGACCCGCTGCATCTTGCGGACCGTCGCCAGCGCCGCGGCGGGACCGGCGCCCTCGGTCCAGTAGGTACTCGATATGAATGTTTCTTCGGCCGCCCGCATCACACTTTCGCGCCCGATCACGGCCGCCATCGGGTGACCGTTGCCAAACGCCTTGGCGAAGACGGCGACGTCCGGCTCGATGCCATAGTTCAGGTGGGCGCCGCCCAGGGCAAACCGCCACCCCGCGGTGATTTCGTCGAAGACAAACACAGCCCCGTGTGAGTCGCAGAGCGCGCGGACGCCTGCGAGAAAGCCGGGTTGGGGGTCGTCGCGCCGCAGCGGTTCCATCACCACCGCCGCGACTTCGCCTTGATGCTCCGCGAAGATCGCCTCGAGTTGGTCCAGCCGGTTGTACGAGAACGGCAGCGCCGTGCCGGCCAGTCCCCGCGGTACGCCCAATGGCGCCAGCCCTGGCAACAGGTGATCGCGCAGTTGATCGTCGTCGCCGCTCGCCAGGTTGGCCGCCAGGTACCAGTCATGCCAACCGTGGTAGCCACAGAACGCGACGACGTCGCGACGGGTGTGTGCCCGGGCGATCCGCACCGCGACGGTCATCGCCTCGCCGCCGCTACGGGCATAGCGGACCTGTTGGGCCCAGGGATGCAGCGACGTGAGCAACTCGGCCAGTTCCACCTCGTCGGCCACGCTCAGCGACGACATCGCCCCCGCCTCGACCCGCGCGACGACGGCCTGGGTCACGTCCGCGTCAGCGTAACCGAGCAGGCACGAACCGATGCCCATCGACGACATGTCGAGATACGTGCGGCCGTCGTGGTCGACGATCTCACAGCCGTGTGCCGAACGGTAATAGGCGGGCCAGCGCCCCGGCGCGAACATCTCGGGCCGCTTACTCAGCAATTGGGTGCCGCCGGGGATCAGCCGTTTCGCCCGTTCGTAGAGTGTGTGGACATTCGGCTCGCTCATAGAGTCGTTGCGGCGATGGACAATTGGAGACGGAAGCGGAGAATCTGACAGCGATGCGACGTTGCGACCGCCCAGTGTCGGCCCGCTCGCTGCCACCGTCAAGCGACTCGCGACCGGCCGCGTGTCCCGCGCCTTGACGCCCCGCTAGTCGGGCTCCCACAATGATCCGTCTTTGCCCGATGAAATTAGCGCCCGTGTGGCGTTCACTTTACTTCAGCGAGAGCACGCGTGCGCAAGAGCGTTATCAAGGCGAAACTTCGTCGGGGCGAACCGGCACTGGTCGTCACCCTGCATCTGCAAGACGCCAGTCTCTACGAAATGACCAGTCTGATGGGTTTCGACGGCATCTGGGTCGACATGGAGCATCATGCCCTGGGGCTCGAGTCGGTCCAGCACTTCATGCGCGCGGCCCGGGTCGGACGCACCGACATCCTGGCGCGGCCGGCCAAGGGCGAGTTTATGCGGATGGGCCGAATGCTCGAAGTCGGCGCCCAGGGAATCCTGTATCCCCGTTGTGACAACGCCGAGGAAGCGGCGGAAGTCGTCCGCTGGGCGAAGTTCCCTCCCGAGGGTTGCCGCGGTATCGACAGCGGCAACGCCGACAACCCGTATTGCGCCGTGCCGTTGGCCGACTACCTGCCCGAGGCGAACCGCGAGACGTTCATCGCGATCCAGATCGAAGACGCCGCCGCGCTGGAACACGCCGAGGCGATCGCGGCGGTCGACGGCGTCGACCTGTTGTTCCTCGGGCCGGGTGACTTCACGGCCCTCAGCGGCATCCCCGGCCAGATGAACCACGAGATCATCCGCGACGCCACCCGTCGCGTCGCCGCCGCCGCCAAAGCGGCCGGCAAGACCTGGGGACGACCTGTCGGCTCGGCCGAACAGGCTCGCGAAATGCTCGACCTCGGGGCCGGCTTTCTCGCCTGCGGCGCCGACCTGTTGA
>JAGQPT010000085.1 GCA_020426575.1 Planctomycetales bacterium
AGATCAGTCGCGCCTTTGACCTGGTGCTTTCCCAGACCCGGGCCAAACGATCCTCCCGCTATGCCAATTAGGCTTTGGCGCGAGTGACGCCGCGACCGAGCCCACACGGATCGGCGTGCCGCAGGCGTGCGCAGCGTACCCCTCGCCAGCCGGTCATGGCACCGCGCAATAATTTCGGTGCTCCCGCGCTCCGTTCACACGTCCAGCACGGGCGTGCCGACGTAGAGCTGGAGTACCTGGCTTTGCACCTTGATCGCACGGATCAGCACCCAGACCTGGTCCATCGTGAACTTCTCCGGGTCGCTGCCGGCGAGGCGTTCCAGATCGTCGGTCATTGCCGCGTGTTGATCGGTTGCCGCCTGCAGGCGGATGCTCATGTCGCGCCAGGCCTCGGTCAACACGTTGTCGTCTTCGAGCAGCCGCGGATCGTCGACGTGATTCGTCAGCAGCAGGCACAGGCGGGCCACGTCGCGGGGCGCCGCCTCGGGCTGCAGCCGTTCCACCCGGCTGGCCAGTTGTTCGCAGTTCATGATGTGCGTCTCAGTTGTCGGTCGTGGGCAGTGGATGAGTGTCGTCGTCGAACGGGGCCACTCGCCATCGGGGCGACGACCGGGCGCCACGTGCTCTGCGATGGACGGGCCGTTCGAAGGGCAAACGTATTGGACCCCGTCGCTGGACGGTTGAGGGGAAACCGCGAACGCGCTGGGGCGTCCAGATTCGGATCGAGGGGGTGCATCGTGGCGAGCCTTTCGGCCCGGCCACACCAAAAGTTTAGCTTAGTTTCTGGACCTAAATCCTTCGGTCGCAAGTCCCAGGCAAGGCACGAGTTGACGCCGGTCGAGCGGGTGTGTCCACCAGCCTATTTGTAGTCGGAATTCTTGCCCAGCGGCAGCCAGCCGCGGTGCCCCGGCGGCGGCGAATCTCACCAAGCACTGCGGTCGGACAACCACCCCAGGCCGCGCAATCGCACCATGGGCATCGGTGAACCAGCACGGATCGCCGCGTGTCCGGCCCCCGTGGTATGGCACAGGTTGTCCGCCGCCGATCGCCATCCACCTGCCGCCAGAGCGACCGGGCAGCGGCGGCGCATTCGCGGTCAGTTGTGGCCACCACACCTACGCGTATAATCACCCGCCTTCGCTGCGGTGCCTTTGGGGCTTGGCTCGGCGCACCGAGCGGGACGTAGAAATCGCAGCGCACGGACAACTCAGCGTAGGCTCCACGGCACGGAATAACATGGCCAAACTCGGTGTCAACATCGATCACATCGCCACGGTGCGCGAGGCTCGGCGGACCAATGAACCCGATCCGGTCTGGGCGGCCGCGTTGGCCGAATTGGGCGGCGCCGACGGCATCACGATCCACCTCCGCGAGGACCGCCGCCACATCCAGGACCGCGACCTGCGCGTGCTGCGCGAAACGGTGACCGTCAAGCTCAACCTGGAACTTGCCTGCGAGGACGAGGTGCTCGACCTCGCCTGCGAACATCGGCCGGACCAGGCGACGCTCGTCCCCGAACGCCGCGAAGAACTCACGACCGAAGGCGGGCTCGACGTCGTGGGACAGGCCGATCGGGTGCGGCGTGCCACGGAGCGTCTCCACGAAGCCGGCATTGTCGTCAGCCTGTTCCTCGATCCGGACGAACGGCAGATTCGCGCCGCGGCCGATCTGGGCGCCGACGCGGTCGAACTGCACACCGGCGGCTATGCCAACGCTCGGGATGGCGATGGCAGACAGGCCCAACTGGCCGCGATCACCGCCGCCGCCGTCCGCATCCGCGAATTGGGGCTCGTCCTGCACGCCGGCCACGGCCTCACGTACCGCAACGTCCAGTCGATCGCCTAGATCGAGGGCATGGACGAGTTGAACATCGGCCACAGCATCGTCGCCCGGGCGATCATGGTCGGTTTCGAGCGTGCCGTTCGCGAGATGAAACAGTTGATCGTCTGACGGCCGGTGACACGTGTCGCGTCGTGCGGGTCGATTGCGTGGCGCTGACGGCTTCTTGTATCATGCGGCGACGTGTTCGCGCCGCAGTGACCGACGTTCATCGGGCATATGACCAGGGAGAAAAAAAATCGATGTCCACACGTGGTGAAGCGTTCGCCGGCCTTTCGGTCGCGCTGGTCACACCCTTTCGCGACGGTGTCGTCGATGTCGAGCGGCTGCAACAGCAGGTCGAGTTCCAGATCGCCGCCGGCACGACCTGCGTTTGCCCGGTCGGCACGACCGGCGAGTCCCCTACCCTCTCGCACGAAGAGCACGACCGTGTGATCGCGGCCGTGGTCGAAGTCGCCGCCGGGCGCATCAAGGTGATGGCTGGCACCGGTTCCAACAGCACCGAGGAAGCGCTGCGGCTGACGCGTTGGGCGGCCCAGGCCGGGGCCGACGCCGCGCTGGTCGTTGCTCCGTACTACAACAAGCCGACCCAGCGCGGCATGTACGAACACTTCAAGGCGTTGGCCGAAGCGGTCGACATTCCTATCTGCGTCTACAACATCCCTGGCCGCACGGGAAAGAACATCGAGCCGGAAACGATCGCCCGGCTCGCCGAGCTGCCGACCATCACGATGGTGAAAGAGGCGACCGGTTCGCTCGACCAGGCTTCGCAGATCGCGGCGCTCACGGACCTGACGATTCTCAGCGGCGACGACAGCCTCACGCTGCCCTTGATGGCGATTGGCGGTCGGGGTGTGATCTCCGTCGTCGGCAACATCGTTCCGTACGACATGATCGCCATGATCAAGGCGTTCGAGGCGGGCGATACCGCGGCGGCCACCGGCTGGCACCGTAAGCTCTTTCCGCTCTGCCGCGACATGTTGGGCCTCTCGACAAACCCGATTCCGATCAAGGCCGCCATGCAGATGCTCGACCGCGACACGGGCGACGTTCGGCTGCCCCTCACGCGCCTCGACACGGCCGAGCAGGAAAACCTGCGGCGCACGCTCACCAACTACGGCATGCTGTGACGGGATGTTATGTAGCCGGTCCTTCTTTGACCGGCGGCTTCAACGCGGCGCGGCTCTCAGAGGGGTGCGTACCGTGACGCGCCGCGTGCTCTGGATCTGCGAATACGCGCGTCTGAACGGTGCCGAGCGTTCCCTGTTGGCAACGTTGTCGGGCCTGCGCAGTTCGGGCTACGACGTTGCCGCCGTCGGCCCCGCCACGGGACCCCTTGCCGAGGAACTCGCACGCGCCGCGGTCCCGCTCACGCCGGTCGAGTGGCACGACGCGGCCGGTCGCCGGATCGCCCTTGACGACGTCCGCGCCGAACTCGAACGCTGCATCGGCTCGCTCGCGCCCGGCCTCGTGCATGCCAACAGCCTGTCGATGGCGCGCATCGCCGGCCCCGTCGTCCAGTCGCTCGGCGTCCCCGGCATCGGGCACATCCGCGACATCGTCGGCCTGAGCCGTACGGCGATCGCCGACGTCAATCGCAACGCCCGCCTGTTGTGCGTTTCGGCGGCAACGCGCGACTTCCACGTCGCACAGGGGCTCGATCCCGACCGGGCCCACGTGCTCCACAACGGCGTCGATCTCGAGGAGTTCCGGCCGCGAACTGCCACGGGACGGCTGCACACGGAATTGGGGCTCGAGCCAACGACGCGGCTGCTGACAACGATCGGCCAGATCGGTGCCCGCAAAGGCCAGGACGTCGTGCTTGCCGCCTTGCCGGACATCGTTGCCGCCGCTCCCGACGTGCACCTTCTTATCGTCGGCGAACGGTGTTCGCAAAAGGCCGAGACCGTCGAGTACGAGCGACAACTGCTCGCGGCCGCCGACGCGTCGGGGCTCAGCCCGCACGTTCACTTCCTGGGCGTTCGCGAAGACGTTGCCCGTATCCTCAACGAGACGGCCGTGCTCGTGCATGCGGCCCGGCAAGAACCGCTCGGTCGCGTGTTGCTCGAAGCGGCCGCGTCGGGCTGTGCGGTCGTCGCCACGGATGTCGGTGGCACGGCCGAAATTTTCGCCACCGTCGCGCCGTCAGCCGTGTTGATCAAACCGAACAACTCCCGCCTACTCGCCGAGGAGGTCTTGCGCCTGTTGGAGGACGACGAGCGGCGCGGGCGACTCGCCGCCGAGGCCAAACTTCGCGCTACCGCCGCTTTCGACCGCCGCACGACCGCCCGCCAACTTGCCCTGCACTACGACGCGGTCATTGACACAGCGTCGCGGTGAGCCTTCCCGCTTTCACGCTTGCCACGTATCATCGGGGCGGATGCTGCGAGGGCCGCAACGCACGATTTTGACCGTCAGGCCTCGCCGGCGAACGACACGATCCAGGAAGTCCAATGAACCAGTCCAGCGCAGTCGCCGAGGTGCTTGGTCGCATGGCCGACTCGGCGATCGTGGCCGAGTATCGCCGCCGCACGCCGACGTCGGCCCGCTTCGCCGATGAAGCGCGCCACGTGCTGCCGGGCGGTATCACGCACGATGCGCGCCATGTGCTGCCCTATCCCCTTTACGTCGAACGGGCGCATGGTTCGCGGAAGTGGGACGTCGACGGCAACGAGTACGTCGACTACGCCGGCGGCCACGGTGCGCTGCTGCTGGGCCACAACCACCCGGTCGTCACCGAGGCCATCCAGCGGCAACTCGAACGGGGCACGCATTTCGGCACCTGCCACGAGCTGGAATTGCGCTGGGGCGCCCTCGTGCAGCGGCTCATGCCCAGTGCCGAACGTCTCCGCTTCACCAGTTCCGGCACCGAGGCCACATTGCTGGCCGTCCGCCTGGCCCGCGCCGCCACCGGCCGCAAGAAACTGCTGCGATTTGCCGGCCATTTTCACGGCTGGCACGACCACATGGCCTTCGGCGTCAGCGGCGGTTTCGACGCCCCGTCGTCGCCCGGTGTGCTACCGGAGATCACCGAAAACGTCGTGCTCGCGCCGCCGGACGACACCCAAGCCACCGAGCGCATTCTTGCCGCAAGCGATGACATCGCCGCCGTGATCATCGAACCGACCGGTGCGAGTTGGGGGCAGGTCCCCGTGCAGCCAGAGTTCCTCCACGCCCTGCGCGATGCCACAACGCGGCACGGCGCCCTGCTGATCTTCGACGAGGTGATCTCGGGCTTTCGCTGTTCGCCGGGTGGCGCACAAGCGGTGCTGGGCATTCGGCCCGACCTCACGACGCTGGCCAAGATTCTCGCCGGCGGGCTTCCCGGCGGCGCCTTGGCAGGCCGGCGCGACGTGCTCGAACTCCTCGAATTCGCCGACGTGCGGGCCGCCGAGTTGGGCACTGACGTTACGCCCCGACCGAAAGTGCCGCACCACGGCACGTTCAACGGCAACCCCCTCTCGGCCGCCGCGGGCATCGCCACACTCGAGATCGTCGCGACCGGCGACGCCTGTCAGCGGGCTTCGGATTACGCCGAACGTCTCAGAACGGCACTCAACGGGGTGATAGCCGACGAGCGCCTCGACTGGTCGGTATACGGCACGTATTCGGGGTTCCACGTCTTTACGAATCCCGCTGGCGAGTCGATCACGGCCGACGACATCGCCGCCGGGCGCGTCGACTACCGCACGCTCAAGTCGCGGCCGGACCCCGCGCTGTTGATGAAGCTGCGGCTGGCCATGCTCGTGCATGGCGTCGAGTTGTTTTCCTGGCCGGGCGGCCCTACTTCGGCCGTCCACGACGAACGAGATCTCGCCCTCACAGTCGCGGCCTTCGGCAGCGCGCTGCAGATGCTTAAGGACGAAGGCGAAATCGGCCGCCGCTAGCGTTCCGCACGAACACTCAATGCGCGTCCAACGCGTCGCGACGAGCCCCTTCGAGCCAGATGCGGGGGTGTCCCTGAACGCGCTGCATGACCTGTCCCCAGTTCGGCAGGCCGTGCTCGTGCTCCAACCGCGCTGCTTCGGCAGCGCGCTCTAGCGCTGCGTCCGACTCGCCCGTCATGTGAAGCGCAAGTGCCCAGTGGTAACGATACAGAGCACTGTCGGGGTTCGATTGGGCCGCCGTCGCGAATGAATCGAGCGCCGCTGCAAACTCGCCGGCCGTCAACAGATCGCGGCCGCGGCTGAATTCGTCGGCTGCCTGCGCGAGGCTTGCCGGTGTGACGTCGGGCGCTCTCACTGCTACCGGCACATCGACGGGGCGTTCCTCCCGGGGCAATGCGAGAGTGTGATCATGGGCGATGTTGTTCGTTGGCGGCGCGGGCGATTCACGACGCGCCGCAGCGGTGTCTTGTCGAGGCGATTCGACATGCTGATCTTTCGCCTCGGCAGAGTGGTCATCCGACTCGACGTCTTGATTGAGCACTGCTTCATCGAGCACGACGATTTCAGCGTCGGGAAGCCGCGGCGACGTCGCCACACCCGGCGTCACGTCCGCCGGCGAAACGACCGACACATCGCTCTCAAACGGCGGCGCCGAAGTCGCTTCGGTGGCACCGGTAGACGGCCGGGCCGTGCTCGCTTCAGGGGGCCCCTCCACCGTCGTGGCGGCCATGTCGTGTTGGGTGGTCGCAGTGGGGTCGGGGGTAAAGGTGCGCGGAACGGCCGCAGGGGCAAGCGGCAATTCGGGTGGCGTGTGGTGCTCCACCGTCTCAGCCAACGAGCCGCTTTGCGCCAACGGCTTCGTCAACGACGTTTGGGCGCGCCGAGCCGTGTGGGGTGCCGTTGGTTCGGTGTGGCGTGGCGCGGTGGGCCGACTCCGTCGTTGCTCGATGTCGGCGGCGGCGCGATTACTCGCGGTACGATGGCTTGGCGCATCTTCCACGTCATGCCGCCTCACGCCGACCAAGTCGCTGCTCGGGTCGATTGTAATTTCCCGGCCCGCTTCGTCGGGCGAGGCGAATCTTGCGGCGCCGACGGCGCTTGTCGTCGCATCGCCAGCGATTCTTTCGTCGCCGCTTGCACGTTGTGCAATTGAGGCATCCGTCATAGTGGGCGTCGCTTCAACGACTGGCGTTTGCGGCGCTGAATCCGACTTCGTCGGTTGCACGTCATGGGGCTCAGCCGCAGCCGAGCTGTCGGCATGACCGACATCCTCAGTACGAAAACCGGCAAGTTCGACATCGGGTGTGTCCAGGGGCGAGCCGGTCTGCTGGGCCACCGTCTCCACCTGCGATGTCCGAGTTGCCTGCAGCGCCGGCAGCACCAGCAACGACGGGCCGATAAACATCAGGAACACGGCAACGCCGAACGCCAGGTTGGCCGAGCGTTTGGTCACTTTCCGCGGCGCGGGACCCAGGCCCCAGGACGACTCGGCCGACGTGCCGTCCAGGGCGAAAGGCATCAGGTGGCAGTGATCGGTCTCGTTGACGAACCGGCAGCCGCCGACGTGCCCTGAATCCGTTCGGGCGCTCCAGCACAACTCCGCCGGGATCACGGCCTCGTTGCCCTGCATGGTCGTCATCCGCACGAGCAGCCGATCGCCGGTCGAGCCCATGCTCGCCGCGCGAAAACAGAAACCACCGAGCGAGGCATCGATGATCTCGATGGGTCGTTCTTCGATGCTCAGTTCCCAGCGGGCCATGGCGACGATTTGCGTCGGTCGTCGCGCCGCCTGACGGCGTTCGATTTGGCCACGATCGGCGAACATGGCGAGCACGCCATCGGAGAGCTCCGTCTCGCAGTCGCAGCCGACCGACCACTTGCCGTCTTCCGTGGGGCGCGACCAACAGACGTTGATGTCGAGTTCAAGCTGCCCGTCCCGACCGCCGGTGCCGTCGTCGAAGTAGACGCGCATCGTCGCGTGTTCACCTCGCGGCAGACAATCGTCGAGACACAGTCGCACGCCCCCCTGCGACGAGTTGTCAAGCGTGCCGTGGATGACCGCTGGCCGCGTGTTCTTGTCGCGCAGGATCGTCACCCGCGCAGGATTCGAGCCGCCAAGTTCAAAACGCCGCGATCGGTCGACCATCGTGCGTTGGCGAGGGTTGGGCATGTGCGTCGGACTCCCAGTGTGTCAGCAGTACGCGGCAGCGACGTCGCGGTGCGCGCTACTTTTTGCCTGCCGTGGGGCCAGGACGTAAGTCATCGCAGGCAGCGAGATTGGACCGCAGGCCCCGTCGCAAATCTACTCTGCAAACCTACGTTGCGATGCTGACGTTCGCAAAGCGCGCCTCCCGCGCGCACGCGTCCCAACCCGCACAACTGGAACCGCGTCGTCGCCGTGTGCGGTGACGGCGCACCGTCGGGGTGCAACGCCGCCGGTATGGGCGGCGGAAGATGTTCGCCGCCGAGACGACGGCGGCCTCACGCGTCAGAGCGATTCGAGCGGACCAACCGTGACGATCGTGCTCGTTGTGAGGGGGAACCGCCGCAGCACGTCCGCAACGTCGTCAGCGGTGATGGCGGCGACGGCGTCGATGTCGTCGCGGACCGTGCGGTACTCGCGTCGCTGCAGCCAATTGCCCCCCAGCGTGAACAGCCGTCCGCGCGGCCGCTCGCTGCTGAGCACGACCCGCGAGCTGATTTTGCTTTTGGCGCGCGCCAATTCGGCGTCATCGATGCCGCTGGCCTCGACGGCCGCATACACCGCCTGTACCCTTCGCAGGTTGTCCGCCGCCGACTCTGGAGGACAACTCAGATACGTCATCATCAAGCCGGCGTCGAGGTAGTCATAGTGGCTCAGCGAACAGTGCTCGGCCAAACCCGGATCGACTAATTCCCAGTACAGCCGGCTTCCCTGGTCGTCACCCAGTACCGTGGCGAGGATCTTGGCCGCGTAGCGGGCATCGTCGTCCGCGGCCGGGCCGTCGCTGAGCAAGAGCACGTATTGCTGCGTCGACGACGACTTGTTCATCGTGCGGCACGCCCCACGCGTCGTCCGGTACGATTCGGTCTGACGCTGCGGGGTGACGTCGTTCCAATGGGCCGTCGCTCGTTCGGTCTGCGCGACGAGTGCCTCGAAGTCGACATGGCCCGCAGCCGCCAGCACGATGTTGCGGGCGCTGTATTGACGCTCGAAATAGTTCCGCATCTGTTCGACCGTGAGCTCCGTGATGCTTTGTTCGGTGCCGAGCACGCTGCGGCCGAGCGGATGCGAACCGAAATGATCCGCCTTGCACTGTTCGTCGGCGCAGTACGGCGGCTGGTCTTCGTACATGCCGATCTCTTCGATGATCACCTTCTTTTCCATGTCGAAGTCATCCGCCCGCAGGGACGGTCTCAACATGTCGGCGAGCAGTTCAAGCGCCGCCGCCTGTTGCTCGGGCAGCACGGCCGCGTAGTAGACGGTGTTCTCTTCGGTCGTGTAGGCGTTGTAATGGGCGCCCATCTCGTCGAACTCGCGGTTGACGTCGTCGGCCGAGCGGGTGGGGGTCCCCTTGAACATCATGTGTTCGAGGAAATGGCTCACGCCGGCGACGGTGTCGTCCTCGTCACGCGATCCCGCCTTGACGAAAAAACCCAAGGCCGTGCTGTGCGCCTGGTCGTCGCACTCGGCGACAATTTCCAGGCCATTGGCGAGCTGTTGGCTACGAAACTTCAAAGCGGCATCTCCAACGGTTCGGGGCCCAGCGTCACCACGGTGAAGTCCCGCGGTGCTCGTCGCTCAAGGTAGGCGTTGATGTCGTCGCTGCTGAGTCGGTCGATGATCGCGGCAAGTTCGTCGAGCGTCCGCACGCGGCCCAGGTGAAACCAGTCGCGGGCAATCGAACTGCTCCGGGATGAACTGCTCTCGTGCTGCATGATCAGCCCGCTCTTGATCCGCGCCTTGAGTCGGTCGAGCTCTTCGGGGCGAACTCCCTCGGCCAACCGTCGCAACTCGGCCAGGGTGACGTCGAGCGTCTCCTGGGCGCGATCAGCGCTGGTGCCGGCATAGCAGAGCACGGCACCGCGGTCCTTAAGCGTCTGGTGCGAAGCCTGCACTGAGTAACAAAGCCCGCGCTTTTCCCGCACTTCGGTGAAGAGCCGTGCACTCATGCCGCCACTGAGCACGCCGACGGCTCCCCACGCGCAGAAGTAATCCTCGTGGCTGTAGGGAACACTTGCATAGGCGATGCCGATCTGCGTCTGATGCGCCTCGTGCATGATGTGACGTACGCGCTGGTTGGTCGGACCCTCGGCCGGCCGCGGCACCTCGACGGACTCCCAGGCCGCAAAAAGTCGGCTCACGTGGTCGCGCAACTCGTCCCAGTCGAACTTGCCCGCCACCCCGAGGATCGTGCCGTTGGGGCGATAACAGCGGGCGACCTGGGCGCGAATTTGCGCGATGTCGATCGACATCGCACTGGCCATTTCACCCTGACTGGGATTGCCCCAGGGGCTGGGGAAGTGGCTCCGTTTGAGCTCTACCATCACCTTGTGGGCCGGCTCGTCTTCGGTCGCCATGAGTTCCTGGATCACGACTTGGCGGCCCGCCTCGATCTGTTCGACCGGCAGGTGAGGCCGCTGCAGCACGTCGGCGTAGATCTCCAGCGCGGGCAGCAAGTTGTCCGCGACGGCGGCACCACCATAGTTGGTGTGTTCGACCGACACGCCCTCGCCGCGCTCGACTCCCAAGGCGTCCAGGTCATCGACAAGCTGCCGTGAATCGCGCGGGCCCGCACCGCGCAGTGCCATCTCGCACGCGAAACTGTTCAAGCCCAGTGCATCGGCCGGGTCGTAGGCACCGCCCGCCGGCAACAGAAACGTGAACGCCGCCGATTCGAGCGACGGATTAGGTTCGGCAACGAGCACCAGGCCGTTGTCTAGCGTGTGGGTGTAGTTCTCCGGCTGCACTCGAATTCCCTTCACGGTCGGATTTCACAGTCGACTCGCCACGGCGAACCGCTTCCTCAGGAATGATCGTTCACCAAGGACCGAATGGCGTCATGGCACTCGCCACCGCCAGCCGGGAGCGACTTTGCGGTCGTTCGCCGGCCCACGGCCGGACGACGATCGAAGCCCCACGAGCAGTGACGTTCCCCAAAGTGTCTCGACCGCGACAGACCGGTCAAGTGTAGGCGACTTCGACGGCCTTATACACGGTGCGGGCCCGGCGGAATCCCATCTCTTCGTAGAGGCGGATCGCGGCTTCGTTCTGAGCCGTCACCTCTAAGAAGGCCCGTGGCAAGTCTTCCGCCTGAAAACCACGCAGCGCCTTGAGCAGCAAACAAGCCCCTAGGCCAAGGCCGCGGTGTTCGGGCGTCACTCCGAGATTTTGCACCGCACCAACGCCGCGGGAATCGCGAATGCCCTGGATCGTGCCGCAGTACTCGATGCCGCCCGTCGTGCCCGTGGATACCTTCCCCGCCTCGCCCTTGGCAGTCAGCGTCTCGCCCTTGGCAATCAACCAAGTTGCCTCGGGCAGAAACCCCTGCTTCCGGGCGATCTCTTCCATCAGTCTCAGACAGCCAGCGTATTCGCCCAGACATGGAAACACGTTGGCGTCGATTTCCGCCCGAAAGCTGCGGTACTTCGCCTCGGCGTGCCGTTCGAGCAGCGTCGGGCTCCAGGGTAGAAATCGGTAACCGGCAGGCAAAACCGGCTCCGGGATGTAACGGCCCGTGAGACCGATTTCCATGCGAAACCGTTTGAAGAACGTCAGATTCATGCCGGACGGCCTGACCGAATGAGGAAACGGATTGGCTGGCGCGGCCGACAATAACGCCCGGTCGACGAGGACCGTGACCGTGCAGTGCCTACGCGGCGCGCTGTTAAATGTAGTCGCGAGCCGCAGAGCGGTCAACGAATCTGGCCCCAATCTCCAATGCTGAAAGACACTTACGCGTATTCTTATCGGCCGTGACACGGCCGTCGTCGGCAAAATCACAGTTGCGTCGCGCATCCGGAACAGCCCGACTCACCGGCCGCCCTCACAGTGTGGATGCTCGGGGCAATGCGGCACCGGGACAGCCGGGGAAATCGATCCAAGCAAAAACTGCTATATTTTGGATGACCAAAAAAAATATTTTTAGTTATTGAATACCGGCGGCCCGATCAAGTACTCTGAGGCGGTGAGGCTGTGCGCCGATCGCTCCGCCTGCCAGAGATGGTCATCCGAAAAACCCCGCAACCGCAGCGAATATCGACCGCAAGAAAATAGGAACTCGACCGATGCGTGATCGCGATGCGTCTTGGGGACATGCGTTATGGGAGCGTTTGCTCTGGGGAGGCGTCCTGCTGCTGCTCGTCGCCCCGACGGGCTGTGACCATGCCATCGACGGCGTCGCACCGTCGGCCACGGATTCTCCCGTCGAAGTCGACGGGTTGTTTCGCGGTCTCGGCCGGCCCTTGCGCGTGGTCTGCACGACCGCCCAGGTGGCCGACATCGTCAAGAACGTCGGAGGTGGTGACGTCGAAGTCGACACCCTGATGGGCGATGGCGTCGATCCGCACCTGTTTACGGCCACGGCCGGCGACGTCCATCGTCTGCGGGCGGCTGACCTGATCTTTTACAACGGCCTGCATCTCGAAGGACGCCTGGCCGACACGCTGCACGACCTCGGTGCCACCAAACCGTCGATTGCCGTGACCACGGGCCTTGTCGATCAAGAACCTGAGCGACTGCGTCGCCCGGCCGAATTCGAGGGCATGTACGACCCACACGTCTGGCTCGACGTCGCCCTGTGGCACCGATGTGCCGACTATGTGGCGGCCGAACTGTGCCGGCTCGATCCCGAACGCGCCGAGGGCTACCGCCAGCGCGCCGCGGCGTACGGCAGTGAGTTGAACGCGTTGGACGAGGAGTGTCGTCGACAAATTGCCGAGATTCCCGTTCGGCAGCGCGTGATGGTGACGGCCCACGACGCCTTCGGCTATTTCGGCCGCGCCTACGACGTCGAAGTCCGCGGGCTGCAAGGGATCAGCACCGCCGACGAGGCGGACCTGGTGACGCTCGGTGCGCTGATCGACCTGCTGGTCGAGCGCGGCGTGAAGGCAGTGTTCGTCGAGAGCAGCGTCTCGGAAAAATACGTTCAGGCGCTCGTCGAGGGCTGCGCGGCGCGGGGCCACGACGTTCGCATCGGCGGCGAGTTATACTCAGACGCCATGGGGCCCGACGGCACGCCCGAGGGCACATACGTCGGCATGGTGCGTCACAATGTCGACACCATCGCCCATGCACTCAAATAATTCCGCTCAGCGCTGATTCACGGTTCCTCACCCCATCGCCCACGATGTCCGCCCCCCCAGTCGAGATTCATGACGTCACCGTCGCCTACGATCGCAAACCCGTTTTGTGGGACATCGACGTCACGATCCCTGAAGGCAAGATGGTCGGCATCGTCGGCCCCAACGGCGCCGGAAAGAGCACGTTGATCAAGGCGATGCTGGGGCTGCTCGCGCTGGCCAGCGGCAAGATCGAAATCTTCGGGCGCCCCTCGGCCCAACAACGTCACCTCGTTGGATATGTTCCGCAGCGCGAGACGGTCGACTGGGACTTTCCTGTCACGGCCAAGGACGTCGTGATGATGGGAACGTACGGCCGACTTGGCTGGTTTCGTCGTCCCGGCCGCGCCGAACGGCAATTGGCCGACGAATGCCTCGCCAGCGTGGGGATGGCGGACTTCGCCGACCGGCAGATACACCGTCTCTCGGGCGGGCAACAACAGCGCGTGTTCCTGGCCCGCGCCCTCGCGCAACAGGCGCGGCTCTATTTCATGGACGAGCCGTTCGCCGGTGTCGACGCCGCCACCGAACAGGCGATCGTCGCCACGCTTAAACAGCTTCGCGCCGAGGGCAAGACCGTGCTTGTCGTGCATCACGACCTACAGACGGTCCGCGACTATTTCGACTGGGTGATGCTGCTCAATATGCGGCTCGTTGCTGCCGGACCGACTGAAACGACATTTACTTCGGCCAACCTCGACGCCACCTATGGCGGTCGGCTCACGGCCCTGGACGTGGCGGCCGAGGCCGTGCGACAGCGGGAGTCGGCCCAGTGACGTATTCCACCTTCATGGTGCTGTTGGGCACGTCGCTGCTGGGATGCGTGGCCGGCGTCGTTGGTTGCTTTAGCGTGTTGCGCCGCCGCGCCTTGATCGGGGACGTGTTGGCCCATGCCGCGCTGCCGGGGCTGTGTTTGGCTTACCTCGTGGTGGGTGAACGACACTTCGCCTCACTGTTGGGCGGCGCCTGGTTGGCCGGCGTCGTCGGCGTCGGCGTGATAAGTTTCGTGTGCCGCTGGACCCGCACAAAGGAAGACGCTGCCATCGGTATCGTGCTTAGCACCTTTTTCGGCTTCGGCGTCGTGTTGCTATCGGTGATCCAGCGCTCGGCCGGGCTCAGTGGCAAGGCGGGGCTCAACACGTTCATTTTCGGTCAGGCCGCCGCGATTGTGCGGCGCGACGTTTGGCTGATCGCCGGCATCTCATTCGCCGTGCTGATCGTCGTCGCCCTGCTCTACAAAGAATTCAAACTGCTGAGTTTTGACAACGACTTTGCCCAGGCCCAAGGCTGGCCCGTCGGTTGGCTCGACTTGGTGATGATGGGACTGCTGACCGTCGTGACCGTCGTCGGGCTGCCGGCTGTCGGCGTCGTCCTGATGGCGGCGATGCTGATCATCCCCGGCGCGGCGGCCCGTTTTTGGACCGACCGGCTCGGTGTCATGCTGCTCGCTGCAGGTATGATCGGCATGATCGCCTCGTGCGTCGGTACGTTGGTCTCGGCCGGCTACCTCGTACCCACCGCCCTGCTACCCACCGCGGCGGCCAGCGGACGCGTCATGGGACTGCCGACCGGCCCGCTGATCGTGTTGGCTGGCGCCGCTATTTTTCTGGGCTCGGTCATGTTTGCTCCCGGACGTGGCGTTGTGGCGCAGTGGTGGTCCGACGCGCGGTTGCGCCGGCGGACGGCCGAAGAGAACCTGCTGCGGGCGATGTACGAGTGCAACGAACCGGTATTGCCACGCTGCGACGACGTCGACTTGGGACAGTTGCGTCTGCAGCGCGATTGGCGGCCCGGCTGGTTCAACTGGGCCCTGCGGCGCGCGTCGGCGCGGGGCTGGATTGAGCTGGCGACTGCGCACGCCCGACTCACCGATGCCGGTCTCCACGAAGCCGCCCGCATCACCCGCCTGCATCGACTCTGGGAGACGTTCTTGATCAAGGGGGCGCACATCGCGCCCGACCACGTCGACCGCGACGCCGACTCGATCGAGCACTTCCTCGGTGTGACTGAGGTCGCAGCGCTCGAAGCCACTCTTGCTCAGAAACACGTTGGCCGTATCGGTGCGGACGATGTTCCGGCGTCTCCCCACGCGATCTCGACGGCCGACACGCAGCGCGAGGCGGGCCATGGCTGACTGGTTCGCCGCAGAACTTGCGCTTTGGCAGTCGTCGGTGTGGGTGATCGCCGTCGCCGCCGTCACCAACGCGGCCTGCGCGCTGCTGGGTTGTTACCTCGTGCTGCGACGCATGAGTTTGCTCGGCGACGCGCTCTCGCACGCCGTCCTTCCTGGCTTGGTCGTGGCGTTCGCCATGTCCGGTTCGCTCAACATTGGGGCGATGTTCGTGGGCGCGTTTGTCGCCGGCCTGGCAACGACGTTCCTCACCGACGTGTTGCACCGCCAGGCCGCCGTGCCCGCCGACGCGGCCATGGGCGTCGTGTTCACGTCCCTGTTTGCCCTGGGTGTGGTGATGCTCAAGTGGGTCGGCCAAAGTGCCCACATCGACGCCGACTGCGTGCTGTTCGGCCGTCTCGACTTGGTCGAGTTCCAAACCGTCTCGCTGGCCGGCATCCGGTTTCCTCGGGCGCTGGTCACGATCGCACCGGTGCTGCTCGTCAACTTGATCTTCATCCTGCTTTGCTGGAAAGAACTGTTGATCACGTCGTTCGACGCCGCTCTAGCCGACACGATCGGCATTCGCACGTCGTGGCTGCACTACGCCCTGATGACACTCGTCGCTGCCACGAGCGTGGCCTCGTTCGAGGCCGTCGGTTCGATCCTCGTCGTGGCCATGTTCATCGCACCGGCCGCCTCCGCTCATCTGCTCTGTGACCGGCTTTCCAGCATGATCTTCACAGCGGTCGGTATCGCCGTGCTCAGCGCCGTCGCCGGTTATCGACTTGCCGTGCTGACCGACACCAGTGCCGCCGGCATGATGGCGGTCGTCGTGGGCGGATGTTTTGCCACGGCGGTGCTGCTCTCACCACGCTACGGCGTCGGCGTCAAACTCTGGCAAAACGTGGCCACCGCCGAACGCATCATCCGTGAAGACCTGTTGGCGATGTTCTATCGTCTGGAGGAACTCGCCGTCGGTCGCCTTTTGGGACCTGGCGAGGCCGTGCAGGCGGTCGGTGGCGGCCTGCTCGCCCGCTGGGGGCTCTGGTCGCTGCGACGAGCCCGCCTCATCGAGCGCCGGTCCGACGGTGTGCAACTCACGAACCTCGGCCGGCAACGCGCCCAGCAACTCGTCCGTTCCCACCGGCTCTGGGAGACCTACCTCGTCACCTACCTCGACCTGCCCTTGGACCACGTGCACGCACCGGCCGAACGCATGGAGCACTTCATCTCGCCGGAACTGCAACAACAGATCGAGGCGGACTTGAACGTTGTGGAAGAAGACCCACACGGCCGCGCCATCCCGCCCCGCCCCGACGATCCGACCAACGGAGGGTGAGCGGGCACCGCAGAGTGCGCAATCGACATGTGCCTATGACTGGCGCCTATGACTGCGGCTCATGATCAAATGCGAACGTTCGCAACAGACAAAGAGCCCGTCGCGCTACGAAACAACCCCCCGTTATCCTCCTGCCACGACGCTGAGACCCTCTACGCTTTGATCAACCCGCGCAGCGTGGCCAGGTTGATGCGGTCGAGGTCGCGGCGGCCCCGCTTGCCCTTGGGTGTCTCCAGGTACATCGGTATCTTCGCCATGCGGCGGTCGTTGAGCACATGGGCGAACGCCTCGATGCCGATCTGACCTTCACCGATGTGTTCGTGTCGGTCGACGTGCGAGCCGAACCTGCTTTTGCTGTCGTTCAGATGAATCGCTCGTAGCTTCTTCCGGCCGACGTGTTTGTCGAACGCTCGCATCGTGGCGCGGTAGTCTTGCTCACCGGCGATCGCGTATCCGGCGGCGAAAACGTGGCAGGTGTCGAGGCACACGCCCAGCCGCTCCGGTTCCTTCACCCCGTCGAGCATCGCCCCGAGCTGCTCGAACTTCCAACCCAGGTTGGTCCCCTGCCCTGCCGTCGTCTCCAGCAGGCAGATCGAGTCCAGCTTCGCGGTGCGGCCGATCACCGTGTCGAGCGCGCGAACAATCCGCTTGATGCCGCGGGCTTCGCTGCTGTCGGTGTAGGCGCCCGGATGAAAGACGACGTAAGGAATCCCCAAGGCGTCGGCCCGTTCGAGCTCAACGACGAGGCCGTCGATCGATCGTTTCCAAAGCACGTCATCGGGGCTGGCGAGGTTGAGCAGATACGACGCGTGGCTGATCGGATGAGTGATGCCATGCCGTTCGAGCGCCGAGCGGAAAAGCTCGACGTCCTGGTCGGTGATCTCTTTGGCCCGCCACTGGTTGTTGTTCTTCGTGAACAGTTGCACGCAGTCGCAGCCGGCCGCCTTTGCGGCGTCAACCGCCTTGTAGTAACCGCCGGCCATGGACATGTGGGCGCCGAGAATAGCCAAGATTCGCACTCCGTTGCTATGGGATGATTCTGAGAACTTTCCAGCCGCGTCGCTCGGGCAACAAGCGTCGGGCAACGCCGCGCGTGTCGCGTCAATACAGCGGTTGCGCGGCCGCGGCTTTGATCAAGCAGTAAACTTCCGCCCCTTCACACAACTTGAGTTCGTCGACGACTTCGTCGCTCACCTCGGCCCAGATCAACTGCCCCACGTCGACCGCCACGAACGTGCGATGTTCCAAGGCGACAATCTTGTCGACGCGGCCCCGAAGTTGATTGCGGGCGCTCAGCCCCTCAACCGCGTGTTGACACAACGTCACGTCGCGCGGGCTGAGTTGGATGTGATGCACGCTGCCGTTCGGGGGCGTGTCGGCCGGCAGACGAAAACGCTGCTGGCCGATCCGGCCTTCCCAGTGTTCATGCGTCCGTTTCACGTCTTCGATCAACAGCAGGTTCGTCGGACCCGGGTGCGATCGCATGGTGCTGATCACGGCCCGATCGAGCGTCGCCGAAGTGGGACCACTGGCGACGACGCGGCCCCCTTCGATCACCACGACGCGGTCGGCCAGTCGCCGCACGTCGGTCTGGTCATGGCTGACGAAAAGTGTTGGCAAGTGGTATTCGCTCACCACCTTCTCCAGGTACGCGAGGATACGGTCCTTGAGGCCCTCGTCGAGCGCCGTGAGCGGTTCATCCATCACGAGCAGTTCCGGACTACTAAGAATCGCGCGTCCCAGGGCCGTCCGCTGGCGCTGACCGCCACTCAGCGTCGCCGGGTAGCGGTCCAGCAGGTGCTCGAGTTCGAGGATTTCCACGACGCGGTCAAATTGGATGTTGCGGCCGGGCCGCCGGCGTTTGCCGTACAGCAGGTTTCGCCGCACCGACATGTGAGGAAACAGCAGGTGATCCTGAAAGACGAAGCCGATGTGGCGCTGGTTCGGCGGCACACAGCGCCCCGCCTCCGTGTCGAGCAGTACCCTGTCGCTGAGCTTGACGAACCCGTGTCGCGGTCGCAGCAAGCCTGCCGTGATCGAGAGCGTCGTGCTCTTACCACTGCCGGACGGACCAAAGATAGCCGTCACGCCGTCGTCGGCATCGAACTGGATGTCCAGGTCGAAGCCTCCGGCGAAGTAGTGTTGGCAGCGGAATTCGAGTCGGCTCATGGGACTGTTACAGCGACGTGATGCGTGACCGCCCGCGACGTTCCAGCGTTTCGCTGAACACCAGTGCCAGTCCGGCAATGGCGATCGAGATCACAATGATGCGGTACGAATTTGAAATCGCCCCGGGCGACTCGAGCAGGCTGAAGATATACAGCGGGATCGTCTGCGTTCGGTTGGGGATATTTCCTGAGATCATGATCGTCGCGCCGAATTCACCCATGCTGCGGGCAAACGACAATACGCAGCCGGCAATAATGCCGTGGCTGGCCAGCGGCAATGTGACCGTGAAAAACGTGTCGAACCAGCCGGCACCCAGGCTCCGCGACGCCGCTTCGAGCTTCGGGTCGACCCCGATGAACGCCAGCCGCATCGCCCGCACCATCAACGGAAACGAGATCACGGCCGACGCCAAAGCGGCACCTTTCCAATTGAACACGAGTTGGATGCCGAACCAGTCGTTGAGCCGACTGCCGATCGGTCCCTTGCTGCCGAACAACACCAACAATAAAAACCCGGTCACCACCGGGGGCAACACCAACGGCAAATTGAGCAGCGTCTCGACGATGCTTTTGCCCCAGAACTGCTTGCGCGCCAGCAGCCACCCCAGCGCAATCCCAAACACCAGGCTGCCGGCCACCGACGTGATGCCCACGACCATGCTGAGCCGCACGGCGTCCCATTCGGCCGTGGTTAGCATCCAGGATTCCATCGTCGTGTCCTACTCGCGGGCCAGCGGGTTCGTGTGGCGATGTAACGTGCTCAGGTTTTTTCCGGATCGCTCACCACGCCGAAGCCGAATCGCTCAAACGTGGCCGAGGCCTCGGGAGACGCGAGAAACTCGAAGAACTTCGTCGCCGCCGGGTTCTGTTCTTCGTTGACCAGCAGCAGCAACGGATATTCGATCGCGTCGTGTGTTTCGGGGGCGAAGGTGTAGACGACTTCGACGTTGTCGGTCAGCACCGCGTCGGTCGAATAGACGATCCCGGCTTCCGCCTCTCCCCTTTCGACGTGCGACAGCGTCACCCGCACGTCGTGCCCAGTGGCAACTTTGCCCGACTCGTTC
This sequence comes from Planctomycetales bacterium, assembly GCA_020426575.1. Lineage (GTDB taxonomy): Bacteria > Planctomycetota > Planctomycetia > Pirellulales > JAEUIK01 > JAGQPT01. The sequence continues at coordinate 19,731 of JAGQPT010000085.1, forward strand.
AGCGCCTCGAGCACGCCCAATTTGCTCAGGGCCTGGCGGGAGTAGATGCCGGCCGGAACCTTTTCACCCGCAAGCGCAAGGTGCCCGACTTTTTCGGACTTGAGGTCCTCGGGTGAATGGATCTCGGCCGGGTTTCCCTTGGGAACGATCATCACCAGGGCGTTTTTCAGCAACAGGCGGTGGGCCGCGACGGGCACTGTCTCGGCGACGGTGTCGGCCCACTTTGTGTTGGCCGAGAGGAACAGGTCAACGGGCGCTCCCGACATGATCTGGTTGGCCAGCGCGCTGGACGACGCCGCATTGATGCTCACTTCGGTGCCAGTCTGTTCCTGAAATGCCGAGGCGATTTCCTTCACCGCGTCCTGTGTGCTGGCCGCGATAGAGAACGTCACACTTCCGGCAGCGACGGGCTCACTCGTTGCGGCCGTCTCACCCGGCTCCGACGAATTCGTCCGTGCCGCGCCGCCGTCGCCGCACCCTGCCAACACCACGCTGATCAGCGCGACCAAGGCCCAAGCGAACGGTGTCGACCGCCGCGTGCGGGGTGCCCAAGCGCCAAGACGCTGCCAATGGGTCGTGAGTGACGAGAATAATGCCAAATCGATTGTCATGAACCGTTCGCGACGCATGTGTTGCTCCTGGGCGAAGAGTTGACCCGATTCAACGTCTGTTGGACAGCACGGGTCGGGCAACTCGAGGCGCGAACGCGCCGTCGGGCCGCGGAGACAATGCGGTGGCTGGACCCGGAACCCCCTCGGGCAAACGAGGCGGGAAACTCCAGCATACTCACCATCATGGCGGTCGTCGACTAACTTGCCGGGTTCGCACAACGAGCCCGGAAGCGGACCGCACGTTCGGTTCTGCCATTTATGACGTCGCAAGGGCACGCAGAACATCGCAGAACACTGGGGCGCCGAGTCGCCGTGCCGGCCGGGGGGCGACACGCTGGCGGCCGCTGTAGCGGTGCCGGTGTGCTGCCGGCGCACCGGTCCGCAAAACCGTTGGCGTCCCCGTTTTGCTGATTGTCGGCCTCCCCCCGGCGCGGTTATCATGTGGAGATCAGTGCTATCGGAAAAAGGGCAGGTTATTGAATGATTTCCCGGCGAGGGACCCGATGTGTCCTCGACCCGCCCGACGATACCATCCGTCCACCTGAGGTGCCGAGTCCCAACATGAGTGAACAATCGACAGAATCCCCCCAACAGCGCGCTTCGGCCGATGTGGCCAGCCACGAGAATCTTTCCTCCGTGGGAGCCAGCGCCGCGCGGATTATCGTCACGGTGGTCGTGATCATTCTGGTGGCGGCAGGTGTTTGGTTTGTCAACGACTTCCTCAGCGGCAAGGCCGAAGCACAGGCACGTGAGGCCCTCAAGGGAATGGGCGCGCTTGTCGTGATGGACGCGAATCAGCAATACGCCGGCGTGGTCAACCTCACGTTGCCCGACGTCGAGCCCAAGATTCACGAGGCAGTGAAGCACGTGCCGGCGCTCTGCCGGCTCGACACGCTCGAACTCTCCCGTTCGCGGTTGGCAGACGCCGATCTGGTGCCGGTCGGAAAAAACTCGCACCTCAAGTCGCTGCAGATCAGCGAGACGGCGGTCACCGACGAAGGACTTGCGCACCTGACCGGGCTTTCGAACCTCGAAGCGCTGCACGTCGTCGGCATCAAGATGAGCAATGCCGGACTCGAGTCGATCGGCGATCTGACGTCTGTTGAGGTACTTGACCTCTCGGAAAACAACCTTAGTGGCGATCTGGCCCCGCTGGCCAACCTCCAAGTACTCAAGTGGTTGCTGCTGCGGAAAATGACGATCGACGACGCGGCGTTCGAGACGTTGGCAAAGCTGCCGATGCTGGGCCGGCTCACGCTCAGTGAGTGCAAACTCCACCGCGCGGCGCTCGAAGGACTCATGAAGCAGAAGCCCAACCTCGATGTCGATCTCGACGGAGCCTCGGAGATTGGCAGCCCCGAAGCAGAGAGCGACAGTGGTGACGCGGGTGCAGACGAGACCGCACCTGCCGACGACGCTGCCCCGGCAGAGGACACCGCTCCGGCTGAAGAGAACTCAGACGACACGGTCTGACTCGTGTCCACAGTGTGACAAGCTCGCCATGCAGTGACGGCTGACGTGATGAGGCGAGTCGACGCGTCAGGCTTGAGCGTCGAAGACTTCGCCGGCGCCGGTCGATTTGCCCACATTCGCCGCCGCTTTGATAAGCGAAACGGCGGCGTCCCCCTGGGCTTCGAGGGCGTCTTGCCGCTTAGCCTCAACAGCAAATGCGATTTCCGTTGCCAATGCTGCCTGTTGAGCCGCTAGGGTACAATTCACTGCGGTGCTCATATGTGACTCCACGTGGCCCCAAGGGGAGACGTTCGACTCCTTTTGGATCGGCAACTCGTGGGGAGTTTCGCGGCCGTATTTCCCGGAAATCTTGCGGTGGCGACGCCACGGGGCCCCAAATTAACCGCCGAGTCGCTATAGGTCCGCCGCCGCCACCCCAGCTAGAATAGTCCCGCCTTTCGGCAAGGTCGCTAGCAGGACGCTTGGACATCGACTCAGCCCGTGGCGGAAACGGCGTCAACATGGAAGGTTTCTCGGCACAACGCGCGCTTTGCATATTGGTGAGCTTCGCTTGTTGGTTGGCCCTGCTGGTCGGCTGCGTGTCGGGCGTGTTGCCCCCGCTCAGCGCCGCCGACGAAGAGGCTCGCACAGCCAACGCCGATCCGTTTGCCGCGCTGACAGCGATCCCCGCTGAGAGCGACGCCGCTGACGACACCCTTCCCCCCTTCTCGGCCGACTCCTGGCCCAATGAGCGCGAGAGGTTTGCCGCCCGCGGTGAGGCCGAACTGAGTTTCGGCGACGTCGAAGAGGCGTTGTCGGTGTACCAGGAGACACACCGTCGCGATGCCGAAGTCTACGGCGAAGGCAACTGGCGCGTCGTCGAAGGAGCGGCGCAGATCGCCGTGGTCATCGCCATCCGCGACCTGGCCGACGAATCCGATCGGCAAGCTGCGCTCGATGCCATTCGCGGACGCCGCCGGGCGATCGACGTCGCGCTGACAGGTCATTACGACTTGGCGTACGATTCGATCACCCAGGCGCGTGACGACTGGGGCCGCGTCATGGGTACCGACGACGTCGTGTTCGCCTCGCTCACCCACGGTCTGGCCAAGGTGGAAAAGCTGAGGCACGAGGGCGAGGCGTCGCGCAAACACTATCTCGCTGCCCTTGCCCTCCGGCAGCAACAGTTCGGTGACGATCACCCACGGGTGGCAGATACGTGCGACGGCCTGGGAATGCTCTATCTCGACGTGTTCGACGATCCGGCGTCGGCACGAGAGTGGCTCGAGCGAGCCGTCGCCATCCGCCGCCGGGCACAGGGAGTCGAATCGACCTGGTACGCGCGCAGCCTGCTGCACCTGGCACGGACCCACCTTGCCGAGGGCGACGCGGCAACGGCCCTCGAACTGCTCGACGAGTCGATCGCCAGCTACAACGCCCAGCAGACCGACGAACGTCTCTCATTGTTCCTGCCGACGATGCACATGGGGAGGGCGCGCGCGGCGCTGGGCGAGCTCGATCAGGCTGAAACGCTGTTCTGCGAAGCGCGGCAGATCGCCGAGGCGCACTTGCCACCGCTCAACCCTTTCTTGGCCGAATGCCTCGATGAGCTCGCCGCGGTGCTGGTCGAGTCGGGCGAGCCACTGCGAGCCGCCGCCGTCGCGACCCGCGCCGAGCACATCCGCCGCGCGATGGCCGAACGTGGCATCTATCAGCCCGCCGTAGCCGCGGACATGGGCTCGCCCGCTCTGCTGCCGGTGTTGCCGGCGCGAGTTTCCAGCGCCTCGCGGTGAGGGCATGTTGCGATTGGCGCAGCGGCAGGCTTGTCCGCGTCGGCCGTGCTTCCCACAATGGTGTCGACACGGGTTGCCCGTCTTCACACTGCCAGCCGAGGCCATTCCGATGAGTCGTTATTCTCCCTTCATGCAGTGCGCCGTCCTCGCGGTTGCCGTTGCCTCGACATGCGCATGGTCATTTGGCGGCGAGTTCGAGCCAATCGCCCAGGACGAGATCGTCCCGCTCGAGTCGCGCGTCGAACTGCTCTGGGACGAAGGCGAGTTCACCGAGGGCCCCGCACCCGCCGCCGACGGTGCGATCCTGTTTTCCGACATTGGCAATCGCATCATGCGCTACGAACCTGCCACAGGCAGTGTGACCGTGTTTCGCGAACCGAGCGGTCGCGCCAACGGGATGATGTTCGACGCCGAAGGTCGCCTGGTCGTTTGCGAAGGGGCCAGTACCGGTGGCGGACGCCGGCTCTCGATCACCGACGCTGATGGCCAGGTGCGGACGTTGGTCGACCGTTGGCAGGGCAAACGCCTGAATAGTCCCAACGACCTGGCAATCAGCCCAGCGGGACGGGTCTACTTTTCCGATCCCCGCTACGTCGGCGACGAACCTCGCGAGATTGACTTTGACGGCCTGTTCGTGGTCGAACCGGGTGGCGACGTGAGTGTCGCGACGGAAGAACTGACGATGCCGAACGGCGTCGTGGTTTCCCCCGACGGCAGTAAAGTCTACGTGGCGGACCATGACTCAGCGCCGACGGGCAATCGCCATCTGGTTGTGTTCGACGTGGCCGAGGACGGCACACTGACGAACAAACGCGTGTTGTTCGATTTCGGCGCCGGCAACCGCGGTATCGACGGCATGACGGTCGATCGACTCGGCAACGTCTATGCCACGGCCGGCAGCGGTGAGCGAGCTGGGGTGTACGTGTTTGCTCCCGACGGTCGTCAACTTGCCATGATTCCCGTTCCAGGGACGCCAACGAACTGTGTCTTCGGCATCGGCGAGGACGCCGCGACGCTGTACATCACGGCGATGGCGCCGAGTGACGCTACCTCCGGCGCAACGAAAACCGGAGCTGCAAAGGGCGACATCGCGAAAGAGGCCTTTGCCCTGTATCGGATCAAACTCCGCTACCCGGGTTTCCACGTTTTCGAACCCTAGGGCCGAAAACTCGCCGGCGCATCGACAGCGTGCGGTTCCGCCGCAGCAACCGTCGTAGTGTGTGAGCGGGCCATTCTCTTATCTCACGGACAGAGTAACTGATGAAGTATTCGATGGTGATCTTCGGTGCGTCGGGCGACCTGACGAGCCGCAAGCTTGTTCCCGCGCTGTACCAACTGCATCGCAAGGGCCGGCTGCCCGAGGACCTGCAGGTTGTTGGTTTTTCCCGTTCGCCTTTCAGCGACGAGGAGTACCGCACGCACCTGGCCAACAGCCTGGAGGAAAAGTTAGGAGACCGCTGGGACAGTGCGGAGTGGGCGAAGTTTGCCCCGCGGATCGAGTACTTGCCCGGCGACATCAACGAACCGGACGACTTTCGTCGTCTTGGCGAAAAACTCACCCAGTGCGAATCGGGTGCGCCCTGCACGCGCATTTACTACCTGGCGACCGACCCGCGGTTCTACGAACCGGCCGTCGAGCAGCTTGGTGCCAGTGGCCTGGCCGACGAGTCGTGCGGTGTGCGGCGAATCGTCGTTGAAAAGCCCTTCGGCCGCGACCTAAAGAGTGCCCACCAGTTGAACGACGCGCTACATCGCGTGTTTGGTGAGGACCAGATCTACCGCATCGATCATTATTTGGGCAAGGAGACGGTCCAGAACATTCTGGTGCTGCGTTTTGCCAACGCGATCTTCGAGCCGATCTGGAACCGCAACTACGTCGACCACGTGCAGATCACGGCGGCAGAAGACGTGGGCGTCGGCCGGCGGGGAAGTTATTACGACAGTGCCGGCGTGTTCCGCGACATGTTTCAGAACCACCTGCTGCAACTCTTGACGATCACGGCCATGGAGGCGCCGTCCCATGCGACGGCCAACCTGGTGCGAAACGAAAAGGTCAAGGTGCTCGAGGCCGTGCGGCGACTCGATCCGCGCGACGTAGCCGAACGCCTCGTCTGTGGCCAGTACGCCGGGTACCTCGACGAAAAAGACGTGGCGGCCGACAGCCGCACGCCGACGTTCGCCGCACTGAAACTGCACGTCGACAACTGGCGCTGGCACGGTGTGCCGTTTTATCTTCGCAGCGGCAAGGCGATGGACTGCCGCACGACGCAGATTGTGATCCAGTTCCGGCAACCGCCGCTGATGCTGTTCCAGGACACGACCCGCCGCATCGGCGATGCCAACCGACTGGTGATCCACATCCAGCCGGCCGAGGGGATGCAGTTGCTCTTTCAAACCAAGGTGCCCGACGCCGAAATGAAGATCCGGCTCACGGATCTCGACTTCCGCTTTCAGGCCCGCTTCGACAAGAAGATCCCCGAGGCGTATGAACGGCTGCTGCTGGACGTACTGGCCGGCGATCCGAGTTTGTTTGCTCGCAGTGACGAGGTCGAAACCGCCTGGCGGATCATCGACCCGATCATCAAGAGTTGGCAGGAGAGCGACGACGAGCCCGGCATCTACCAGCACGGCCAATGGGGGCCGACCGAGTCGAGCAACTGGATCGGCCGAGACAGCCGCGAATGGCTCGACTCCTGCCCGGTGCTGCACTGACGGTGCACGCTTGCTGGCACCTTTTCATTTTGCCACATTGCATCGGAAGACGTTCCGGTCATCGCGTGTGTTCTGGCGGCTGCGCGACGGTCGACGGTATCGGCAACGGCGTTTTCACAAACACGTATTCGTTGCAGCCGTGGCCGGTGCCGACGGTTTTTAGCCGCGTGAGCGTGAACCCGCGCTCGGCGAGGAAGTCGAAGACCTCGTCCGGCCGGGCGACTTCGAAGGGGTAGCCGCCGACCCAGTCGACCAGGTCGTGCCACACCGACATGCCACGCGTTTTTTTCTTTTGGGCCCAGTCGGCAAACGGAAGCGGGTTTTCCAGTCGCACGAGCCGAACACAGAATGATCGCAGCTCCCACCAGGCGCCGACCGTTACGACCATCAACCATTGAATGAACCGCGGCGAGTGGTTGTACACCCGCTTGATGGTGCGCCAGCGTCGGCTTTTGCCGCCTTGGTCATTGTAGATCGAGATGAAGAGTTGCCCCCCGTCGTGGACGGCGCGGCTGGCGTGGTCGATCGCTCGCCACATTGCGCCGGTCTGGTGCAACACGCCCCAGGAATAGACGATGTCGAACTTTCCCAGCCGCGCCAGGTAGTCTTCGTCCAACACCGAGCCTTCTTCGACGCACCAGTCGGGATCGTCTGGCAGGTAGCGGCGTCGTAGCTCGGTCGTGCAGCCGACGCATTGCGGGTCGTAGTCGAACGAGTGCACCTGCGCGCCGAGCCGTCGCGCGGCCAGGCTTGACAATCCGCTTCCCGAACCGATGTCGAGCAGGCGGCGGCCGGCAAGCCTATCGACCCCCAACATATCAGCAAGGGCACGTTCCGCTTCGGCGATTCGCTCGTCGTCGAGCGTCTCCAGGAATCGTTCCCAATTCGCACCAAAGGCGAAACGCTCCCCCCTGGCGACTTCCTCAGCATGCGTGACGGCCACGTTTCTTTCCTCGGCTGGCCCCTCGAGGCGACAATGACGGTTCTGGCCCATGGTGCGGCCAACACGGCTGGGACAGTATATCAGCCATGCCACTTGGTGAGTTGACCGGTTCAATCGTCATCGCGCTATTCGACTTCCGGTATTGGCGCGTTGGTTGACGCCGCGCGGGGCCGTGCGACAAAATCGACCGAATGAGTGCACCACTACCCAACCTGCGAATCGGTCCGGTCGAGATCGGTTTCCCCGTCGTACAGGCGGCGCTTTCCGGCTACAGCGACATGGCGATGCGGCTCATCGCCCGGCGGTTGGGCGCGTCGTACACGCTCTGCGAGGTGATGCTCGATCGGCTCATCATCGAAGCCGGTCGCAAGACGCGCCAGCGCTTCATGCAGCAGAACGAGGAAGAACGCCCGGTCGGTGCTCAGTTGATGGGCAGCGATCCGGAACGGTTCGGACCGGCGGCGCGCGAACTCGCCGCGACCGGGTTTCAGGTGGTCGACATCAACTTCGGCTGTCCAGTGAAGAAAGTGTTGGGCCGCTGTCGGGGAGGGTTCTTGCTCAGCACGCCCCCGGTCGCGCTGGAGATCGTCTCCCGGGTGCGCGACGCCGTGCCACCGGAAATTCCCGTTACGGTGAAGATGCGCCGCGGGATCGACGACTCGACCGAAAGCCGCGACCGCTTCTTCGAAATCTTCGACGGTGCCTTTGACCGTGGTGTGGCCGCCGTCACGGTCCACGGCCGCACGGTCGAGCAGCGTTACGTCGGCCCCAGCCGCTGGGAGTTTCTCGGCGAAGTGAAGCGACACGCCGGTGACCGCACTGTGCTGGGGAGCGGCGACCTGTTCACGGCGGCCGACTGTTTGCGGATGCTGCGTCAGACCGGCGTCGACGGTGTGACGGTCGCTCGCGGCGCGATCGGCAATCCGTGGATCTTTCGCGAGGTCCGCGCGCTGGCCGCCGGCAAACCGCTGCCAGCGCCGCCGAGTGTCCACGAACAGCGCGAAGTAATTCTCGAGCATTTCGCCCTGGCCGAACGGGTGTATGGCGAAAGCAAGGCGGGCCGACAGATGCGCAAATTCGGCATCAAGTACGCCCAGCTTCACCCGGAGCCGCAACAGGTTCGCGACGCCTTCGTGGCGGTCAAGTGTCGGGAAGATTGGCACCGCGCCGTTGCGCGTTGGTACTCGGAAGACGGACCGGGCCGCCGACCGCTTCCCGAGGACATTCACAAGGCCCAAGGCTCCGATACACCGGGTCACGAGGCAGCGGCGACGTTGACCTGCGACGTGTGAACGACCGAGGCGCGCGACGCATGGTATGAGTGGCTACGTCCGCTTCTCGAGCGCCCGTGTGATTTCTTCGCGCACGTCGGCCGAGGTCTCGCGCTTCGACTGTTCGACGAGCAGGCGGCGTGCTTGCACATCACCAGCCCGGCCAAGTGCCCAGGCGCAAGCGCCTCGCACAATGGGTTCGTCGTCACAAAGTCCGCGCGCCAGGGATGTAATATCTTCCGCAGATGGGTGTTGGCCGAGCACGATGGCCGCGTTGCGCAACACGCCTCGTCGCCGGGCACGCCAGAGTGGCGTGTGGCGAAAGCGACGGCGGAACGCGTCGTCGTCCAGCTCGAACAGACTGCGGAGTTCGGCCGGGTTGGCGCCGGCGTTCGGCTGGAACGTCGTCTCGTCGCTCGTTGGCACTTTGCCGTTCCAGGGGCAGACCTCCTGGCAAACGTCGCAACCGAATACCCAGTGGCCGAATCGGTCGCGGAGGTCATGCGGCACGGCGTCGCGCAGTTCGATTGTCAGGTAGCTCAAGCAACGCCGGGCATCGAGCAAGTACGGCGCCACGAACGCGTCGGTCGGGCAGGCGTCGAGACACGCCGTGCAGGTGCCGCAGTGGTCGGCCTCGTGGGGCGCATCGTATTCGAGCTGGACGTCCGTGATCAGGGCGGCCAGGAAGAACCAACTTCCCTGCTCGCGGTTGAGCAGCAGCGTGTTTTTGCCGATCCAGCCCAGGCCGGCCAACTGAGCAAACTCGCGTTCCAACAGCGGGGCCGTGTCGACGACGCCGCGCGCGGCCGCGTCTGGGTGTGCATCCTGGAGAAAACCGACGAGCCGCTTGAGCCGCGCGTGGATCGTGTCGTGGTAGTCGGTCCCCCAGGCGTAACGCGAAATCTGCCCCTCACCAGGACCCGCTGGCTGCGGTTCGGCCGTGCGGTAGTTCATCGCCAACATCAGCAGGCTGCGGGCGCCTTCGAGAATTGCCCGCGGGTGGGCATATGCCGCGTCGCGGTCGGCCAGATAGTGCATCTGCCCCGCGTAACCCGCCGCCAGCCACTCGCCAAAGCGGTGTATCCCGGCTGGTGTCACAGCCGGGCAGGCACCGGCGAGATCGAAACCGAGGCGACGCGCCTCCGTCTTGAGCGCGGTGGTGAGCGACGGGGTGTGCTGTTTCGGGAGTTCCGGTGATGTGGGCATCGAGCGAAGCGCTGAATAACGGCGAACGGCGGCGTTGGTTCCCGTCGGAAGAACGGAGCCTGTGACGAAGGGGGCACGTGTTGAGCAGCGGCGTCCATCATATACAATCGACCCTATGGTCGATTGACCGTTTTGGTTCAATTCCGCGCGGGCCCGTGCTAACGGCACCGAGACCACGCACGGCTCGTGGACGTGAGACGGAAGCTTGACACGACAGATTAGAAACTGGACACGACACAGAAGCTGCCCCATGAATGACTCACGAGTTCGACGCCGTTTCTGTACGTCAAAGCTCTTGTTTATTGGCGTCGTAATGATGGGTGTTGTGGGCTGTGGGCCCGGGGTGGAACGAAAGGACCTTGGCGAGGTTGTTTTCAAGGTGCCGGAGATCCCCGGCGCGGAAAAGCCGTTTCCACTGCCGCAGCTCGAGGCCCCGTCTGAAGTCGCTGCGGACTCCGCGGCCCAGGCCGTTACGCCCGAGCCAACCGAACCGGCCGACGCGACGGTCGACCCGGCCGAGGAAGAAGGGAACGACGCTACCAAGGATTCGGCCGACGATGAGGGAGGGTCCATTTCAGCCGACTCGTCCCCGACTGAATCCGTCCCGACTGAGCCGACCGACGCGAACGCCGAGCCGGCAACGAGCGGCAAGTGACCGCAGCCGTCCAGTGACCGTAGTCGTGTCGATCTCCGCGTTTACGACGCCGGCTTTGCATAGGGCCCGGCGGGCGCCCGCCGTCATCAACCGACGTTTAGGCCTGCTGGCGCGATTCTGTGCGTTTTTTCGGTTGAACCGGCCGTGACTCGGATTAGCCTGGAAGTGAGGCGGAAGGTCTCGTCCCGTGGTGGCCATCTGCCTGCTCGCCACAACCGTAATTGCGGTGGCCGGCGCGGTGATTTGCCGTTTCGGCCGCCGGCGTCGGTGCTTGGCAGCGTGCCGCTCGCCGGCGCGTCTTGCTGCCAGAGTGAGGTGAGCCAGAGTGACTTTTTTGCGACAGCTCAGTAGACAACCGAGGACACACATCATGAAAAAGAGCGCAACCCCCTGGTGCATCGTGGGCGCCATGGCCGCCGTCTCGCTGTTCCAACTCGCCGTCGCCGCGCCGGCCTCGGCCCAAGCGCCCTGCTATGGCTATGGCGGGGGGGGCTGGGGAGCGCCGTACTACGGCATGTACAGCATCTACACGATGCGACGCATCCCCTACTACGCCGAGCACCCGCCGGTCTACTACAGCCGACCGGTCCCGCGGACCTACGGCTATAGCCCTTACGCCTATCCGCCGGGTGTGATGACGCCCGAGCTGGCGCCCGAGCCGGAACTGACCGTCAATCCCTACATTCCCGAGGACCAACGCCCGCCGCGGCCGGTCTCGACGAAGCAGGGCAAGATGGCCAAGGCACCACCGCGGACCGCCAATCCGTTCGTGAACACCCAGGGTGAAGACACGGCCCAGCCGACGGGGGCGAAGTCGGCGGCCACGAAATCGGCTTCGCTGCGGATCGAACCGGTGACGCTGGTCGTCCAGCGCCCGGCAAACGCATCGTAAACCGTCGCGGGATAACTTGACGCTCGAAACGTCACGTATTGACCAGGAAAAGGACGGCGGTCGCAACAACGCGAGAGACAACCACCCGGGCCGGTGACGTGAAACCGTCACCGGCCCGATGCGTTCGATTGCGACGATCTGGTGATTTCGTCCCCATGCCGATTTTGGATCGTAAGTGTTGACACCTAATTGTGTTAGGGATTGTTTCGCGGCGACGCCGACAACATGGTGGACAACATGGTTCTTGACGTCATGCCAACGATTTAGAAGATTGAAGCATCGGGACACTGGTGTGACTGGACACCCTTCTCTTACCGCGTCAGTGGGATGGCGCGTCAAATGGGCCGGGTTCGCGCCGTTCCGCATGCGCTTAGCGTGATCTTCATTTTTTAATTTGCGTCTTTTTTCCACGTCATTTGTGATCGGACAACGAGGTCATCCTTCCATGAAAACTGGTCGCCCCCGGTATGCGGCAGCGGGTTTCACGCTTGTGGAACTGTTAGTTGTCATTGCCATCATCGGAATCCTCATCGCCCTGCTGTTGCCGGCCGTGCAGTCGGCGCGCGAAGCGGCCAGGCGTTCCCAGTGTCAGAACCAGATGCGGCAGATGGGCATCGGTGCGCTCAACCACGAGAGCACGCACAAGATCATGCCGACCGGCGGTTGGGGATGGGACTGGGTCGGCGAACCTCAGCGCGGCTTCGGCAAGTCGCAGTGCGGCGGTTGGGAGTTCAATCTGTTGCCGTTCGTTGAGCAGCAACAGGTGTTCGACATCGGCAAGCAATATACGGTGTTCAGCCAACCATTGAAGGACAGCCGCCTGCAGTTGATTCAAACGCCGATCCCGATGTTCAATTGCCCCAGCCGCCGTAGTCCCGTGGTCCATCCCACGGCGTCGGGCGGCATGGTCAACGTTGTTCCGAAAGGGCAGGCCGGCAAGAGTGACTACGCCGCCTGCGATGGCGACGGCCCTTATGTCGAATTTGGTCCCGGGCCCGGTCAGAACTCACAGGTGGCAGTCGACCAATATAGTGATAAATGGGCGACGATCCAGCAGTTGGAAGAGCGGCGGATCAACGGTGTCACGTTCGAGCGGAGTGAGATCCGGCTCGCCCAGATCAAGGACGGCACGAGCAACACCTACCTGTACGGTGAAAAATACGTCCTAGGTGACTATCGTACGTACGACCCGGCCGACAACGAGAACATGTACTCGGGCATGAACAACGACAACATCCGCACGACTCAGGTAGCCCCCCTGCAGGACCGGCCGGGGTACTCTTACGGCGGCGGGTTCGGCAGTGCCCACGCGGCCGGGCTGAACTTCGTCTTGTGCGACGGGTCGGTGCACTTCATCAGCTACAGCATCGACCTGCCGACACACCAACGCCTCGGCAACCGCCACGACGGCCTGCCGGTCGAGTTGCCGTAGTGGACGACGCAGCGAACAAGCCGTGTCCTGTCCAGACTCGCACGGAATTTCGGAGTTGTGGGCAAACCCAGGTTTTTCGCTTTCCTCGAGGTTTTGTGGTAACCTTACCTCTGGCCCCGTAGGGCTGTTCTTGGTGACAAAACGGTGCACAACGAGGAGTCGAGCGAATGCCGTACCGAAGTCGGAAAAGATGTGCAGCCTCATCGGGTTTCACCCTGGTTGAGCTGCTCGTTGTCATTGCCATCATCGGGATTTTGATCGCGCTGTTGCTGCCGGCCGTACAGGCGGCGCGCGAAGCGGCCCGCCGTTCGCAATGCCAGAACCAAATGCGGCAGATGGGCATTGGTGCGATGAACCACGAAAACACGCATCGCTATCTTCCCTCCGGTGGCTGGGGATGGGACTGGGTGGGCGAGCCACAGCGCGGATTTGGCAAGACGCAGCCTGGCGGGTGGGTGTTCAATCTGTTGCCGTTTGTCGAGCAGACTCAGATATTCGACCTCGGCAAACAATACAACGTATTCAGCAGTCAGTTGTATGACAGCCGTTTGCAGTTGATTCAAACGCCGATTCCGATGTTCAACTGTCCCAGTCGCCGCAGTCCGGTCGTGCATCCCACGCAAAGCGGCGGCATGATTAACTGCTATCCCAAAGGTCAGGCCGGCAAGAGCGACTATGCGGGTTGCACCGGCGACGGCCCACCCTGCCAATTTGGTTCGGGGCCAGACAACACGCAATCGAAGATCGACGGTTATGCGTGGGCGACGATCAAGGTGCTGGACGATGCACGCATCAACGGCGTTTGCTATGAACGCAGCGAGGTGCGATTCGCCCAGATCAAAGACGGGACGAGCAATACCTATCTCTACGGCGAAAAATACGTCAAAGGGGACTATGGTTCGTACGACGCCGCGGACAACGAGAACATGTACACGGGCATGAACAATGACAACTATCGAACCACCAATATCTTGCCCCAGCAGGACCGACCCGGCTATTCGTATGGCTGTGGCTTCGGCAGCGCCCATCCAGCTGGGATGAACATGGTGTTATGCGACGGCTCGGTGCATTTTATTCCTTTCAACATCGACCTGGCGACGCACCAGCGCTTGGGCAACCGTCACGACGGCCTGCCGGTCGAGTTGCCATAACGACGGCAGCAGTTTGGTACAGGAGGCTCTTCCGGTCTCGAAACGGAGCACAACGAGGAGTCAAGCGAATGCGGTACCGAAGTCAGAGAAGTTGCGCACCCTCAGCGGGTTTCACGCTGGTTGAGCTGCTCGTTGTTATTGCCATCATCGGGATTCTGATCGCACTGTTGCTGCCGGCGGTGCAGGCGGCGCGCGAAGCGGCCCGCCGTTCGCAATGTATCAACCAACTCAAGCAGATGGGTTTGGGGGGTATCAACCACCACGATACGCACAAACACTTTCCCACGGGCGGTTGGGGTTACGACTGGGTCGGTGATCCTGATCGCGGTTACGGCAAGGGACAGCCCGGTGGCTGGATCTACAACATCTTGCCGTTCGTCGAACAACAGACGATTCACGACCTGCCATCAGGTATGGCAGCGGCCGCCAAGAAGACGGCCACGGCGCGGATGATTGAAACGCCGATACCCATGTTTGGCTGTCCGTCGCGCCGGCCGCACGTGACCTACCCGTTGTTTGCCGACATTCCGCCAAATTCGGATAAACCGAATGGCATGGTACGGTCCGATTTCGCCGTCAGCATTGGTGGCGGCTCGGTGTACGAATTCTCCGGTCCGACATCATTCGCCCAGGGCGAGGATCCCACGTTTGTCTGGCCCGCATGGATCAAGGACGACCCGCCGCCCGGGGTCAACCACACGCGCAGCGAGATTGCCATTCGCCACATCTCGGACGGCACGAGCAACACCTACTTTTTTGGCGAGAAGTATCTCAACCCGGACACATACAAGACCGGCAGGGACGGCGGCGACAAGGAGAGCATGTACGCCGGCCAAGGCAACGACACTTCGCGCTCTTCGAGGTTAGGCCTTCCGCCGCTGCAAGACACACCGGGCATCGGAGCAAGTTGGTCGTTTGGCAGCGCCCATCCGTCGACGTGGAACGTGGTGTTTTGCGACGGCTCGGTGCATTCGATCAGCTATTCGATCGACGCAGAAATGCACCGCCGACTGGGCACGCGCAATGACGGCCTGCCCGTCGAGTTGCCGTAGCCGATGCGGCGATGTTGAGCCGGCGGCGACTTCACTGCAGTCACTGTCAAATCATTCACTGTCAAATTGCCGGCTCGGATTTCGCGAACTAACAAATACGCACATCAGCGGTCCGGGAACGTTCCCGGGCCGCTGATTTTTTTGCGGAGCGTTTGTCGCGCGTCGGGCCAAGTTGCATTGCGTGTGGCCCCGGGCGGGCATGCGGATGAGATCGCCCCACGCGCGGAAGTTCTTCGGCCGAACTTCCCCGACGCCGTACCGCCC
>JAGQPT010000086.1 GCA_020426575.1 Planctomycetales bacterium
CGGCGGAAAACAAGAACGGCTGCACTCCGCAATAGCTTCTGCTTGGTTGGCTTTGATCAGGTTGACTTGCCCGTAATCCGACCAGCTCCTGTCTTGAGCGGGATCAACCAAGACTGGAGTACCTGCGGCCAGCGCCCGTTTGCCGAGTGCGCCCAGCAGGGGCTGTGTGCAGACTCCTTTGCCGTAATCGGAAACGAGCAGCATGTCTCCGAGCGGCGCTGTGGACAGGAACCGTGCCGCGTGGTCGCCAATCGGTGTCGTCAACTCTCGGTCGCAGCGGTCAGGCCGCAACTGCCCACGAGCGACGATCCGTTGCTTCCACGTAGTCGGCCGATCGTCGACCCATAGGTGCGGCTCAATACCGTGCGACTCGATCAGTTGCTGCAATCGCTGACCTGGTTCATCCCGCCCGAGGATGCCAGCCAGTGTGACGCGAGCGCCGAGCCCAGCGGCGATCATCGCAACCGCGGCTGCGCCGCCAAGTCGGTCTTCCTCTTTGTCGACACGAATCACAACACCCGGCTGCTCGGGATTCAACTTCGTTGCGTCGCCAATTAGGTATCGATCAAGGATCAGGTCGCCAACCACGGTGATGTGGGGACGCTTGTCTGTTTCAAACATGGAATGTGACTCCGTTCAACAAAACAATGTGGACGCCTGTGCCGACTGCCGCGGCTTCCTCGGCGGGATCGTCGTCGTAGTGAAGCTCGATGCCCTTGCGTATGAGCGTGTCGATCTTGGGCTGGTGCGAGGTGTAGGCGACGTGCTTCACGGGGAGCCGGTAGCGTCGCAGAAAGCGTTGCACCAGAACCCGGTCAGGCTCATGGATGCGCCACCAGCTTGGCCGTTCATGCGACTCGGTTCGCGTTGTAACGATGATCACGCGATGGCCCGCGTCATGATGCCAACGCAACAACCCCATTGCCGGCCATAATGGGCGGCCGTCGCGATGCAACGTCCCGTCGAAGTCGAACGACACGTTCATTCGATGGCTCCCACCGTGCGGATGATCCGGCCGACGAGCTGCGTCGACGAATGCTCGACGGGCCAGTCGGGGGTCGCGACGCGTCCGCCGATTGACTCGACGAAAGTCGCACCAGGGATTTCCGTGCCGCGACAGGCAGGGCCTTTGACCAGGACGTCAGGCCGCAGTCGTTGAATCAGCAACTCGGGAGTGTCCTCATCGAAGATCTGCACGTCGTCAACGGACCGCAAAGCCCGCAACACCTCGGCTCGCTCGTTAACCGGGACGACGGGCCGGTCGGCGCCTTTGACGCGGGCAGTGCTGGCGTCCGAGTTGATCGCCACGATGAGGTGGTCGCCTTGGGCGCGAGCGAACTGCAACAGGCGAACATGGCCGACGTGCAGCAGGTCGAATACGCCATTGGTGAATACGGTGGTCATGCGGCCTCCTTGCGTTGAAACACCAGATAGTCCGGAGCCAGCGTCAGTGGTCCCGGCAGCAGCTCGTCGAACGCTCGTTTCACACCTGGGAACCGAGTATGCCCGTAATCGTGACCGAACAGGATTCCGTTCGGCTTCAGTTTCGGCAGCCAGGCCGTGATGTCGGCGACGACTGACTCGTAGCCGTGCTCGGCGTCGATCACAACGAAGTCCAGTAAACCGTCGTCGAACGACGCTGCAGACTGAACCGAGGCCTGGCGGTGGATTGTTCGTCTGCCGGCCGCGAACTCGGTGGCCTGAAATGCACGCCGGCGTGCGGTGTCGAAGGCACTTTGGTTGGCCTGCTTCAGCGAGCTCGGCGTCGCGCTGGGTGGATACTTTTGCCAGCGGTCGACCATGTGGAGGTGCAAGTGGGGAAGCGATCGCAGCAGGTATTCCGACGTCTCGCCATGCCAGACGCCGATTTCCGCTCCGACGAGCTGGTCACCGCGTCGCGACTGCAAGGCATCGACGATCGACTGAGCACGATGGAGTTCCAGCGTTACGTCGTGCTTGCCGAAGCCGATCCACTTTCCCTGCCAAACCCCCGGCCGCTGCTGACGGAGGTAAATAGCGTCTGCGGTCCAGGAGCAGAGAACGAATTGATCGCCAGCGACGTACCAGTATCGTTCGAGTTGAGCGGCACCGACTCCGATCGTTCCGTCCGCCCTTAGCAAAAGCCGGTGAGACCCGACACCATGAACGGTGTACTGGTAGAGGCTGTCGGTGTCCTGGGGGGTTGCCGCCAAGCCGCGCCGGCGAAGCTGCGAAACGGCCTTCATCATGTCGGCGAAACTTGGGTCGGTCCCGGCACCGTGCGCA
>JAGQPT010000087.1 GCA_020426575.1 Planctomycetales bacterium
CGGTGCCGCGTGGCCCCCACAACCGGTGACCCGCGCCGGGGTTCACCACACCCGGCAGGTCGAGCAGGCGGCTGCGGCGATCCCAGTCGAGGATCATCGGCAGATATCCTTCGCCGCGGATCGTTTCGACCAATCGGCGCGCCGTCTGCTCGTCGAGGTTCTTGCGGGCGCGGGCTGAGTTGCCCTGGTAATGCAGCGCCACGATCGGCTGTCGGCCGCCGTCGGATGACCCGACAATGCGTCGCACGTAGTCGTCGGCGCGGCCGTGGTGTTCGTCGGTCGGTGCAATGCGATATCGGCAAAGCGATGCGCGGGGGATGATGCCGAACTGCTCGCGCAACGATTTCTCGGCCTTTGTCGACGGACTGTCGGCGTACGACGCATCGGGTTCGCTCCAGCGGACCGCAGCGTACTGGTCGTAGCCGCTGCCGTTCGGCGGTGCGTCACCAAGTCGCCACGTGACGGTTGCGCGGCAGAGCCCGCGATACAGGCTCTCGGTACCCGGCTTGGTTGCCACGTCGACGTGCCACTGCGTGTAGAGCGTCTGCAGGTGCTGCAAGACGACGGTCAACTGAACAGCGTCGCCCAGGCCGTGGGGAAAAAACAGTAGCAAGGAGCGCTGCGTGGACGTCTCTTTGCTGAGTTGCGCATCACCGCTTTTGGGAAGAGGCGGGTCACCCGGCCAAAGCGATAGCGGGCAGTGCCACGCGGCAAGACGCGCCTTGAGGCGCAGTTGGCAGCCGCAGTCGACATGTCGGCAGGTCCGGCCGTCGGAAGACAAATACTCGCACGCCTGGCAAACCGCCAGTCGCGAGGCGACTTCCTCGGCGCCAAGCGCCAGTCGACGACCGCGGCCGGCGGCGACGTGCCGCAAAACGCCGCCAACGGCTTTGATCACGTTGCCCGCGCGGCGGGCCAGTGACGGCTCGCGCAGGGGCCGTCGCATCGCAACGGCTGGTCCAACGGTCGATGTGTCGAGATCGAGCATCCGGCACGTGGCGTGGCAGCGCGCCGGCGGATGGGGGCTCGAGATCGTTCGGCCACAGCGGCGGCAGCGTTTCAGCGCCGAAGCAACCCACGGGTCAACGTATTCAAACTGGCATTGAGCCATAATTTCGGCACGCCGTACGCCGCGTTCAGGTCAGGTGATCGTCAGGGTGATGGTGGCCCCGCTCAGATCGCAGTCGATACAAAGTCCCCCCGCGCTCGATTCGGCCTCGTCAAAATCGGCGATGGTGAACACGATCCCATTGAAGCCGCAATCAACTTCGGCGTCGGGGTCGCTGTTGAGGTATTTTTTCCAACGCACGAGGCGTGGCGTCTCGAGCGTGCAGCGAAAATCGTAGAACTGAAAGTAGACGAACTGTCCCGCGTCGTCGCTGTCGACACACACCAGCATGTCGACCAACGGATACAGCCCAGGCTTTGTGTACGTATAGGAGTAGCAGCACGCTCCCGCGCTCGACAGCACGAAGCTTTTGTTCCAGGCGTCTTCCTCGCAGTTGAAAATCGAATCGGGATCTTGCGCCACGCCCTCGACGACGACCAACAGTTCGTCGGCGACCGTGCCGGGAATGCAATTGGGACAATCAACACCAAAGCCGATGCTGCTCGTTACGGGCGTCGTGGGATACAGGCTCGAACCCGTGCTGGCGTCACCGCCACCGTCTCCACCGCCGCCGCCATCACCGCTGCTGCCCGGGGCATGACAACAGCAGGGGTAGCCACCGGCAAACAACGGCACGAACGGCGCGACGGTGCTCCGGCCGTCCTCAACCAGTGCAAGGCCCGCGAGTCGCGCCGCGCGGCTCAACATTCGAGTTGCAGAATCACCCATTGTCCGGCTGGCTTGGCTTGTCGATGAAAGAAGGCGATACCTCGTTCGCCTGCGACGCCGTCGAAGGTGCCGATGGCGTCGTGAACGATGATGTTGTGCGTGGCGGCGTCGCTCCAGGCGGTGCCGTCGAACCAAAGGATTTTCGCGTCGGCGCTGCTGCCGGCGGCGATGTCGTCAATGAGTTCGAAAATCTCGATGCGGAGACCGGGCGCAAGCGACAGCCGCCGCCCTGCTCCGTCCTGGCTGAGCTGTAACGGTGCGGCAACGCTCAGGCGCTGTAGGCTCTCAACGGCGTCGACGAGGGCATTGGCCCATTCCGCCGTGATGGCGTCGCCGCGGCGTACACGTTGCAATGGACCCGCCATGCGTCAGGTACCCAGTGTGAACAGTGCAGAGAAGTTGCCTGACTGATAGACGTTGTTGCCGTCTTCGTCGACGACTTCGAGCCAGTGTTCTCCGGAGCTGGCTTGTTCGCGGTAAAAGTGGTTCCAGCCGAGGTTGGGACTGCCGGCGCCGGTGCCGTGCACGAGCCGCACCTTGAAGTGATAGTCCAACCGCCAGAGCCCCGTGTCGACAATCTGAAAGTCGTGCCGCGTCTCGGCGCCGGTGAACAACACCGTTCCCGCGGGATAATTGAGAAACGTGGCGTTGTTGAGCTTGCCGGCCGAGTCGCGAATCGTGTTCCAGGGTGGCAGAGGCACGCGGAGCCACGAGAGTGTGAATGCTTCGCTGGGGACGAGGATGCCCGGGTTGACGTCGTCGGCGACGGGTTCGCCGTCGACCTGCCAGCGGAACACCCGGCCCGGCATCGCGACGTAGTCGCTCGCCAGGTTGGCCCGATAGCGCAAGTACGTGCCCGTCGGCACGTCGGGTAGATCACCACGGGAAAGCCCGTCGTCGACGTCATCGGACCGATACACGGCCGTCACCCTGGCGCCAGCGTCGTAGGAGTTGGTGGCCGAGGAGAGCAAGCCGACACCCGCGCCGTTGGGATTGTCGGCATCGAACGGTTCGACCGATACTTCGTTGACGATCGCTTGCGGCGCTTGCGGGAAGTAGGCCGGTGGTTGATAGACGAACCCGCCCCCTACGCTGCGGTATTGTCCCCACAGCTCGGCGATGAAGTCGGCATAGTCGGACCAGGCGACCCGAAACTCGCGGCGGGCCGTGATCCGACCGTCGACGACCTCAAGCGTGGGCGAGCCGGCCAGTTCTTCAAACGCGACAGCCATGTATGACCTGCAACCTGTGCTGCGTTCTGAGTGCGTGCCGCGCCGACAAATGGCGTGGCCTTCCGAAAGTTCCCGGGCGGCGATCCACCGCCGCTAGGAATACGTGGGGTTGGTCCAGGCGCCGTTGGCGCTGAACTCGCCGCGCCAACCGACCGGTTCGCCCGTGTTGATGTCGACCTCGACGTCGAGCGAATCGATCACGGCCGGTACG
This sequence comes from Planctomycetales bacterium, assembly GCA_020426575.1. Lineage (GTDB taxonomy): Bacteria > Planctomycetota > Planctomycetia > Pirellulales > JAEUIK01 > JAGQPT01. The sequence continues at coordinate 3,281 of JAGQPT010000087.1, forward strand.
CTGTAGAAGTGGGTCGCATCGACGTAGAGCTTGAGCGTGAGCGCATCGCCGACATCAAGCACTTCAGTGATCGCGTTTGCCGAAGTAGCGTCGAGCTTGCCTTCGATTCGACCGCTGCCGTCGCGGACCCCGGCGACGCGTTTACGATACCCGCCGGACGACGAGCTGGCGTAGGCGAGCTTATTGCTTTCGGTGCGGAGGGTCCAGCCGGTAATTTCGGCGACGTCGGAGGTGCCGTCGTTGACTTTTCCGTTCTTGCCACTGATGACCGCCATCTCGTTTCCCTTCCTCAGCTAGAAGTTCCCACGATAACAATCTTGTACGTGATCGAGTTGCCGCCCGGGTTGGCGATGCGCAGCACGTCGGCCGATCCGCCGGTGACGCTCCAGCCGTCTTTGTTGCTTGACAGCAGCAGGGCGCTGTCGGCGCCGACTTCAACGACGGAGGTTGCGCCGCCGTTGAACGGCGCGGTGAAGGCGTTGCTGGCCGCGGCCCCCACGCGGAGCTCGTCGCCGCTTGTCGTCGACGTGTTCACGACGAGGATGCTCTTGACCTTGGCGAAGTTGATCGTGATCGTGCTGCCGAACACCGAGTTCGTCAGCGCCGTGAGGTCGAGATCGTCGTTGCTCGTGGCGGCCACCGTCCGTTGGTCGTGCCAGATCTTGTCGACCTGATCGACGCTTGTACCGTCGGCAAGGTTCTTTTCGTATTCCACACCCGACGAGTCGGCCACGGTCGACAGGTCGAGCGAGTCGGAAAAGAGCCAGCGCAGCCTGGTTTGAATCTCCACTGCCAATGAGTCAGCCATTGCGATGTACTCCCGCGCTTTGCTGTACGAGCACGATCAGATCGACGCGCAACCGCCAACTGCCGTCCTCGTTGAGTTGTTCGTCTTGTTCACCACGCCGAATCGTCAGAACGCCGGGGTCGAGTTTTCTCGGGTCGGCAAGCGCAAAGGCCCGCCCCAGGCGAGCGACGATTTTCTTTCCCTCGCCGAGCGTGTCGACCCAAACGTCGATGCGTACCGTCACCTCGCGCACACTCGTGCCACTGCTCGTCACGACGACCGGCCGGTCCGTCTGTCGAGTGACGACGGCGTAGGGCGTTTCGGGATCGTCGTGGGTGCGCCCGGTGAAGACGCGCTCGCTCGGCAACCAGTCCTCCAGTGGCCGATACATTGCCCAACGTCGTTGAATCACCTGTTCGACACTCATGGATTCAGTCATCCGTTCGTCGGTCGCGCCGATGTGGTCGCGCGGTGGTTACTTGTTAGCGGTCTTGCCACGACGTTGTGGCGCGCCGTGCGCTCAGCCCTCGGCTGCGTCGTCGGCGACGACCTCGGCAACGGTGAGTGTGTCGACCCTGTCCGCGTCGCGCACAACGACGACGCGATAAATCGACCCGTCGTGCACAATGCGGGTGTTGTGGTCGAGCTCGACGGGCAGGGCGAAATGCACCTGGTGCGTCGTTTGTGTTGCGAATCGGCCGCGGTTTTCGACCGCCACCGACTCGATTGGTTGAACGTGGGCAGCAACGTTGCGCCGCCAGTCGAGCCAATGCGGCACCTGAGCGCCGTGTTCGTCTTTTGTCCACGCGGCCCGCTGCAACGTGACGCGGTGTCGAAGGTCGTCGGCGATTGTGAGTCGCCTTGCCTGGCAGCGAAAACGTGTGCCCAGCGTCTGTGGTTGAACCGATAGGATCGTCCACTGCCCGGCCGCGTCGTCGACGATGCGGTCGCCTTCGTGCGGGGATGCGTCCGTCTCGTTCACCGGGAGGTGCCACGTGACGTCGCAGCGTTCGTATCCGCTGTCACCATTGGCGACGTCGATGCACGTTCCGGCTGAACGCAGGGCGTGGGCGACGAGCGTTTCGCTGCCGTCGGCGCGCGACAAGCGAACGGCCTCGGTGCCGTCGAACAACGCGACGTCGTTTTCCGGTCGCAGCAGTTCGGCGGGGCCCGCTATGGCCACGTAAAACGCGTCGATGACGACGAGTGCGGTACCGTCTTTGGCCAATCCCACGGCGAGGTCCACGAGCGCGCCGCGCGAGGTGTTCACTTCAAAACTCGCCGTATGCCATGTGAGTGAGTCGTTGACAGCCACGACCACGGTGGGTTGCCACTGCGCACCAATGCGGACGCGCACGTTCATGGCGGCTTCGCTGAAGGTGCGACCCATCAGCAGCTTGACGTCCAGACGCGTCACGTGGGAGTAGCCCGTCGCCGCACGTGGCCCCATGACGACAACCTGTTCGGTCGAATCGGCAACGACAGAGACGGCATCGCCCAGATTGGGTTCCACCACGTCGTCGTCGATAGCGCTTACGGTGAAGCCGGCCCACGTCGGTGCTTCGGCCGACGCGGGACGCAAGATGTCAGTGACGATCGTTGCCATAGTGCTTAGCTGTATCCTCGCGATTCGAATTCGAACGGCTCGGCCCCGGCGAGTTTCTCGTCGCACCAGTCGACCGTCGCCTGTAACGTCTGCAGATAATCTGCCCAGCGCACCGTCTGTCCATCGATCGTGTATTCGGGCTTGGGACTGGTCGTGACGTCGGCAATGATGCTAAGCGTCTGGCTTTTGATCGTCTCGAGTCGTGACGTGTCTGACACGGCAAACCTCCTTCGCGACGGTTGCGCTAGTGGGGCGTGATCCGCACGCTGGTGACGTGTCGGTCATAACTGGACGAACTGGCGTTCTTGCCATCGGTTTTCAGGCTCAACGTGTGCAGGCCGCTCGAGGTTACCACCAGACTCGACTTCGTGAGGAAGACGTTGTTGACCGTCGATGCCGAATACAGATCGAGGCTGTGAAATTCGACCCCGTCGAGGTAAAGATCGGCGATGCCGTGGGACGCGCCTGTGCGGGTGAGCACCCGCACGTCGTACACGCCTGCGGCCAGGGGAAGCACGTATTTCATCTCGTCGCCGTTGGCGGTTTGAATCGCTGCGTAGCCGTAGTACTGCACGGAAAGCGCCGAGATCGTGAGCGATCCGCTGACCGGAGTAAAACCCTCGGCCAACAATAAGGCGTAGGTTGGCAACGGTCCGGCGGCTGCCAACCAGGTTGAATCGGGCATGGGACTATACCGTGAGAAAGAAGACTTTTTGGCCGGTCGTGTTTGCGATCAAGTAGACCTTGTTGGCGTCGTCGACTTTGACGAGCAGGGAATCGCCCGCCGCTAGTGGCAGGCCGTCGGTTGCATCGGAACTGTTTGCCGTCACGCTACTCGACGCCCCCACGTACACGGTGCCTGTGTTGTCGTGCGCCGCCCGCACGAGCACACCGCGCGTGGCCGGCGTCGACGAGGCCACGAGTTGCACGGCCGACGTCCCGATACTGCTTTTGCTACCGTGGTCGAACCGCGCGACCACGTCGTCACCTAAACGTGTCATGTCGTTTGTTTCCTCCTCTGCGGCGCGCACTGGGCGCGCCGCTTCCTGTCGACCGATTGGGGGGGCCGGTGCGAGTGTTAGCCGGTGCATTTGACGACGTAGCGGGGATTGATCACTGCCGCGGCGCCCCGTTCGCTGGCCTTGAACCGCACGACGATGTCGCGTTCGAACTCGGCCTCGCTGTTCTGTGGCGCCTGCGTGACGGTGATCGGCCAGTTTTCCATGTAGGCGAACGCCTTGCGGAAATCGCCGATGAACCACCACTTCTTGGCGTCGGCCTCGGAGACGCCCGACTCGACGATGCGGCGATACATCAGCCGGCTGTGGTCGACCTGGTATCCCGCCAACGGATTTGGGGCCAGCGTCGTCGTAGCGGCGCTCGCCGCCTGATAGGTGATCTGGGGCGCGAAGAACACGCGGTGGGCCGCGTGGCGATACGCCGGCGTCACCAGCACGGTGTTGGGATTGACCAGCACGGGCTCGCCGGTGTGGGGATCGAGAATCCCCGCGAAGAGCTGTTCCGCGGCGTCGACGTCGGTCCAGTCGATCAGTTCGTTACCGGAAAGCTCATTGATCCAGGGGGAACTGGTCTGGTAGGTGTCGTACGCCGTGCCGTTGGCGTTGTAGTTGTTCGTCGCACCGATCACGAGGTCGATGATGCGTTTCTCGCGATTCAGGCCGAGCACTTCGCCCACCTCGGCGGCGCGGCTGAGCACGACGTGCGTGCGATCGAAGAAGATCGCCTCCTTGGTCACCGGCACAATGAAGCCGCGCTTCGTCGTCGAGGGCGTCTCGATGTAATCCTCGCCGAAACCGAGGCTCGGGTACGGCATGCCGGGATTGACCTCGTCGGCATGGTCGGCGACGCGGGACGCTCCTGGCAGTTTTTCGCCGTCGAGTCGCGTGGGAATCACGTTCACCCGTTTCGACACGACAAACGCTTCCTGCTCGTAGGCCTCCATGATCTTTGAGTAGACCACTTGGCCGGTGACGTTAAGAAACGCCGTGACGTCGACGCCGTCGCCTGCTTCGAGCACGCTCACACCGCCAGCGTGCCGCGGATCGAGCCCACGTACCCATTCGTGCCCGTCGCGCACCAGGCCTTCGGCGAGGCTGCGGAGGCTGAAGTCGTCGGCCCGCAGGTGCTTTTGCCGCAGGGCCTCGTTGAGATGTTCGATGGTACGCGCGGGCCCGTCCAATTCGTACCGCCGTTTGAGTTCCTGATATTTGATCGACACGCTCGGGGCTCCTCGTGTTGTTGGTGAAAATCACTTGCGGCCGTCGTCGACGAGCGGCCTGGGATGGAGATGGTCACACAGGGACACTCAGGCGGCGGCCTGGGGGCCGCCTCGCATCACCGTGCTCACGACGTCGACCAGCACCCGCGTGTCGGCCGATGCCACGCGACGCGTGCACCGTCCGATGGCCCGGTTTTCGTTGCCGCTGCCCACTGCGACGGTCGTCTGGTCTTCCAATTCTGTGCCGCCTGCGGCCTCGGTGGCGCCGATCAGGTCGCCCACTTCGAACGTGCCACTGGCGCAGGCGAATTCGAACACACCGGTCGTGGCCACGCGGATCGCATCCGTGTCACCGCTGCCCGAGCGCTGCATTGCCACGCCGGCAAACCGATCGTGAAAATACTCCTGGTTGGCCGCTTCCGAGAGTTGGTCGGAAACGTCCGAAGCCGGCTTGGCGTCGTCCGTGTCCAGCCACACCAGATCGCCGATTTCAATCTCCGTGGCTGAGTCGACGGGCAAAACAATCGGATTCGTTTCGCCGTAGCGCCACCGCATCGTGTCCGCCATCGTCTGTGGCTCCTTGTCTTGGGGCTATGTGTGTTTAAATCGGTACGCTGACTGTCCGGTATCCCCGCGATCAGGCGATGGCGCGGGCAAAATCACGGGCGTTGTCTGGCGCCGCGTCGGCGCCGTGGATCCAACTGGGGCCGCGCGAACGTGGCCGGCCCAACCCGTTTCGCTCGGGCGAACCTCCGCGGACACGTTGTCCGAGTCGGCGCAACATGTCGACCTGTGCCTCGATGAGTCTGCGGGCCTCGGCGTCGCTCTCAGCCGACTCGACGAGCCGCATGAATTCACTGCCGAGTGAGGCGACGTCGAGCCGCTGTGTTTCGGCACCCGCCTGCTCGGCCAGTTCCACAAACCACTGCCGCGCCAGATCTCGCCGTTGGCTGCGTCGTAGTTCGATTTCCAGTTGAGCGAGTTCCTCCCGGAGTTGGGCGGACTCGTCCTGGCCGTCGCACTGTAATTGCTCGACAAGATCAGGCCGGACACGCGCGAGCTCGTCCGCGGTGAGCGACTCGAGTACTCTGTCGCGATCGGTTGCGGTTCTACTCGCCGTCGGGTCGTCTTGCCCTTCGAACAGCCCACGTGTCGTGCCGGGGTCAGCCACGAGGTCGACACTTTGCACTCGGGTGATCGCCTCGACGGTGAGTTCGGCCCCGGCCCGAGAGGTACGGGCCTCGACGTTGTGTGAGAAGCCGACGTTTTCCGGTGCGTGCTGGGCGTCCCAGGTGAGTTGCTCGGCCAGTGCGTGTTTCGGATTGAAGTGGAAATCGGCGTAGAGGCAACCGTCGACCCCCAAACGCACGCTACGGATCACCCCAATGCGATCCTGATAGTCACGCGGTGCGGTCGGCTGCCCCTTGGGATGGTTTACGTTCACCTTCGCGCCTTCGTACAGCGCGATGGCGTCGCAGAGCGCCTGGGGAAGATAGCGGCGGCCGTTACGGGACTGTTGGCCCAACACTTTCACGCCGCGGATCACCCCCGCCGCTGCGTCCACGCGGACGTCGGCTCCCTGCGACGTGACAAATTCGTAAATGGTTTCGCTCATGCGGTCACCCGTTGTGCGGTGCAAAAAAACAGCCCGCCAGCCGATCCACCGGGGATCTGCTGCGGGCTCTTGGTGATACCTGCCAGGGGGCAAGCTCCTCAGGATACTCGCTCGGTCGAACTACCGACCGCGCCTTTATTCATTGTGTGAAACTGTCGGTGTTGCATGTATAGCAAATATGTGTAACACGTCTGCTATTTATTAACGCGCTCCATGCGTTCGGAGATTTTCTGGATCGTGCCGTCCTGTACGGTCACTTCAACGGCCAGAGTGCCGTAAAAGCCTCGTTGCAGCATTTCCGTCAGCAGGCGGCTCCAGGTGGCCTCGGCGGCTTGTGTCCGTGATGTTGTTGCTGTCGTGTCTCTCATGATGATCTTTATATTACACAACTGTTCTGAATTAATAAATGCAGGTTTCTGGGCCACGTGTGTAAATCACGTGGCGTGTGTATTGGTCCTTGCAACGTCGGTTACGTCAGCGTTCTGGCGGCGGTGTTTCTCGATGTTGGATTGTTCCTGCGCGTAGTCCAGGCCGCTTGTCATGGACCAGGTTTGCGGTGAGAGAATGCCTTGTTGAAGTTCGATGCGGTGAAGCTGCGCTTCCTTGAGCGCGTCGCGGCTAACTAGCCTCGGCAGCCCCACGCGGATGTCGACGACGTCGAGCACGTCCTCGGGAAGCACGCCCCGGGAGGCCGCGTGTCGCACGACACGGCGGATCAGTGCCAGATCGTCTTCCTTCTGCTCGGCTTGCAGACGTTCGAACATCTTCACCGCGGGGCCTTCGGCCATCATGGTCGAAGAGTAATTGGCATTCGACGCATTCGAGCCCAGCATGAATTCCGGCATCACCAGGCGGCTGGCTACCGCACGCAACTCCGCCTGTAGCAGGGCGACGTACGAGGCCGCGTCGACGTTGGTGGCGGGAAAGTCGTACTCGACGCCGCCGTGGGTGTCGAGGATCGTCCCCGGCGGATAGCGGCGATAACTCGTCGTTTGACCGGTACCCGAATTGGTGACCCGTTCGCTTGCCGTGTCCTGGACGAACTGTTGGACGCCGCTCGACGTGGCACCACGATGGCGGCGAATCAGCGCGATGGCCGACTGAATGCCGGCGACGACGCTCATGTTGCGCAACAGCTTTTCGGCCCGCTGCAGGTTCTTGAGCACGGGATAGAACAACGGCAGTCCACGTTTGACGTTGCAGTCGACGCCGATGCGGCGGTGTTGAATCTCGTCGGCCGGAACGGCCACGCCGTCAATAAAGTATGACCAGACGGTCTCGACGTCTTCGGGGTCAGTCTGAATCCCGTAGCTCGCCGACGGATCGTGCGCCAACTCTGCGGGAGTCGCCACTTGTTCGGGTTCGACGAATCGCACGCGGGTGTGGCCGTCGGGATCGAAGAAATAGCGCAGAAAGACTTCGCCGTCGCGATCGCGGCGACGGAACAACTCCTGTTGACGCTGGTGCCAGTGGTTCTCGGCCACGAAGTTGTCGATCACGGACTGCACACTGGCGGGCAGGTCGTCGACGCCGGCGGCATCGTGTCGCGCTACGGCTTGATATGTGTGCCCCGAGCCGATCACGTAGCTCACACGGTTTTCGTGTCCGTTGATGGCGAACTCGTTGCGGAGCGCCACGTCGCGGCAGCGTTCGCGAATCTCTCGCAGTTGCATTTCGCTGCGAAATGGCCCCGCGACAGCGCCGCGTGAACCGCCGCGAAACGCACCGACTTCGTCCCACCAGGTGCCGTCGGTGTCGACGTACGCTTCACGTGGATCGACGACGTTGTCCCAGAGCTCGTTGATCGTTTCTTCCAGTCGCGCGTGCCACGACGAGTTCGGCGTCGCGGTCGCGCCGCTTGTTGGAGCATGGTCGCTCATCACTTGTTCCTTTTGCGGTTTGGGACGTGTGTCGCTCGCTCGGTCCGACGTTTCGAGCAGAAGTGCCTCGGGACGTTGCACGTTCTTCAAGCACTCACTTCGATGCGGTCGCCGAGGCCGTCAGTCGATCGGCGGCCCTCTTTCACGGCCAGGGCGAGCCGGATCGCCATTTCTAATGCGTCGGGCCCGTCGTCATGGGCGCCTAACGGGAACTCGCGTAGTTGGTCAATCAACAGGCGCGTCGCTTGACAATTACGCTTGAAGCGCAGTTTCCGCATGGCCAGGTAGGGTCCCAGGCGACGGATGCGGACGCGTTTGTTCACTCGGTTCTCGATGGTCCAAGGCCGCACGTCGTTGATCCGGCGGCGGCGAAACTCCTCGGCAAACTGGTCGCACAACAGCTCTTGAAACTGGTTGCTCTCGACACCGAAAGCGTCGGGCCGAAACGTTTGGTAAAGCTCGACTCCGTCGGCAATCATTTCGGTCGTGGGCCGCCGTGCCATATCGGCTTCGACGTACAAGGTGCCGTCGTCCACCGCGCCGAGCATCACGTAGGCCGAGTAGTCGCCCCCGCGGGCATCGCGCCCCTTGCTGGGGTCCAAGGCGATCGTCTTCAGC
>JAGQPT010000088.1 GCA_020426575.1 Planctomycetales bacterium
AAATTGTTTTGAATTGCCTAAAAACACGTTATATGTCCATATTTTTGCTACGTTTTGCTGAAAAAATGCTGGTTTGGCGAATAGTTGTTATTGCGAGTGCACAATCAGGTCGTATAATTGTGTTAGTAGGGTTGGGTTGCAGCGAAATCCGGTCGCCAGGAAGGCATCAATGAGTGACGAAAAGACCCAGATTGTCCGCTATCCCAATCGCCGGTTCTACGACCGCCGCGACAGCAAATACGTCTCCCTGCGCGACATCGAGCAGATGGTCCGCCGCGGCAGCACGGTCGAAATCGTCGACAGCCAGACGGGCGAGGAACTCACGCGATCGATCCTCACTCGCATCATCATGGAGCATCAGCTGGAGAAGATGCAGCTTTTTCCGGTCGACATGCTGCATTTGATTCTGCGCTCGAACGACGTGATGTCAGACTTTTTGCGCGACTACTTTCGGCAGTCGCTGACGTACCTGCGCTTTTTGCAGCAGCACGGCGGGTCGACGGGTTCGATGGCCAGGCCGATCCATTGGGTGAAGGCGTGGCTCGACGGTATTTCGGCGCGCGGTTCGGGCGACATTGACTCGACGGGTGGCGAGATCGACCGGAGCGCGGCGGGCGTCGACGACGATGGCGAACGTCAGTCCGCTTCAGTGGCTGTGGGAGAATCAGCGGCTGAGGGAGAACCTGACCGCGAGGAAATGGCCCGGCGAATCGAGGAGTTGGAAACCCGACTGCGGCGGCTTGAACAAGTCGGGGCCGATAGTGAAACAACGTGAGTTTTGGTGGGGCAAGCGCCGGGGCGAGGGACAAGGACCCATGCAAGACATTGTTCGCGAACTGGAAGAGAAACGAGCAACGGCGGAACTGGGCGGCGGGGAGCGGCGCATCAAGGCCCAGCACGGCAAGGGCAAGCTGACGGCTCGCGAGCGCATCGAATTGTTGCTCGACCCCGGCACGTTCGAAGAGTGGGACATGTTCGTCGAGCACCGTTGCACCGACTTCGGCATGGACCAGCAGAGCATTCCCGGCGACGGTGTCGTCACCGGCTATGGCACGATCAACGGGCGCATCGTCTTCGTCTTCAGCCAGGACTTCACGGTTTTCGGCGGCTCATTGTCCGAAGCACATGCCGAGAAGATCTGCAAGATATTGGACCACGCCATCAAGGTGGGGGCGCCGGTGATCGGGCTGAACGACTCGGGCGGAGCACGCATCCAGGAGGGCGTCGCGTCGCTGGCCGGTTACGCCGACGTCTTCCAGCGCAACGTGCTTGCTTCGGGCGTGATTCCACAGATCTCACTGATCATGGGCCCGTGCGCCGGTGGGGCGGTTTACTCACCGGCGATGACCGACTTTATCTTCATGGTCAAAGATTCTTCGTACATGTACGTCACCGGGCCTGACGTCGTGAAGACCGTCACCCATGAAACGGTCACCCACGAGGAATTGGGTGGGGCGATCACGCACTCGACGCGTTCGGGCGTTGCCGATCGCGCGTTTGAAAACGACGTGGAAGCATTGGCCATGCTACGGCGGTTCATCAACTATCTGCCGGCCAACAACCGCGAGCCGGCGCCTCACCGCCCGACGCCCGACGCCGCCGACCGCCTGGAGCCGTCGCTGGACACGCTGATTCCTGATTCGCCGACGAAGCCGTACGACATCAAGGAGTTGATACTCAAGATTGTCGACGACACCGACTTCTTTGAGATTCAGCCGGAGCACGCCAAGAACATCGTCGTGGGGTTTGCCCGCATGGAGGGCAGCCCCGTCGGCATCGTTGCCAACCAACCGCTGGTGCTGGCTGGCTGCCTGGACATCAAGTCCGCGATCAAGGGGGCGCGATTCGTGCGCTTCTGCGACGCGTTCAACATCCCGATCCTCACGCTGGTGGACGTGCCGGGTTTCATGCCGGGAACGGCCCAGGAATATGGCGGGATCATCAAACATGGCGCCAAGCTGTTGTTCGCGTATGCCGAGGCCACGGTGCCGAAAATCACACTGATCACGCGCAAGGCCTACGGCGGTGCCTACGACGTGATGGCGTCGAAGCACCTGCGTGGCGACGTGAACCTTGCCTGGCCCAGCGCGGAGATTGCCGTGATGGGGCCCAAGGGGGCGGTTGAAATCATCTTCCGCGACGAGCGCGACGACGCCGAGCGGATTGCCGAGTTGACGGAAGAATACCGAGTGAAGTTTGCCAACCCCTTCATCGCCGGCCGGCGCGGATTCATCGACGACGTGATCATGCCGCGCAGTACCCGCCAGCGCGTTTGCCGGTCGTTGGCGATGTTGAAGAACAAGAAGCTGGAGAACCCTTGGCGCAAACACGGGAACATCCCGTTGTGACGCGTCGTGTTCCGCGAGTGTTGCCGCCGAGCAAGCCGGCGACGGACGCGAACGCCATGACAACACTGAACAATACACGCGACGGATAGACGGACCCATGTCCAAAAAAATCCTGATCGCAAACCGGGGCGAAATCGCCTGTCGAGTGATCAAGACCGCCCGGCGAATGGGGATCGCTACGGTCGCCGTCTTTTCCGAGGCCGACCGGGACGGCGTGCATGTCGCGGCGGCGGATGAGGCGGTCGCCATTGGCCCACCTCCTGCGACGGAAAGCTACCTGTCGATCGACAAGATTATGGAAGCGGCGCTGGCAAGCGGCGCGGAAGCCGTGCACCCCGGCTACGGGTTCCTCTCGGAGAACGCGGAGTTCGCCCGGCGGCTCACTGAGGCGGGTGTCGTATTCATCGGCCCCTCGCCCCAGGCGATTGTCAGCATGGGAGACAAGATCACTTCGAAGCGGCTGGCCCGCGAGGCGGGTGTCAACACCGTGCCCGGGCACGACGACGTGATCAGCGACGGCGACCACGCCGTGCGAATTGCCCGCGAGATCGGCTATCCCGTAATGCTCAAGGCCAGCGCCGGAGGTGGCGGCAAAGGGATGCGAATTGCCCGCAGCGACGACGAATGCCGGGAAGGTTTTCAGCGCGCGGCCAGCGAGGCGGCATCGGCTTTTGGCGACGACCGCGTCTTCATCGAGAAGTTCATTGAAGAACCTCGTCACATTGAAATTCAGGTGATGGGCGATCGTCACGGCAACGTGATCCACCTGGGCGAGCGGGAGTGTTCGTTGCAGCGCCGCCATCAGAAGGTGATCGAAGAGGCGCCGTCGTCGTTCGTCGACGATGAGCTCCGCGCGGCGATGGGCGCCCAGGCGGTGGCGCTAGCCAAGGCGGTCGAGTACTCATCGGCCGGCACGGTCGAGTTCATCGTCGACGCGGACCAAGGATTTTATTTTCTCGAAATGAACACGCGACTGCAGGTCGAACATCCCGTGACCGAGCTGGTCACGGGGCTCGACCTCGTCGAGTTGATGATCCGCGTTGCCGACGGCGAGCCGTTGCCACTCACTCAGGAAGAGGTGCGTCGCAACGGCTGGGCCATCGAGGCGCGCGTCTACGCCGAAGACCCTTTTCGCAACTTTCTGCCGTCGATCGGGCGGCTCGTGCGGTACATGCCGCCGGCTGAGTCGGAGACGGTGCGCGTCGACACGGGCGTTTGCGAAGGGGGCGAGGTGTCAATGCATTACGACCCGATGATCGCGAAAGTGATCACGCACGGGGCGACGCGGGCGCGTTCAATCGAGCATATGCGGGAGGCGCTCAACGAGTTCTACCTGCGAGGGGTGTCGCACAATATCAGCTTCCTGGCGGCCTTGATCGAACACACGCGATTCCGCAGTGGCCAGCTCTCGACCAATTTGATTGCCGAGGAGTATCCCAACGGTTTTCATCCATCAAACATCGTGCACGACGATCCCGCGTTGCTGATTGCGGTAGCCGCATCGATTCATCGTCGTTATATGGACAGGGCTGCCGCGATCAGCGGGCAGTTGCCCGGATACGAGCGGAAGGTGCATGACGACTGGGTCGTGGTGATGAACGACCGTCACCACGCCGTCAACGTCCGCCCCGTCGAAGGGGGACACCGTGTGTCGTTTGGCGGCGAAGAATACCTGGTGCTGAGCGACTGGCACTTCGGCCAGCCGCTATTTTGGGGGAGCGTCAACGGCACGAAGGTCTGTATCCAGGTCGAACGCCGCAACATGCACTACCGGCTGTTCCACTGGGGCGCGCAAGTCGACATCATGGTGATCACGGCCCGGGCCGCCGAACTGCTTGCTTGTATGCCGGTCAAGGAGCCGCCGGACACGTCAAAGTTTTTGTTGTCGCCCATGCCGGGGTTGTTATCAGAGCTGAGTGTCGAGGTGGGCCACGACGTCAAACCAGGCCAGCACCTGGCCGTTATCGAAGCCATGAAAATGGAAAACGTCCTCGCGGCCGAGCGCGACGGCACGGTCGCAAAGATCTTTGCCACCGTGGGTGATACACTGGCGGTCGATCAGCCCATTCTCGAGTTTGCTTGACGGGGGCTTGCCCGAACCGATGCGTTGGACCAGATACGCCATCGACGACCGCCATGTCGTGACAATCACGTTGGACCGTGACGCCAAGCGCAACGCGGTGAATGCGCAGATGGGCGAGGAAGTTCTCGAATGCCTCGACCTGGCGGAAAGAGAGGAGGCGCGGGTGGTGGTTCTTCGGGCAAACTCCGGCGCAAAAGTCTGGTGCGCCGGGCACGATCTTCGCGAACTCGATCCAGCGGCGCTGTACGCCGACAACCCCATCATCAAGGTCTTCCAGCGCGTTCAGGACCTGTCGATCCCGGTCGTGGCGATGGTCGAAGGCAGCGTTCACGCCGGCGGGTTGATCATCCTGCTTGGCGTCGACATCGTGGTAGCGACTGACAATGCAGAGGTCGCCATCGCCTCGAGCAAGCTGGGGATACCGCTCGAACCGGAAGTCTACGCACCCTGGCTCGCCGTGATGGGCATTCACAAGGCCAAGGAGCTACTGTTCACCGCCCGTGCGATCTCGGCCGACGACGCTTACCACGCGGGGCTCTACAACCACGTCGTCTCGGTCGACGAGTTAGAGCCCGCCACCAATGACGTCGTGACTCGAATTCTCGCTTGTTCTTCCGAGGCGATCGCCGACGCCAAATACCAGCTCAACTTGATGGTGGCGCGCACGCGGTTGGCGGGCGCGGACCGGGACGACGTCGAGCGGCGCAGCGGCGCGTTGTTGGCGAGCCCCGACACCCGCGCTCGCATCGCGGCCTTATTGGCAACGCTGCGGGGGTAACGCGCGTGTCGGGTTCAGCCCCGTTGCGTCGACAGCGCCATCACGTCGACATTGCAGTCATTTAGCCAGCTGTGACCAGAGCATACCGGCGGCCACGGCCGACCCGATCACACCGGCGACGTTGGGCGCCATGGCGTGCATGAGCAGGAAGTTCGTCGAGTCTTCCTGTTGGCCGACCATTTGTACGACGCGCGCCGAGTCGGGCACGGCCGAGACGCCGGCCGCCCCTAGCAGCGGGTTGATCTTTTCCCGGAGCACCAGGTTCATCGCCTTGGCGAAGAGCACACCGCCGGCCGTGGCGATACAGAACGACACGGCGCCTAGACCAAAAATCAAAATCGAGCGGGCCTGGAGAAAATGCTGGGCGTTGGTGCTGGCTCCCACGCAAAAACCCAAGAGGATGGTCACAATGTCGATCATCGCCGATCGGGCCGTCAACGCCAGGCGGTCCGTGACCGTGCATTCTTTCATCAAGTTGCCGAAAAAGAGCATGCCGATCAGCACAATGGCGCCGGGAGCGAATAGCGTGCAGATCAGAAACGCGGCGATCGGGAAGGCGATCCGCTCCTGACGCGAGACGATCCGTGACGGTCTCATGCGGATAAGCCGCTCTTCGCGCGTCGTCAGCATCCGCATGATTGGCGGCTGGATCACGGGCACCAGAGCCATGTATGAATATGCCGCGATCGCGATTGCGCCGAGCAAATCGGGGGCGAGCCGCGATGCCAGGAAGATTGCCGTCGGACCGTCGGCACCGCCAATGATGCCGATCGCGCCGGCTTCCTGCGGCGTGAAAGTGAGCGTCAGCGCGCCGAGGTAGGTGAGAAATACGCCGAGTTGAGCGGCAGCGCCCAAGAGCACCAGCTTGGGATTCGAGAGCATCGTGGAAAAGTCGGTCATCGCCCCAATCCCCAGGAAAATCAACGGGGGATAGATGCCCTTTTGCACGCCGAAGTAGAGGTACTGCAGTACGCTGCCTTCATCGTAGACGCTCAGTGTCATTTCGGCCATCGTGGGGATGTTGCCCACGATCACACCGAATCCGATTGGTACAAGTAGCAGCGGTTCGTAGTGCTTGAAGATGGCGAGGTAGATGAAACCGATGCCGATCACGATCATGATCGCGTTGCCCCACTCCAGCCCGGGGAAGGCCGTGGTGCCAAACCAGTCGCTGATCTTGCTGCCGATGTATTCGAGGGCGTTCATTTAGGGTCTCGCCGAGGGACTTGGTGTGACTGGTGGTGCAGCGTGCGTCCCCTGAGGGACCAGCCTTGGTCGGCAGGCGTGAGCCCGCGCACCTGCACAATGCGGTGGGGCGTCTGCAAGGTCGCAGCGACGGCCGCAGCGATGACGACCATGAGTTCTTCGGAGATCTCGTCGTCCCCCAGCGCCGCATCGATCGGAGTCGCCGGTGGGACCGTCGCCGAGGACGACAGCGCCATGATGCGGGGCAGCAACGAGATGAACGTGACCATCAACCCGAGCACGACGAAGACGACAAACATGCCCATCACCGCCATGGGGAGCCCGTAGTCGTGCCATATCGGATCGAGCGTGAACTCGAAGACGACTTCGTTTTCTTCCATTGCCAGCAGCATTGTCTACTCCACAACCACCAGAACTTGTCCTTCGTGGACGGAGTCGCCTTCCTTGACGGCCACGCTCTTGACGGCACCAGCCACGGGAGCCGTGATCTGGTTCTCCATCTTCATGGCCTCCAGGATCACCAGGGCCTGGTGCTCCTTGACCTGGTCGCCCGGTTTGACGAGCACGGACTTGATGGCGCCGGCCATGGGGCTCGTCACCGTGCCCGCCTCCATTGGCAGTTTGGGCCGCGGTGCGGCGCTGCCGGTGGGAGCCGACGCCGTCGGAGTCGCTGGCGCGCTTGAAGGCGCTGAGGCCGGCGACGGTGAACTGCCGAAAATGTCGGTCTCCGTGAGGTCTTCGACCGTCACGTCGTACGACTTGTTGTCGATCGTGATTCTGAGTTTTTTCATAGGGGAATCAGTCCATGCTTCTTGGGCGGTCGAGTTTCGCTCTTGTTCAACGTGTTTCGCAGCGCCAGCGAGACGACGCAGCGCGTCTGGGCCGGTGAGATGACGTCAGTAATGATTCCGTGCGAAGCGGCCATGTACGGTGAGGAAAACCGCGCTCGGTATTCCTCGACGAACTGGTCGTACATCGCTTTCTTCTTGTCGCCTTCGACCGTGGAGAGCTCCTTGCGATAGAGCACGTTGACGGCTCCTTCGGCACCCATCACTGCGATTTCGGCCGTCGGCCAGGCGAACACCATGTCGGCGCCGAGATCACGGCTGCACATCGCCAGGTATGAGCCGCCGTAGGCCTTGCGGGTGATGACGGTGATCTTTGGCACGGTTGCCGAGGAATAGGCGAAGAGCATCTTGGCGCCGTGGCGGATGATGCCCCCCTGCTCCTGAGCGACGCCGGGCAGGAATCCCGGTACGTCGACGAGCGTGAGAATGGGGATGTTGAAGGCGTTGCAAAAGCGGATGAACCGCGCGCCTTTGTCCGAAGCGTCGATGTCGAGCGTGCCCGCTTTGACGTTCGGCTGGTTGGCGATGATGCCGACGACGATGCCGTCGACGCGACCGAACCCGACGATGATGTTGGGGGCAAACTCGCGATGCACCTCGAGGAAGTGATCCTTGTCGACGATGCGATGGATCACGGCGTACATGTCCAACGGGTCCTTGGGACCCTCGGGCACGACGTCGTTCATCAGCGGGTCGGCGTCGAGGCAGATTTCCCCGGTGGGGGCGTGGGGGGGATTCTCCACGTTGTTCGAGGGCAGGTAAGACAACAGGTCGGCGGCTATCTGCATCGCATGCTGGTCATCGTCCGCGATGAAATGAACGTTGCCGGAAATGCGGGCATTGGCGTCGGCGCTGCCGACCTCTTCCATCGTGCATTCCACGCCTGTGGCCGCCTTGATCACCTGCGGGCCGCAGATGAACATGTTGGCGTTCGTGCGCGTCATGATCAGGAAGTCCATCAAGGCGGGCGAATAGGCGGCGCCGCCGGCGCAATTGCCGGCGATGATGCCGATCTGAGGCACACAGCCCGAGAGCAGCACGTTGCGGTAAAAGACCTGACCGTATCCGGAGAGCGACTCGACGGCTTCTTGGATGCGTGCGCCTCCGGAATCATTGATGGCGACAAAGGGCATGCCACCTTCGATGGCATAGTCCATGATGTCGCAGATTTTTTTGGCGTGACGCTGCCCAAGTGCACCGCCGCCGACGGTGGCGTCCTGACTGAAGGCGGCAGCGACGCGACCATTGACCCAGCCGACGCCGGTGACGACGCCGTCCGAAGGCATGGACTTCGTTTCCATGCCGAAATCGTGGCAGGAGTGTTCGACGTGCATGCCCCACTCTTGGAAGGTGCCGGCGTCGAAGAGGGTGTCGAGGCGTTCGCGCGCCGACATTTGGCCCCGTTCATGCCGCTCATCGATTCTTTTCTTTCCGCCACCCAGTCGCAGCTCTTGGCGCCGCTTTTCCAGGTCGTCCATCAGTTCTTTGCGGATTGTCATTTGCGCAGGTTCTCAGCTCGTGACAGGTTGTTGTAGCGCTTCGAGGATTTGCCGCGCCGCCACTTCCGGCGGTAGCGTACCAGCAAGCACACGTTGTTCCAAGTCGTCGCGGATCGCGCACACGGCCGGGTGTTCGCGAATGGCCCGATGGATCTGGTCGTCGAGGATCGTCCAGAGCCAGTGTGCGCGTTGGCGGCGATGCCGCTTGGCGAGTTCCCCGCTCGTCTTGAGTTGTTCGTATCGATCGGCGACGGCGGTCCAGAGCTGATCGATGTTGTGGTCATACAACGCGCTACAGGTCAGTACCGCGGGCGGTGTCTCATGATGCCCCGCGATCGAGGCCAGCGCGCTGCGATACTGGCGGGCAGCCAGTTCAGCCGCGGCCGCCGCGTCGCCGTCGGCCTTGTTCACCGCGATCACGTCGACCAGTTCCAGCAGTCCGCGCTTGATGCCTTGTAGCTCGTCGCCGGCCCCGGGCAACATCAACGCCAGGAAACAGTCGGTCATGTCGGCGACCATCGTTTCGGACTGGCCGACACCGACAGTTTCAATCAACACGACGTCGAAGCCCGCAGCCTCGCAGATGAGCATCGCTTCGCGGGTCTTGCGGGCCACGCCGCCGAGGGTGCCCGCTGAGGGTGACGGGCGGATGAAGGCATTTGGTTCGGCCGAAAGCCGCGCCATACGAGTCTTGTCGCCAAGGATGCTGCCGCCGCTGACGCCGCTGGAAGGATCGACCGCGAGCACGGCGACGTGGCGGCCGTTGCGCACCAGGTGCAGGCCAAGCGATTCGATTGTCGTGCTCTTGCCGACACCCGGCGGACCGGTGATGCCGATGCGTATCGCCTGCCCCGTGTCGGGCAGCACGCGCGTGAGCAGCGCTTCGGCCAACTGCTGATGGTCGGGGTGGTTGGATTCGATCAGCGTGAGCGCGCGAGGGAAGATGGCCATGTCGCGCGCCCGCACGCCAACGTAGTAGTCGTCGAGCGACAGTGCCGGACGGCGTCCGGATTTCCGCTTCATGCCGGGCTCCGTTCGTGAGCGGCCGTCCCGGCCGCTTGCAGCGAAAACCCGAGTCGTTCCGCCAGATCGACGATCAATCGCGTGGCAGCCTCGGCGATCACGGTGCCGGGGCCGAACACGCTGGCGGCGCCTGCTTCGTACAGGGCGTCGTAGTCCTTCGGCGGAATCACACCACCGGCGACGATCATGATGTCCGGGCGTCCCTGGGCGGCCAACTCGTCGCGAAGCTGGGGCACCAGCGTGAGGTGACCTGCGGCAAGCGAACTCACTCCGACGATGTGCACGTCGTTTTCAACGGCGTGGCGGGCGGTCTCGGCCGGAGTGCGGAACAGTGGGCCGATGTCGACGTCGAATCCCAGATCGGCGAACGCGCTGGCGATGACCTTCTGTCCGCGGTCGTGGCCGTCCTGGCCCATCTTGGCGACCAGGATGCGGGGGCGGCGTCCTTCGTGCTGCTCGAACTCTTCGACCAGTTGTCGCACGCTCTCGACCTGGCTGGCTTCGACTTCGGCCGCGTAGACGCCGCCGATCGCCTGCACCGGAGCTTCATAACGCGTGAAGGCCCGCTCGAGGGCACTGCTCATTTCGCCCACGGTCGCTTTGGCGCGTGCGGCCGTAACGGCCAGCTCGAGCAGGTTGCCCGTCTTGGTGCGGGCGGCCTCGGTCAGGGCGGCTAGCGCCGCTTCGACGTCCGCACTGTTGCGCTCCTTGCGAAGTTGTTCAAGGCCGGCAATTTGGGCGTTGCGGACCGCCGAGTTGTCGACCCGCAGGACGTTGACTTCTTCGCCGGCCGCTGTGCCGAGGCGGTGCTTGTTCACGCCGATGACGACCTGTTGTCCGGAGTCGATGCGGGCCTGGGTCCGGGCCGCCGCCTCCTCGATCCGCATCTTGGGGATGCCGGCTCCGATCGCCTTAGTCATGCCGCCGAGTTCTTCGACTTCGAGAATATGCTGCCAGGTCCGCTTGGCGAGGTCGTGCGTGAGCCGTTCGATGAAATAGCTGCCACCCCAGGGATCGACGACGTCGCAGGTGTCGGTTTCCTGCTGGATGAAGAGTTGCGTGTTACGTGCGATCCGCGCCGAAAAATCGGTGGGAAGCGCCAGCGCCTCATCGAGTGCGTTGGTGTGCAGCGATTGGGTGTGGCCGTGCGTGGCTGCCAACGCTTCGATACAGGTGCGGATCACGTTGTTGTAGACGTCTTGTGCGGTGAGGCTCCAGCCGCTGGTCTGGCTGTGCGTTCGTAGTGAAAGACTCTTGGGGTTCTGGGGATCGAACGTCTTGATCAGTTTGGCCCAGATCATGCGGGCGGCACGCAGTTTGGCGACCTCCATGTAGTAGTTCATGCCGATTGCCCAGAAGAACGAGAGCCGGGGGCAGAAAGCGTCGACGTTCATGCCGGCCTGATGCCCTGTGCGGACATATTCCAGGCCGTCGGCCAAGGTGTACGCCAGTTCGAGGTCGGCCGTGGCACCGGCTTCCTGCATGTGGTAGCCGCTGATGCTGATGCTGTTGAACTTGGGCATCCGCTGGCTGGTGTACTTGAAGATGTCGGCGATGATGCGGACGCTCGGTTCCGGCGGATAGATGTAAGTGTTGCGGACCATGAACTCCTTGAGGATGTCGTTCTGGATCGTGCCGGCGAGTTTCTCGGGTTTCACCCCCTGTTCCTCGGCGGCCACGATGTAGAGCGCCATCACCGGCAGCACCGCACCGTTCATCGTCATCGAAACGCTCATGCGGTCCAGCGGGATGCTGTCGAACAGCGTGCGCATGTCGTAGATGCTGTCGATCGCGACACCCGCCATACCGACGTCGCCCGTGACGCGGGGGTGGTCCGAATCGTAGCCACGGTGCGTGGCCAGGTCGAACGCGATGCTGAGTCCCTTCTGGCCGGCGGCGATGTTGCGACGGTAAAAGGCGTTGGAGTCCTTGGCGGTCGAAAAACCGGCGTACTGCCGGACCGTCCAAGGACGCTCTACGTACATTGTGGCGTAGGGGCCGCGCAAAAAGGGCGGGATGCCCGGCATCGTGTCGAGGTGGTCGACGCCGTCGAGGTCGGCCGCCGTGTAGAGCGGCCGCACGGGAATCTGTTCAGGCGTCTGCCAGGTCAGTTCATCGACGGCATCGCCGGCCGCCTTGCGCCATTGGTCCAACGTCGCCGTCGGGGCCGCGCCGTCTCGCAGGGGAAGATCGGCAAAGATGGGGATCTTCGTCATGGGGTCATACCTCGGCCTCTTGCCACACACCTTCTTCACGCAGCAGTTTTCGCAGCGTTTCCAGCACGTCGCACTTGATGAAGATGAACTCGTCGACACCAGCCGCCTGCCAGGCGTCGGCGTTCTCGCCGGGCGCACCAGCCAGCACGACGGTTCGTGCCCCGGCCTGTTTGAGCGCCGCGGCCGTCGCGGGCACGATCTCGGCATAGAGCTTATCCGACGAGCAAATCACGGCAATGTTGGCGTCGCTTTGAAGAAACGCCGCCACCGCCGTGTCGGCGTCCTCGTAACCGGCTTCGCCTACCACTTCAAAACCACCGGCTTCGAAAAAGTTCTTGGCGTAGGTCGCCCGCGCGATGTAATGCGCCACCGGTCCCATCTTGGCGAGAAACACGCGGGGGCGGCTGCCGTGGGCATCGAGCCAGGCGTCGCTGGCATCGCGGAGCTCTTCGTACGGCTGGGCGAAACTGCGCGGCGTGAGTGGAGTGACGGTCGTCGTGGCCTCGCCATGAAAACCCAGTGCCGAGGCGATTTGGCCGAGTGTCGCTCCTTGGTCAGCCGCCTTGATGGCCGCCGCGACATCGAGCGGGGACTTGCTGAGTTGATGGAGCTCACTGGCGTCAGTACGCGACTGGGCCAACCGCTGGGCCGCCGACTTGCGCAGCGACGCGAGGTCCGCTGGGTGGTGCTCGTCGCGGGGTTCGTTGACGTCGGGGAATTCACTCACCCCGGTGATGCCCTCTTTGCGTCGCGCGATGTCTTTGGCACGCGGGGCGAAGGCCGACTCGATGGCGTCGGCCACCCAACCGCTCCGCAGCGCCGCCAGCATACCGCCCTGTCGTTCCGTCTCCTGGAAGACTCCCCACGCCACGTCGGCGAGCTGTTCGGTGAGCTTTTCCAGATACCAACTTCCGCCCGCCGGATCGACGATCCGGTTCAGGTGCGCCTCTTCCTGCAGCACGAGGACCGTGTTGCGGGCGATGCGACGGCTGAAGTCGTCGGGCAAACCGTTCATGGTGTCCAGCGGCAGCGCCGTGATCACTTCGGCACCAGCGACACCGGCGGCGAAGACGGCGGTCGTGTTGCGGAGCAGGTTGACGTAGGGATCGCGCCGAGTGAGGACACGATGGCTCGTGCGGGCGTGGATCTTCATGCCAGCCGCCTGGGGCGAACCGCCACAGGCCTCGACGATTCGCGACCACAATCGTCGGGCGGCACGGAGCTTGGCGATGGCCAGGAAGTGGTGTGTGCCCAGATCAATGCGGAACAACATCTGACGGGCGGCGGTGTCGATGTCCAGCTTCAGGGCGCGGAGGTACTCGACGCCCGTGGCCATGGCAAAGGCGATGTCCTGGGCGGCCGTGGCACCGGCGTTCTGGTAGGGCGACGTGTCGATACCGATCGACGTTACGTGCGGATAGTTCTCGGCGGCCCACTCGGCTAGGACGGCGAGTTGGGCGAAAGACTGCTCGGCATCGAGCGGGAGTTGTCCACGCAGTGCGAGGCTAGCCAGCGGATCGGCGTTCAGCGCACCGTGCGCTTGTTCGGCCCCGACGCCGCGACGTTGCCAAAGAGCAGCGAGCAGTGCAGCGGCGGGCAGGAAGGCCGCCCCGGCATCGAGCGCGACGGCCATCTTCACGAGGTCGACGTCCGCCAGCGCCGCGTCGAGATCGTCGACGCTGTAAATCATCACGCCAAGGCAACCCGCCAGTTCGCCCCACGACGGTGCGTCGGCATCGAGGCCGTTGCAGGCGGCACCGTCGAACTGCAACTGGACCGACGTCACGCCGCCAAGCAGGTCGTCGAGAATCGCCCGATTGGTGACGGCGACGTCGGGATGGGCGTGTTCGGAGCGAATGTCCCAGCCCGCTGCCACGGCGCCCAAGGGTTGGGCGTGTCGCACGAACGGGGGGAAGCCGGGCAATCCCTGGACGTCCCCCTCGCCGAGTTGATCGTCGCGCGTGTAGAGCGGCTGGATGTCGATGCCGTCGTAGTTGCGCCTGACGAGTTTGCGCTCAAAGGGAGCACCATCCAGGGCATGCTCGACCGTCCGGCGCCACTCGTCGTAGCTGACGGGAGGGAAATCCTCGCGGATGGTGAATTCCGATGCCAGAGCTTTGTTTTGACTCACGACGTTCCTTCCTCGTCGGACGTGGGCTGCCCCCCCGATCAACTGACGGTGGCGGGTCAATTCAGCTTGTGCAGCTACGCGTGTCCCTTGCTATCCGGTTCGCACAGTTCCGTCAACACGCCAAAGGAACTTTTCGGATGCACAAACGCGATCTGCATGTGGTGCGACCCGAGCCGAGGCTCGTTGTCGATCATCCGCAGGCCCGACTCTTTGAGCGACTCGATGCGCGATTGGATGTCTTCAACCGTGAAGGCGAGGTGGTGCAGCCCCTCGCCGCGCTTCTCCAGAAACTTTGCGACCGTGCTATCCTCGGCGGTCGGTTCGAGCAACTCGATGCGCACGTCGCCGGCGCGGAAAAAGGCCACGCGTACTTTTTGGCTGGGTACGTCCTCGTAGCCTTCGAACTCCAGGCCGAGAGCGCCTTCGTAGTAGGCACGCTGGTCGTCGATGGACTGAACGGCGATACCGACGTGATTCAAACACTTGACGGACATGGTACCTCGGGTGATAGGAGGGAGATTTCGGCGGTGTTAGTGGTGTTAGTATTGGCAGGGTCTCCGCCGGCCGTGCCACCCACAGTAGTGGTGTCCGGCGAATCGGGCAGGGGAGTTTGCTGGTGCGCCTCGATCATGTCGACCGCGTGACCGGCCCAAAAACGAACCAGCGTCGCCGGACCGCTGAACATGGTGCGTGCGATATCGATATTCGAGAGCCGTGTACGCGGAGCCCGCGCATCCGGGAGACTAAGCCAACGTTTGGGCCACTCCCCCACCAGTGCACGGAGGAACTCGATGCCGAGCACTTCGTCCATCACGCACTGATCAGAACCGATCTCGACCAACACACCTTCGAGCGTGTGCAGCGACTTGCGGAACAGCATCAGGTCCGAGCCCACACTGAGGCGAGCCTGTTGCACCGCGTCGTCAAGCATGCCGGTGAGCCAACTGATCGTGGGAGGCTGGCCGTGTCGCACGCGCCGCAGCCACGATCGCACAACGGCCGCTAGCGCCACGGCGTCCGGCGGCTGCCGTTCTGCTAGTCCCGTGAGCAGAGAGGTGATCTGCGTCGCGTCGAGAGTGACGGCCGCAAGCATGACCCGCGCGATTGTCGATCGCTCGTGCTCGTTGAGGCGGCCCACGAGGCTCCAGTCGAGGATGGCCAGGCGGTTGTCGTCGGTGAAAAAAAGGTTGCCGGCGTGTGGGTCGCAATGAAACAACGCTTGGTCGTTGTCGGCAAAGATCGGCCGGGCGATGAGCGCACGCGCCACGAGCTTGGCGAGCCGGCGGCGCTGCGACGGGCAGACGATCGCGTGGTCGGTGACCTTGCCGCCGTAGATGCGGGACATGGCCGTCACGCGCGACGTGCAATGTTCGAGCAGCACGGGGATCTGGACGTCAGGGTCGCCGGCGAAAAACTCGGCGGCCTGGGCGAGGTGACGTTGCTCGTTGTCGAGTCGGACTTCTTCCCAGAGTTTGTTCTTCACCTGCAGGAACGACTCGGCGTAGTCGAGATGGGGGATGCCGAGTTCGTCGCAGCGCTCGTCGAGGTGTTCTCCCAGGTGCTGGAGCAGGCCGAGTTCAATCTCGAGCCGACGTTCGATGTGGGGCTTGAGCACCTTGAAGACGCGGTCGGCGCCCTCGTGTCCGTCCGCGTGGCGCTGCCCTCGGCTCGTGGCGTTGTTCTGCTGGTATGGGATCACCACGGCGACGCTGGCCTCGGCGATCGCCGGGGGTACGAGGGTCACGCCAAGTGCGTCGAGCGGACCGAGCTCGCCGGTGAGCGTGTCGCGGATTTCGTCCAGCGGCGTCGACGGGGACAACGATTCGAGTTTTTGCAGGTGTGTCCGCAACTGGGGAGAAAGCCGCTGGTCGCGCGCCAGGATCTGCCCGAGTTTGTGCAACACAGGGCTGCAGCGGGCCAACTCGCCCAACCGTTCTGCGATCGTGGCTTGGGGGGCGAGTCGCGCCTGTGCGGCCATGATCTCGTGTTGCACGTCCTGGGGGAGTCCGGCAAGGAAGATCATCAGCCCGTCGTGCACTGGTCGCGCGAAGCGAGCGTACTCGCCGGGCAGGACCCCGGCGAGTGCGTCTTCCTCGATCAAAGCATTCCAGTTGACGTTCGTCATCGTTGCATCACACCGAACGCGGGGCCAGCCACGATTCAATGTGGGGCCACGTGTTCTTTTCAGCGCCTCGCCCGGCCATGATACCGATGTGGCCGCCGCGAACCCGCAGGACGTCTTTGTCTTCGCTGCCGGTCACGTCGAGAATGCGTTCGGACTGGCAGGCCGGGGTGATGTGGTCGGACTCGGCAATCACGTTGAGCAGGTTCGCCCT
Source organism: Planctomycetales bacterium (assembly GCA_020426575.1). Lineage (GTDB taxonomy): Bacteria > Planctomycetota > Planctomycetia > Pirellulales > JAEUIK01 > JAGQPT01. Next base: position 16,469 of record JAGQPT010000088.1, read on the forward strand.
GAGGTTTTTCAGATCGATCGTCTCGCCGCGCAATTGCATCGTGCCTTCCATCAACCGATTCTGTTTGTACATGTCGTTGATCAACTGTTGGTAGGCGGCACCTGGCAGGGGGATGATGTCCCGCACCCAGGTGTTCATCGCGTGCCAGGCGTCGACCGCGCCGGGGTTCTCGATGTTGTCCCAGAGCATGACATAGTTGCCGATGAAGTTTTCAACCGGCCGCAGCATCTTCGCACCGGTATCGATCATTTCGCCGGGCACGTTGCCGAACTGGCTGACGACCGTATCGGGGTTGAACTTCTCGTTGCTGGACCAGCGAGCGAATCCCCCGGCGGTCTTGTCCGAGAAATCGAGCGGCGCGGTGAGCAAGATGAGGTTCTTCAGCCCGTCGTTGGCCCGCAGCGCCGAGTACATCGTGCTGATTAACGCGCCGAGGCACCAGCCAAGAATGCTGAACTCGTCACTGCCGGTGATGCTTTTGACCTTGCGAACGACTCGCGGCAGGTAATTGAGCGCGTACTCGTCGAAGGACATGTTGGCGTCTTCGGGACCGGGGATGCCCCAGTCGAGCAGGAACAGGTCGTAGCCGTGACGGAGCATGTACTCGGTGAAGCTGTGTCCCGGCCGCAGGTCGAGCACGTATGGCCGGTTCATGATGGCGAAGACCATCAGCAGCGGGATCCGCTTGCGCTCATTCTCCGGCACGACCGGTACGTAACGATAGAGCTTGGCCTTGTTGAGCGTCCAGACGAGTTCCTTGGGTGTCTGGGCGATCTTGGCGTTGGTCACCAGCAGGCGGTTGAACTTTTCCAGATTCGACAACGTTTTGTGCCAGCCGGCGCACAATTCGAGAAACGTGGGCATGCGGGCCGGTACGTCGACGGGAGTTGCCTCGTTACTCATGGCCGTGTCCTCCGCTTAGGGATTGCCGTGCTTGTTCATCGAGTTTAGCGTCGAGGTCGTCCAGACGGATCTCGATGTTGGTGAGTCGCTCGGCAAGGCGTGTCACGTCGTCGCGCGACGGCAGGTTGAGTTGCGCCAGTGCCTGGGCCATGCTGTCCTCAAGTGCCTTGCGGAACGGTGCGGAACTGGTGAGCCAGGCGTCGAGCATGGCGCCGGTCGACGTGGCATAGGCGTCGGTATTTACGATGTCAATCATCATCTTCGACCAGGCATCCATGTTGGCGTCGCGCATGCCTTTGATCATGCCCGTCGGGTCGAAGGGATTGAAGTCATTGTTGGAATCGGCCACGAGGATTGCCTCCTCTGTTGGAGTGTGAAAATCGTGCGAGTCTCGCTGGGGCCCCGATCGGAACGACCGGCCGTGACTGGATGCCTCCTGCCTCGGTGCAGGCCGGTCCTTTACATGTGCGCGCCTCCGTTGACATTGATTTGTTGCCCGGTGATGTAGTCGCCGTCCGCGACGAGGAAGATCACCGCGTGGGCAATCTCTTCGGGATGCGCGAACCGCCCCATGGGGATCTTGCCCTTGATCTGCGTCTGAATCATAGGAGGCACCGCGGCGAACATGTCGGTGTCGGTATAGCCCGGCGCCACCGTATTCACCGTAATCCCCGAGTGCACCAGTTCGAGCGCGGCGGTGCGGGTGAAGGCGATGATGCCCCCCTTGCTGGCGCTGTAGTTGGCCTGCCCCAACGCCGGCACCTGCCCGTTCATCGAACTGATGTTGACGATGCGGCCAAAGCTCTGCGCGGTCATGTAGGGAATGGCCGCCGACGTGCAGAAAAAGCAGCCGTTGAGGTTGGTGTGGATGACCTCGACCCATTGCTCGTCGGTCATGCGAGGCAGGAGGCTGTCCCGCGTGATGCCGGCGTTATTCACCAGGACGTCGAGGTGGGTGAACTTTTCGGCGACGTTATCCACCATCGCGCGCGCTTCGGTGGCGTTACCGATATTGGCCTGTGCCAGGATGCACTCACCGCCGAAGGCGGCAATTTCGTCGACCACTTCCTGGGCCTTGGCTTCGTTGTGGGCATAGTTGACGGCGACTTTGGCGCCTTCGCGAGCAAGTTCCACGGCCACGGCGCGGCCAATTCCCCGTGACGCGCCAGTGACAAGAGCCGTCTTTCCGTCGAGTCGTCCCATTCCTATCTCCTTAAGGTGTTGATCAGTAGGGCGCGTAGTAAACGCGCGATGGTCTGTTTGATGGCATGGCCGAGACGTCGCCGCTGACTAAACGTGTTCGAAAATCGCGGCGATTCCCTGTCCTCCACCGATGCACATCGTGACCAGGGCTCGCTTCTTGCCCGTGCGGTTCAGTTCATACAACGCCTTGATGGTGAGGATCGCGCCCGTGGCACCGATGGGGTGTCCTAGCGAGATGCCGCTGCCATTGGGGTTGGTGCGTTCCATCGGCAGCTTGAGCTCGCGACACACGGCAATCGCCTGGGCGGCAAAGGCTTCGTTGACCTCGAAGACGTCGATGTCGTCCAGATCGAATCCCGTTTTGTCGAGCAGCGAACGGACCGCCGGAACGGGACCAATGCCCATGTACTTGGGATCGACGCCGGCGTAGCTGTAGGCCACGAGTCGACCCATCGGCTTGAGGTGGTGCTTCGCGGCAAACTCAGCGTCTGCGAGCACGACGGCGGCTGCCGCGTCGTTGATGCTCGACGCGTTGCCGGGTGTCACCGTCCCGTCGGCGTCGAAAACCGTCGGTAGCTTGGCCAACTTATCGACCGTGGTCCCGTAGCGAACGGTTTCGTCGACTTCGAACGGTACCATTTCCCGTTTGACCTTGATCTGGATCGGCACGATCTGGGCGGCGAAATAGCCGTGGTCGATCGCGGCGCCGGCACGACGATGACTCTCGACGGCCAGCTCGTCCTGATCCTTGCGGGTGATACCATACTTGCTGGCTACGTTTTCGGCCGTCACACCCATGTGACAGTCGTCGAAGGGATCGCTGAGCGCGCCAACCATCATGTCGACGAGAGTCGTGTCGTTCATGCGGGCGCCCCAGCGCATGGCGGGTGACACGTAAGGGCTGCGGCTCATGTTTTCCGCACCGCCGGCGACGGTGACGTCGGCGTCACCGAGCATGATCGTTTGTGCGGCGGTGATGATCGCTTGCAAGCCGCTGCCACATAGACGGTTGAGCGTGAGCGCCGGAGTCGAGTGGGGCAGACCTCCGTTGATCGCAGCGACCCGGGCCAGGTAATGGTCGTGTGCGTCGGTGTGGATAATGTTGCCGAACACGGCGTGTCCGACATCGTCTGGTTTAACTCCAGAACGTTTAACGGCCTCTTTGACACACTTGGCGGCTAGCTCGCTGGGTGGGATGTCCTTGAGGCTACCTCCGTAGCCACCGATTGCCGTTCGCACGCCACTGAGCACCACGATATCACGCGCCATCACCTGTATCCTCCCTGGAAACGTTGCCTGCGATCAGTCTTGGGTCAAACTATGCACGTCAAAAAGCAACTCTCATACCATTACGTAGATACGTCAGCGGATCACGCGACGACGAGTAATCCTGATACCGAAAATCTGATATGCCCCGAGCGATGCAGCCGTGTTCGCCTCCCGTGTGCGGATCCGCACATTCCGGCCGGGAGCGGCGGTGCGGATTGGCACGCGCGTCATCGAAATGCGCAACCGAAATTGCGTGAGGACTGTCGAATCGCATGCCTGGACGGCTCCCGAAGCAAGGCGCAATGCGAATTGCCAGCGTGTCAGCTCGGTTTCAGCGCATCGGTGGCGGCCGAACTTTGCCACTCGGTCGGAAGTGACAATAGTGCGACGAGGCGTCGCGCTACTGCGGTCTCCGCTGCGCTCACTCTTATAACCGTTTTCAGCGCAGATTCCACTGGTGCGCGGCAATTGGGGCGCAACGTTAGCGATGCAACCGGCACATTACGAGCGGAAGTGAGAAACCCCATCCCCTCTCTCTGGCTACCTGGTGCAGCACGGCCTCACGCACATCGGGAAAAACCACCAACGTGCTGGGTGTTCGCCGTTTGGGGATGCGCCTTGATGGCGGTGGGCAGCTCGGGCGATCAGCCTCACGTCAATACGACGCACCAATAACGACGCACACGGTACGACGTTACCGTGGCAACGCGCCCGTGACAGCGTGGCTGTGTCAGAGCACCTGCCACATAGGATGCGTGTCAGCGCGCCCCTTACAAAAGCGTCAGTCGGACTCGAGCACGACTTCCGGAAGACTGTGGCCGGTCATGTCCATCAGTTGGACCCGTACCGCACCGAGCCGCTGCGCCAGCACCTGGGCAGCGCGATACATGAAGGCGAAGCCGAAGTCGGGCTGCTTACGGCACAAGTCGAGCAATTGCTCGCCATTGATGGAGATCAGGGTTGCCGCGGTGGCCGTCCGCGCGGTGTCGGACATGCGGCTGCGGCCGACCAGTGGCGACCAGCCGAGCATTTCTCCGTCGCCGACGTCGGAAAGCTGGCGGCAGCCGACTTCATGCATACAGATGACCAAGGAAACGTGGCCGCTGGCAACCACATAGACGTTTTCGGCCGGGTCGTTTTCTTTGAAAATCGTGGAGTGGGGGGGGAGATCGACCAATTCGGCGATCTCGGCAAGTCGCTGCAGATGCTCGTCGTCCATGTCGCTGAAGAACGATGCGCCACGGATTGCGTCGAGAGTATTGTCCTTGTTCATGACACCCTTGGCTCCACGGTGGGTTGAATGATCCGGAGGTTGAATGGTCCGGCAGGTTGCTCAGTCCGGCTCGTACGCAGATCGGCGGGTCGACCCACGTTGCACAGGCAAAACTGCACCGCATCTTACCAAACTGGCGCAGACGTGGAATCCCGGTCGCGGCGTCCGGCGCATGCGAGGCGTCGGCGCGGGCATCACCGGGCCGGTTGCTCGGGTGGCGCCGGGGTACTACGGACACGATGCGTCGGTAGCCGCCGTTTAGTGGACAAGGGGATAATAAACTTTCCGTTCAATGCCGCAGAGTGGAATGGTCCACGATCCAGCGAGCTGCCGCCGGCCACAGCTCGCGATGGGCCTTGGAACTTACGGCCAAGCCGATGTGACCGGCATCGATGGCCAGATTGAGCGCCTCGGCCGACGAGGCACAGCCCGTGAGGGCCAGCGCCGAGTTGGGGGGAACCAGATGGTCGAAGTTGGCTGTCAGCAGCAGCAACGGACAGGTGATGCGGGCCAGGTCTATCGGTGTGCCGCGGAGGCGCAGTTGCCCCTCGACGAGCCGGTTCTGCTGATAAAACATTTTGACGAACTCGCGAAACGTCTCGCCGGCCACGGGAATGCTGTCGTTGGCCCAGCGTTCCATGGCCAAGAAGTTCTCCAGAAATGCGTTGTCGCCGCTGTGCTCATGCAAGCGAATGTACTTCTCGAAGTAGTTCTGAACCGGCTTGGTCTGCTGGAAACATGCCTGCAGGAAGGCGCCGGGACAATTGCCGAAGGCGTCGATGAGCCCGTCGACGTCGAGATGCCCCTGCCGGGTCCAGATATTGAGCAGGCTTTCGTTGCCGCTGAAGTCGATCGGCGCAGCGAGCAATATCAGGTTGCGCACTTGGCGTTGATACAGCGACGTGTAGATCGCCGCCATCGTTCCGCCCATGCAATAACCCAATAGGTTGATCTGCGGTGACCCGGAGGCCTCACAGACGATGTCGGCCAGGCACTTCATTCGCTTGTTGATGTAGTCGTGCAGGCGCAGGGTGTGGTCGGCGTTGCTGGGAACGCCCCAGTCGATCAGGTAGACGTCGAGGCCCTGCTCGAGCAACTGGCGGACGACGCTGCGCTGTGGTTGCAGATCGAGTATGTACGGACGATTCACCAGCGAGAAGCACAGCAAAACGGGCTCGGCCACGGCGGCCGCAACGTCGCTTCGGTACCGCAGCAGCCGCAGCGACGACTCTTGGTAGACGACGTCGAATGGCGTGGCACCGCGTCGTGACTCGCTCAGTCCCGTCGCTTGGGCCCATCGGTCAATGAATTGCTCCCACAATGGGCCCGGCGGCGCCGTCCACGACTCAAGGGGGGCCATGATCGAGGGACTGCGGCTCTGCCGTTGGGTAGTGATCATGGCGTCGATGACGCCCCGCATCGCACCAAGAAACTCCGCGCTGCGTAAGTAGGCATCCATCGCCTTGCTCGCAGCTTCGAGCTGCGATCGATCCAGTCGCTCCGGCCAGTCCACGGATCGTTGCCAGTTCAGCAGTTGCTGTGTGGCGGTGTCGGCCTGTTCGAAGTAGTCACGCCAGAACTGCAGAAACGGCTGCATCCAGTCGTTTGCCGCGTCGACATTCGCACTGTCCTCGTCCATGTCGTGCTCCCGACATTCCCTCGATGGGCACTTCCCACCACCAGCAATCCTACCTGATTTCGGCGGCCGTTACTGCCGTGATCTGCGGGCGCAACGTAGCAGGCCATGAAGGAGTGCGGCGCACCACGGGGACAAGCAGGGCATCGATTTCACCCGTGTCGTGTGCTGCGTGACGGCACGTCAATCGCACAGCTCTGTGCGGTTACGCACGAGCGAGTCGGCAATTATTACCGTTTGACTCGGGGTTTTTGCGACTTGGGAAGCAGCGGCCACCGTTTGGGTGAGGGTCGCAACGGCAATGACGAATGGCCGCTGAGACCGCACTCGTGCGGGGGTGGCGAACGGGGCGACCACATCGACGCGTCCGGTGTGGCCAGGTGCGAGTGCCTGACTCGCGCGGTATCGCATGATCGGTACGGCACTTGCAGTTAGAACGTCTAATCCGGGGTTGAGACAAGCAAATGCCAGTGAATGACTTGTAGTGAAGCGTCAGCCAGGACACCTTTGCGGCAAGGAGACCAGCGGATGAGTACGTTCGTCGAACCCGCCCCGTTGTCGGCATCCGTCACGGCCGGCACGTGCAGGGTGCTGATACGTTCAGGTCTCGAGTCCGAGTACGCCGACGTTTACACACCGGCTGTGAAGGACGCCCTGGCGGCGCTGGCGCACTTCAATGGCGAACAGAAGGAGTTGATGGCCAAGCGCGCCGCGCGACGGCTACGTCGATATCGCAGTCGCGAGCGAATCGGGTTTCTCGACGAGACTGCACTGATCGGCCGCACGCAGATCAGTGTGAAGGATGCCCGAGAAGGGCGATTCGTCGGCGGAGAGATTCCCGCGGACCTGCAACGGCAGTGGATCCAAGGGACGGGCCCGGCGGCCAAGCCCAACGCGCCGCTCGATTCGAGCATTCGCAACGTGGCCTACGCGCTGCTGTCGGGCGCCGACGGCTGGATGTTCGACGGCGAGGACGCCTTGGGCCAGATCAAGGCGATGTCGCTCGACAATCAGCGGAACCTCAAACTGGCCATCCGCAAGGACGACGTGTTCATGCGAGTGGCCGCGAAGGTCGCCGAGGAGATGAATACGTGGGCATTCGGGTTTCATGGCCACAAGATCATCGGCGATTGGCGCGAGCAGCTCGACTTCACGACCAAGATCTTCCGTGCCCGCGGGTTGCACCTGGACGACCGGCACGTTCGCGCGGCCGACGGCGAGGCCTTCTCGGCGTCGATCGTCGACCTCGTGCTCTACGTGGTCAACAACTACGAACAACTCGTCCGTGACGGGTCGTCGATCGTTCTCTACCTGCCGAAGATCCAAACGGCCGAAGAGGCGGCGCTTTGGAACGAAATGCTCAGTGCCGTCGAGGAGCACCTCGGGCTGGATGGCGGCACGATCAAGGTGTACGTGCTCGTTGAACAGCTCGAAGCAACGTTCCAGCTCATGGAGATCCGTGCCGTCTTGGGCGAGCACTTCGTCGGGTTCAACACGGGACGTTGGGACTACATCAACAGCGTGGCCGACGCGATGGCCTGGGATCCGCTGTTCATCAACCCCAACATCGAAGCGATCACGATGACGTATGGCTACATGCGCAATTACGAGGATCGCGTGCGCCGCGCCGTCAACACGCCCGACGCCGCGGGGCGCTTCGCATTGTGGCAGGGGGGGATGGAACCGAACATTCCGGTCGGTTCGCCGGAAGGCGTTGCCAGCAGCATGCGCAAGGCGGTCGCTGGCGGCCAGCGGGAACAGGAAGCGGGGGCGAGCGGCAAATGGGTCGCCCACTGGAAAATGGTGCACATCGTTCGGCCAGTGTGGGAGAAGGTGGGCGACGATAACCAACTCGGTCGGACGTTCCCACGACTCACGTACAGCGCCGCCGATGCAGACGGCCTGGTGCTGCTGGAAGACGGTCCGCGTTCGATCCGTGGGGCCCGCAACCTGATCAGCGTGGCATTGCAGTACGGCAACGCCTTTGGCCAGGGATTCCAAGCCGCCGCGCTCAAGCCGGCCGACTGGTTTGGCGACGACGACGTTCTCTACCTTATGGAAGACGCCGCGACGGGCGAAATCCGGCTCAGCATCCTCTGGGAGTGGCTCCACAAGCGGGCACAGCTCACCGAGGACGATGCCGAGACGGGCGCCAGCAAGGGCGACGTGTTTTCTACCGAGTTGTTCCGGCAATTGCTTGCCGAGGAATATGACAAACTGCTGCGTGCCGGCAATAAGGACGTCCACGACGATTCCAAGACGACGACGCTGCCAATTGCACGCGAAATCGTCGAAACCTACGTGCTCGACGAGGTCAAAACGCCTTGGTACATCGACCTGTTGAACATCAATCTGAACAACGACGATTTGCCCCGGGCGCAGCGGCGGATCGACATGTACATGTCGACGCTCAAGAAGAGCGGCAAGCGGATCACGGAGAACCTCGACACGATCGACGAGCCTGCCGATGATGAAGCCGCTGTCTTCGATCGCGAAGTGGAGGCGACACAAGAGTGGCTCGACACGCCACGTTTCGCGGATACGTGCCGGCTCTACAGCGCACGTCAGGTGGTCGAGCAGCGGGGGACCATTCGGCAGGACTACACGGTCGCCCGCGCTGCCAGCGAGGCATTTTACGCGCGGTTGCGCGAATTGTTCCGTGATCAACAGGCGATC
>JAGQPT010000089.1 GCA_020426575.1 Planctomycetales bacterium
GGCGACGGATCGCTATCGGGGATCGCAAACAACAGAAATCAAAGGAAGGGGATTTCCGACACCAGGGGTGTCACTCTCTCAGCGTTGCCACACTCGGCAACTTTCACCACATACAAGGAGCAAACACAAACAGGAATGCACACAACACTTCGGGGGTTTGGTGCGAGCCGGCACGTCGGGGAGCGGCCGGGCTCGCGGCAACACGGATGCTGTTCGGTGGGCGTGACAACTCGGGTGTCGCGCGACGCGCCACGCCGGGTCATCGTCGCCACGGGGCCGGTTCGAGCGGGTCAGAACTTGGGCCCGGCGGACTCGGTGACCGGCTGGACTTCGGCCGTCTCGGCGTGGGGTTTCGAGTAGTCGTGCGACTTGGCAAGGTGCCCATCGGGGTCCCACTCGCACCACTCGCCGGTGCGTTCGCCGTCCTGGAACACACCCTCGGCGTGCTTCTGACCGTTGGAGTGCCAGAAGGTCCAGTGACCGTGCGGCTTGCCGTCGGAGAAGTCGCCCTCGGCCATCATCTGGCCGTTCTGATACCAGCGGACGAAGGTGCCGACCTGCACGTCGTTCTGGAAGTTGCCGGTGAGGTGTTCGTGACCGGTGGGATACCACTCGGTCCAGGCACCGTGACGCATGTCGGTACCGACGGTTTCATAGTTCGCGGGGGTGGCTTCCCACCAGTCGTCGGGCGTCTTCACCGCCTGGGCCGCGAAGAGGTACATACCCTCGGACTTCTTGCGGCTCGTTTTGCTGCGAACCGTGGAGTGGCCGCGCTGGGTGGTCTCGTCGAAGTAGGTGGTCTTGGTGGCGAGTTTGCGGCCTTCCTGGAAGTTGTCGCGGCGGATGACCTCACCCTTGGGGTTCCACTCGACGAACTCACCGTCGATGACTCCGTCGCGGTAGAAGGCCTCCATCATCTTCTCGCCGGTGGGGTACCACCAGGTCGACATGCCGTGGCGTAGCCCGTCGGAGAGTTCAAACTCGCTGGCGCGGCGCTGTTTGGCGTCGAAGATTGTCCAGTGGCCTTCGAGCTTGCCGTTGGCAAACGTGGCCTGTGAGACGAACGGCGCGCTGAAGGCGTTGTACGGTGCCTGCTTGAACATCGCCGGCATGTCGGCGGCGGTGTGCCAGCGGGTCCAGACGCCGTGACGTTGGCCGTGTTCGTATTGGCCTTCGGCGATCACGACGCCGGCTGGATTGAACATCTTCCAGGGGCCGTGGTTGATGTAGTTGTTGTCGGCGTCGCGTGTGACGGAGCGCTCGATCTTGACGCTACGGTTGTCGTAGCGTTCGCGGATGATCTCGGCGTCTTCGCCGGCATACTGTTCACCGGCGAACTGTTCGCCGTCGTAGTCCTGTGCGATGATCGAGGACCAGCTGGTCATGGCGAGGCAGCCGGCGATCGCGAGTTTCCATATCCCCGTGACTCGTCTCATTGTGAATCCCTTCGGTTTCGCCTGACAATCGATGTTCTTGATCGGTAAGTGACGGTCGCGATCCAGTCGCCGCGCACGTACAGGTCGTGGTGGTCGGGAAATTCCCTTTAAACCCGACCGCCCGCAGTTGTGTCTTCGGCGCACCGCGCGGTCAAAATGAAAACGTCTGATTTGTCCGGCACACGCCGAACAATCCGTAAAGTCGCCACTGCTGTCACAACGCGGTAACATCAACGTTGCCAAGGTGTTGTGGCCGATGTCGTGGCCGAGCGAACGAGACGCCCCCGCCGGCCGCCGTTGTGCGGATGGTAAAGTGATCCGGATGCGTTACCCGAACTTCTTCATCGTCGGTGCACCCAAGTGCGGTACGACCGCACTGGCGCAGTACCTCAGCGAGCATACGGCCGTGGTCATGTCGCAGCCGAAGGAGCCGCACTATTTCGCCGCGGACCTGCCCGGGCTGCAGGACACGACCGACGAAGCGGAGTATCGCGCGATGTTCGCCGGTGTCAGCGAAGCGACGCGTGCCGTGGGCGAGGCGTCAGTCTATTACCTCTACTCGCGGGTGGCGGTGGCGAACCTCCACCGCTACAACCCCGAGGCGCGTGTCGTCGTGATGATCCGCGACCCGCTGGCGATGCTGGTTTCCTATCACCGCCAGCTCTGCCTCGTCCGCGATGAAGACGTGCCGCTGGCCGAGGCACTTGCATTGGAAGCTGAGCGGGCGCAGGGGCGCCGCTTGCCGCGCCAATGCCGGGCGGCCGCCCTGCTGCAGTATCGCCAGGTGATTCGCCTGGGCCAGCAGTTGCGGCGGTTGCTTGACGTGGTGCCCCGCGAGCAGGTGCACGTGATTGTGATGGACGACTTCGCCGCCGACACGCGGGCCGAGTACCGACGGGTTTTGGCGTTCCTCGACTTGACGGACGACGGCCGTAGCGAGTTTCCGGTTGTGAACCCGGCGCGGGGTATGCGCTCCCGAGCCCTGGCGACGTTCACGGAGAAGACGCCGCGGGTGCTTACCCGGGCCGCGCTGGGCGTGAAACACGCGCTGGGGTTGGGCGACCTGGGAGTGCTCGAGCGGCTGCGGCGCCTCAACGCGACCGGCGCGGACGACGCACCGCTGTCGCCGGCGCTCTGCGATCGGTTGCGGGACGAACTCAGCGACGACGTGAAGCAGTTGTCGCAGATTGCGGAGCGCGATCTGGCGGCGCTTTGGTGGGGCGAGGCGGGCACGCACTGAAGTGTGCTCGGGCCGCTACGTCGCGGCTTCGTCAAGCCAGCGGTTCGTGTCGGGCGGTGTGTAGTCGGCCAGTCGGTCGAGCAGCGCTTCGGGCGTCGGCTCGACGAAGACCATCGCGCGGTGTTGCGGCCGCAGAAAGCCAGTATCGACCATGTGGTCGATCAACTCGAGTAGGGGATCGAAGTAGCCGGCGGCGTTGAGCAGACCGCAGGGTTTGCGGTGCACGCCGAGCTGCGCCCAGGTCCAGACTTCAAAGAATTCTTCCAGCGTGCCGATGCCGCCGGGCAGCGCCACGAAGGCGTCGGCCAGTTCTGCCATGAGGGCCTTGCGCTCGTGCATGGTCGTGACGACGCGCATATCGGCGACGCCGCGATGTGCCAGTTCGCGTTGTTCGAGCGCGTGGGGAATGACGCCGATGACGTTGCCGCCGCCGGCGATGACGGCATCGGCGATGACGCCCATCAGCCCGATGCCTCCGCCGCCGTACACGAGGTCCAGTCCGCGCTCGGCCAACGTTGTGCCGAGTTGTGCGGTCGATGCGGCGTAGGCGGACTCGGCGCCGGCGCTCGAACCACAGAACACACAAAGGCGACGCATGGGCACGCGATCACTCCGTCGTCGGGGGCGCGGTGCCGGTGGCTGCCGACGCGTCGGCCTGGACCGGCGGTACCGGCACGTTCAATTCGCGGGCGACGAACGTCAGCATGTCGGCGGCCTCGGCGATCTGCTTGCTCGTCGGCTTGCCGGCGCCGTGGCCCGTGCGGATGTCGACGCGGAGCAAGACGGGGGGAATCTGCGGCGGCGCTGCGTGCGCGGCGAGGTAACGGCGCTGGGCGTCCTGCATCTCGGCGGCGAACTTGAAGCTGTGCCCCGGCACGACGCGGTCGTCGTGATCGCCGGTGAGGATCAGCGTCGGCGGGTAGAGCACGTCGTCCGACACGTTGTGCAGCGGCGAATAGCGATAGAGAGCCGGGAACTGTTCGGCGTCGTCGGACGAACCGTATTCGGGCACCCAGGCCCAACCGATCGTGAAGTTTTGAAAGCGCAGCATGTCCATCACGCCGACGACGGCCGCGACGGCGCCGAACAGCTCGGGGCGTTGCAACATGCAGGCGGCCACGAGCAAGCCGCCGTTACTGCCGCCGTAGATGGCGAGCCGGTCGGGCGTCGAGTAAGTTTCACCCAGCCAGGCGGCCGCGGCGATGAAGTCGTCAAAGACGCGTTGTTTTTCGAGTTTTTGTCCCGCTTCATGCCAGGCGCGACCGTATTCGCCGCCGCCGCGGAGATTCGCCAGCGCGTAGACGCCGCCGAGTTCGAGCCACAGGGCGCTGCGCGACGAGAACGTCGGCGTCAGCGACACGTTGAAACCGCCGTAGCCGTAAAGCAGCGCCGCTTGCCGGCCGTCGGGCAGCGTCCCCTTCCGCATGGTGACAAACACCGGAACCTCGGTGCCGTCGGCGCTGGTGACGCGTACCTGGTTGGTTTCGTAAGAGTCGGAATCGAACGGAACTTCGGCGCGGTGCACGAGCGTGCTCGTTCCACTGATTACCTCGTAGCGAAAGATCGTGGGGGGCGTGGTGAAACTCTCGAACGAGTAGAACGTTTCCTCATCGCTGTTGCGACCGCCGAAACCACGAAGCGTGCCCGGGCCCGGCAACGGCACGTCGCCGAGAGGCGTCCCCGACGTGTCCACCATCCGCATGAGCGAGCTGGCGTCGTGGAGGTAATGCACGAAGAAGCGACCGCCCACGAGCGAGACGCCACGAAGCACGTCGCCCGACGTGGCGACGACCGTGCGCC
>JAGQPT010000090.1 GCA_020426575.1 Planctomycetales bacterium
AGCCAGATGCTCGCGCAACTGCCCGACGCCCTGGAACTGATGGCCGACGCCGTGCGTTCGGGCCGCGATCTGGAACACGCCGCCACGCTGGTGGCCAAGCAGGCCGGCGCTCCGCTGGACCGCGAGTTCAACTACTGTGCTTCGCAACTGCGCTTGGGACACGCCCCCAGCTCGGTGCTCGACAACATGGTGCGCCGCGTGCCGTTTCCGGAGTTTCGCGTCTTCGCCGCGGCGGTGCTCGTGCACCGCAAAACGGGTGGCAACCTGGCCAAGCTCATCGACCGGCTCAGCGCCGTGGCACGCGACCGACAACATTTTCGCGGACACCTGCGGGCCGTCAGTGCCGGCAGCAAGTTCTCGGTGTTTGGCGTCGTGATCGGTTCGACGCTTGCCGTCGGCGTGCTGAGCTGGATGCAACCGAAGTACCTCGAGATGTTCCTCACGCACCCCTGGGGCATCCCGTTGCTGGCCACCGCCGGCTTGCTGCAACTGGTGGGCACGCTGTGGGTCTGGCGGGTGCTGCGAGTCGACTACTAACGGTGACCGCGATCGCGGACGCCGATACGGGTTTTTCCACATAACGATGGGTTGCCGACACGATGAATTCCATCGAAACGATGTTCACCACGTTCTCGGGCGACGCCGTCCTACCGGTCTCGCTTGATCCCTCGCTCGTCTGGTGGGCGCCGATCGCGGCGTTCGCTCTGGCGGTGGCGGTGTTCATGCTGGCATCGTACGTCTTCGGCCGTGCGACGGCCCAACCCGTCAGCGACGTCGACCCCCTGGACGCGCCGCCCAGCGAGGGCATCTTCGGTCCGCTCACTCCGGCGCTTGCCGCGCAACTTCCCGAGTCGGAAAAAGAAACCCGCGACTTCAAGAAGTTGCTGCGCACAGCGGGGATGTACGAGTCGCACTCGTTGACGACGATCTACGCGTTGCGTTTCGTGCTGTTGTTCGTGCCGTTGGTCACCGCCGGCGTTTTCGCCGTGCTGGCCGACGACGATTACACGTGGCCGATCATGATCGCCGGTGGGTTGGCCGCCGGCGGGCTCTCGATCGTGCCACGACTCTACGTGTTTTTTCGCCGCCGCGCTCGGCAGCGCCGCATCCGCCGCGGACTGGCCGACACGATCGACATGCTCAGCATGTGCATCGACGGCGGCCTGGGCTTTCACCACAGCCTTAGCTACGTCGCCGATCAACTCACGAACTATCCCGTATTGGCCGAGGAACTCCGCATCCTCAAGCGACAGGCCGAGGTCGGCAGTATCGAGCAAGCACTCGAAGACTTCTCGGCCCGGCTCGACATGCCCGAGATCCGCCAATTGGCGGCCCTGTTGGGGCGCGGTACGCGGCTCGGCACACAGTTGTCCGGCTCGTTGATGAACCAGGCGGACCACCTGCGGACACGCCGCCGTCAACAGGCGATGCTGCAGGCTAACAAGACACCGGCCAAGCTGGTGCTGCCGTTGATGTTCTGTTTCGCACCGGCAGCGTTGATCTTGCTGACCTCGCCGGCGCTGTTGGAACTCAAGGAGTTCCTGGTACCGACTGATGGCGTCGCTGTAAGCGACGAAGGTGCCGTGTTTGGCACGGGCGACATTGTCGACACGATGCGGGGGCTGAACCAAGAAGTTCCCACGTCGGGCCTCGAACAGAGTTTTCAGCCCTAAACCGGCGCTAGGTTCACGCACGAAGGACAACCGTCGGGTCGTCACGCATCGGCGACGACCCGGTCGAGACAATTCATCGCAGCTCGTGATGGCGCGGCGCGGCGAAAGCGGTCAGATGAATGGTTCGGAAGGGCACACCCGAGCCGTGATCGGAACTTTTCGCCGCACGACCACGCGAGACCCCCGAGGCGGGTTCGTGAGATGTGGCGCGAACCCGCCTCTTCTTTTGCCCGATCCGAGTGATGCCAGACGCTAGTGACATCACACACGAATGAAGATTTTGCGGCGGTACATCCAATAGAGGATCAGCCAGAAGACCAGCACGACGAACACACCGTGCACGAACGGTTCGTAGGCGTCGCCGAAGCCGTGGAAGAGCGAGGCGGGCAGGTGACGTGTGAGCGCGCTGCCGACGTAGCCCTCGATCGTGCCGGCCATCACGTAGATCGCGATCGAGTTCATACCGATGACGACGAGCGGGAAGACCCAACGCCGTAGGCGGGCGACGTCGATTACCAGATACAGGACCGCCATGATCAAGAAGCAGAGGCCACCGCTGACGAGCGCGAACGAGGGCGTCCAGATCCGCTTAACGACGGGGCAAATGCCGAAGTGTCCGAGCGTCCAGCCCAGGCCGAGGAAGGCGGCCCCCAGGAAGCAGAGCTGCATGAGCTTCACGCTCGGCGGCGTCTGGTCGCGGAGGATGCCGCCGGCCAACAGCCCCATGATCATCGTGCCCAGCGTGGGGATGAAACTGAGTGTGAGGTAGCCCCCCCGGTTGTAAGCGAACGGCTCTTCCCGGGGAAACAGGTTGAGGAACCAGACGTCGAAATGATGCGCCGCGTTGCTGTTCTTGGCCCAGTGCGCCTCGAAGCCCTCGGTCGCGTGGGGAAAGTCCGCCGGTACGCCGACGCTCGAATAGTCGAGGTCCGCGGGCGGTAGCGGGTATGCGGCAAACGCGATCCAGTAGCCCACCAGCACAACCGCCAACGCGATCCACTGCACTATGACGCTCCGCTGCCCGACCATGTAGAGAATCCCATAGCCGAGGCCGATCTGTGTGAGCGTGTCCTCGAAGGTGAAATAGGTTTGTTCGTGGCCCTGCGAGCGGAGAAAGATGCCCAGCGCGACCAGCACGGCCGCCCGCCACCAGGCGTGCAGCGTCATCCGCAGTTGCGATTGTCCCTTGGCGTGACGCGACGCCAGCGAAAACGGCAGCGCGACGCCGACCATGAACGAGAACGACGGCTGAATCATGTCGTGAATCGACAGGCCGACCCAGGCGACGTGCGACTGGTGGTGACACAGCCAAGCCCAGACTTTGCTCGTCGGCACGGCCGCCGAGACCTGGCAGAAATGCAGCACTTCGCCGACCATCAAGAACATCGCCAGGCCGCGATAGGCATCGAGCGATGTCAACCGCTCGGTCGGTGCGGCGGCGGGTGCAGCGCCAGCGGACTCATCCGACGTCTTTGCCACGTCTGAACGGCCGAGCTCATCGTCGGTCACCTGCGTTGCGTTATCCGTCGGGCTCATGCGACGTCCTGTCTGGCGAAAACGGTTGGCTCGCGAAAATCGTCATTTTCCATCACCGCTGGATCTCAACGTCAGCAAGAACGCCAACAGGTCGGCCGCGTCCTGGGCCGAAACGTCACGGAGCACGAGGTCGGGCATCAACGACTTCGTCTGCGGCTCGATGGCGGTGATTTCTTCGGTTGGGATCGTGCGCGTCTTGCGCTCCGAGTCGAGCAGCGTGACCTCCTGGTCACTGCGCGACGTCACCAATCCGAGATAGACGTGTCCGCTGTCGGTTTCCACGACGTAAGGTGTGAACTCCGGCGCGATCGCCTTCGATGGATCGAGGATCGTCTCGAGCAGTGCGGCACGTTCGTACTTGGTGCCAATCGCGTCGAGGTCGGGACCCAGGTGCTCGCCGCGATCGCCGATGCGATGACAGTCGCGGCAACGGGCGGCCGATCCGCTGTTGAAAATGCGTCGGCCCCGTTCGGCGTCCCCATCCAGGGCGAGGACCGTATCAACGGAGACCTCGTCACCCAGCCGCGCCGGCACCTTGTCAGCCGGCAGATAGGCGACAAAGAGCTCGCGGATGTTGGCGTCCGGATGAGCTGCTGCTTCGGTGATCACCAGTTCAACAACGTCTTCCGGCAGCGCGCCGATTTCGAGTTCTTTCCGCAGCGCGAGTGCACCGCCGTGCGTTGCCAGCATCGACCGCGCCAGGGCGAGGCGTTCCTCGGCCGTGAGCTCGTCCTCCTTGACGAGGCGGCGCAGCGTGCCAAAATCCCCCAGCGCGACGAGCGCTTCAAGCGTGGCTTGGCGGATCGTCGTGTCCTCGTCATCGAGGTTGCTGTGCAGCGCGGTGGCCGACTCGGCGATTCCCAGGGCCGCCAACACTTCGAGGGCCTGACGACGCACACCGACGTCGAGCGCATCGTTGCGCGCGATGCGAACGACATGGCCTGCCAACGCGTCGAGCCGAGCTTCGGCGACGACCGGTAATAAGGCGGCGCAAAGCGCGTCGTTGGCAAGCGCCGCGCCGATGCGGCTGACGACCGCGTCATCGCTGGCCAGCGTTCCCCACATACCCGAAAGATGCACTCGCAGCAGTTCGGCGGCGCGCTGTCGCAGCGACAGGTCGGCCGTTTCATCACCGATGATGTCGAGCAGCACGCGACCAGCCTCGGGCGACTCGATCGTCGCCAGCACCGTGACGAGCCGCTGGCGGTCGGTGGCCGCCGTCGAGTCGTCGCCCAGCCAGTCGGTCGCCATCTGTAGTGCCAACTCGGGCGCCAACACCTCGACCAGACCAATTCGGGCCGGCGTGAGCGCGCCTTCACCTCGCAACGCTTCGACGAGCCACTCGCGGCGCCCCTCGGCTCCGACGTTGATCGTCTCGAGCAGGTAACGGTCGTCGCTCTGGTAGTGCTGGGCGAGCTTCAACAGCACGCCGTGGGCCAGTTCGTCGTTCATTGCGGGTGTGGCTAACAACACCTCGCGCCAGACCTCGGGCGACGGGTCGTCGACCATAGCTGCGATCCGTGCGGCGTACTCGTCGCCGTGTTGTCGCAGGATGCGAACGCCGAGTGCTCGCCAGCGCGGCTCGTTGCTGTCGAGTTCGGCGAGAACCGGGCTACGGGCGTCCCCCCCGATGCGGTCGAGTACCCAGAGGGCGCGTGCCCGCAAGTTTGCGTTGGCGGCATCGCTCGAATCGACGATTGATTGCAGGCCGGCGACCGCCTCGTCGGCGTGGTCCAACAGGCACACCCGCGCCAGGTATTGCGTTGCCAAGTTGGGGCTCGCCAAGGCGACGAGGGCGTCGACGACGCT
This sequence comes from Planctomycetales bacterium, assembly GCA_020426575.1. Classification (GTDB taxonomy): domain Bacteria; phylum Planctomycetota; class Planctomycetia; order Pirellulales; family JAEUIK01; genus JAGQPT01. Next base: position 5,019 of record JAGQPT010000090.1, read on the forward strand.
GTCGTAGGGCCCCGGCTTCTCGCGGCGCTCGAGTGTCTTGCCGGCGGGCGTGAGGCGAAAGATGCGGCCTTGATCCGGATTGTTATACGCGTGGCCACCCACGCCGCCGTCGTACCAGTCCGAGACATATAGGCTGCCGTCGGGCGCCGCACAGACGTCGTCCGGACGGAAATACATGTCGTCGCGGCTGGTGAGGATGACCTGGCTCGAGGCCTGCTTGCCGGCCCCCGCCTCTTCGTGGCGGTAGACGCGCACCTCGCGCGGACCCGCGTCGGCGTGCAACGGGGCGTTAGCCAACAGCGGCCCGAACGCCTCGGATTCGTAGAAACACATGCCACACGGCGAGCCGAACCCCGTCACCAATGTCGCAGGCACGTAGCCCGGTATGAAGCCGCGGAAATGCCAGCTCTCGCCGAAGGGGATTGTGTCGGGCACCTTGGGGGGCGGTCCGCCGAACCAACCGTAGTCCCCCCCGTCGAGGATCCAGCAGATCCGCGCACTGAAGTTGCCGTCGTTGTCGTTATCGCTGAGGTAACCTTCGCCAAACGAGCTGACGCAGACTTCGTATGGATTGCGGAAGTTGCGCGCTACGATTTCCAGATCGCTGCCGTCCAACTCGCCGCGCAACACCGCGCCCCACTGGAACGCCACGTGCGACCCGTCGGTGCCGCTGACGTCGAAACCGCGATCGCCGTGCGACATCCACCACTTGTGATCGGGACCGAGCACGAGACTGTGCGCGCCGTGGTCGTGGTTCTCGCCGCCAAAGCCGCTGAGCAGTTTGCGCGGTGGACCATCAGCCACCAGGTCGCCGTCCTTGTCTTCGTAGACCCAAAGGTCAGGGCTCGTGGCGACGTACACCTGATCGCCGGCCACGCAGATGCTCATCGGGCAGAAGACGCCCTCGGCAAACACGGTCACCTTATCCGCCATGCCGTCGCCGTCGGTGTCTTCGAGCACCTTGATCTTGTCGGCCGGCGGATGCTTCGCCTGACTGCGATAGAACTGAATCTCGGCGACCCAGACGCGGCCCTGCGTGTCGACGTCGATCGCCGACGGATTGGTGATCATCGGTTCGGAGGCGAACAACGCTACGTCGATGCCGTCGGCCGTTTTTAAGTCGGCAAGTTCGCTCTGCGGAGAATCCTGGCCCCGCGCCCAGGATGCCAACGCCACGGCCAGCAAAGAAGCAGAAACAGAAATACTTACCCAACGGGTCTGTCGTTTCATGGTCGTGAGGCGATCGTGCGCGGAAACGGGTGCGGCGGCACACCCCGGTGCCGCATTGGTGGCGGGGTTCGTATTGTAGTCAGTTTTTTCCCTCAAGGGGCATCACGGCAAGGAAATCTGGAATGAAGGATCCCGGGGACGCAACCTTCCGGCCGAAGCTCACCAACCCGCGATCAGCCTCGGTGCCCAATGGGCAACGCCCGATGAGCCCACAAGCCAAACGCAGGGAGCCGTATAGCCGGGCAGTTGCCAGTGGGTCTCAAGCCGGCGGAGCACATCGACAGTCAGCGCGATTGCTGCTCCGGCTACGGCCGCACAGGTAACTTCCCAAAGGCTTGCCGTCAGGGAAAACCCTGGACGCCCCATGAAAGCGTTTAGCAGAAATGCCGGGGCGACAGCGAAAGCACCCGCCATAGATCCCATTGTCGCACTTCGTGGACTGCCGCCAGAGGTGCCGAGCGTGCCGCACTGGGCCGCAAGGCCGCAAGCGAACGCCCAAACACCCCGGTCACGCACGGCACCGTAGGCGTCGGTGCTGGCGACGATGATGTATCCCCCCAGGGCGCCGAGCAAGAACCAGCCAAGTGCGGCTCGACGCTGTGCCGAACTGGCGAACGGGGTATGGCGAGAGAACCGGACCACGATTGCGGCGATCAGCGCAATGAACCCAAAAACGACGGTGGCGGCAAGTATTTCAAACACTCGCGGTCGCCCGAGGAATCCCAACACGACCCCACACGTCGCCGTAACGGCCAAGATTGCCCGCAGGTCGAATTGGAAGGAATAGGGCGCTAGTGCTGATTCGTCGCGTGTCTTCCGCTCATCGTCCATCATCCACCGCCCAGCAGGCCGGCCACCGCCGGCCAGAC
>JAGQPT010000091.1 GCA_020426575.1 Planctomycetales bacterium
CGGCACCTCACAGTCCGTGGCGATTTCTCCCACCGTGTAGCGACCATGCAGCAAGAGCTGGACGATCCGCAAGCGCACGGGGTGCGCAAGAATTCTCAGGCAGTCGGCCGCCTGGGACAGCGCCTCCATGTCCGACTCGGGCAAGGGGCGGCTGCGCGGCGTCTGATGATTCTGTTTTGCGGACATGAGTCCTCCCTTCACCACAATTATATCGTCATATTGCGATATGTCAACACAATGTTTTTTGCGGCTTTTCCCCATTGGCCGGGTCGGCGCACGTCGTCAACCATCAGGCAGCGCTCGACCAACCGGGCGGGTGGGCAGCGCGACGTGCTGGCAAACTGCAACCTTGCACGTAAATCGCCTTCCCGGTAACACATCCCAGTGCCCCGACGAACGCGTGTCCGCGACGGCCGCTGCTAAATATGGCGGTATTTTTCCCGATCGCGCAGCAGGGGTCGGCCCCGAAACAACGAACGATGAGCCAGGAAAGCGTCATGGTATTGCACGACAAGCAAAGCGTTCGGGCCCAGCTCGATGACGACATTTACGCCTCAGTCGACCTCTCGGTGAGCGTCCCGAAGTTCCGCTTTCCCGACAAGGAGCAAGACCCGCGGCACGCCTACTCCCTCGTGCACGACGAGTTGATGCTCGACGGCAACTCGCGGCAGAACCTGGCGACGTTTTGCCAGACCTGGGTCGAGCCTGAGGTCCATCGCCTGATGGACGAGTGCCTCGACAAGAACATGGTCGACAAGGACGAGTATCCGCAAACCGCCGAGATCGAATCGCGCTGCGTGCTGATGCTTGCCGACCTCTGGAACTCTCCGGCCGGGGCCAACACCATCGGTTGTTCGACGACCGGTTCCAGCGAGGCGGCGATGCTCGGCGGCATGGCGATGAAACGCCGCTGGGAAGCGCGCCGCAAGACCGCGGGCAAGCCGATCGACAAGCCCAACCTGATCACGGGCCCCGTACAGATCTGCTGGCACAAGTTCACGCGTTACTGGGACATCGAGCACCGCGAGATCCCCATGGAAGCGGGCCGGCTGTTGACGACGCCCGAAGAGGTGCTCAGTCGCTGCGACGAAAACACGATCGGCGTGGTACCGACGCTCGGCGTCACGTTCACCTGCCAGTACGAACCGATCCAGGCCGTCGCGGCAGCGCTCGACAAGCTTGCCGCCGAGCGCGGTATCGACGTACCGATCCACGTCGACGCGGCCAGCGGCGGATTCCTCGCGCCGTTTTGTGCCCCCGACCTCGTGTGGGACTTCCGCATCTCCCGGGTCAAATCGATCAACAGTTCGGGGCACAAGTTCGGCCTGGCGCCGTTGGGCGTCGGCTGGGTGATCTGGCGGGAAACGGCGGACCTGCCCGACGATCTGGTCTTCTGGGTCAACTACCTGGGCGGCAACATGCGCGACCTGGCGCTCAATTTTTCCCGCCCGGGCGGCCAGGTAGTTTGCCAATACTACAACTTCCTCCGCCTCGGCAAGGAAGGTTACCGCAAGGTCCACACGGCTTGCTACGAGACGGCCCGGTACATTGCCGGCGAAATCGAAAAGCTTGGCCCCTTCGAGATGATCTATCGCGGCGAGCAATCCGAGGGCATCCCGGCCGTGTGCTGGAAGATGCGCGACGGTGCCGCTCCGGGCTTCAGTCTTTATGACCTGGCCGATCGGCTGCGCAGTCGCGGCTGGCAGGTGCCGGCGTACTCGCTGCCGGCCAACTGCCAGGACACCGTCGTTCAGCGCATCCTCGTGCGACACGGTGTCAGCCGCGATCTGGGCACGCTGCTGGTCGACGACATGCGCCGCGCCCTCGAGTTCTTCGAGAAGCATCCCGTACAGGAGCACATGTCGGCGGCCGAAGCCTCGGGCTTTCATCATTGAGCCGATGGTGGGCCGGCCATCCGTCCGTTGGTGGCGCGTTTGCCGCGGCGCTCAGCTATTGGCGTTGCCGTCGACGCGCGCGCCCGTTCGCACAGGGGTTGCCTCAAGATGCGATGTCCCGCTTTGCTAACCCGTATCTTGCTGCACTCGCCAGCCTACGTGAAATGCCACCGGTCCAATCGCTTAGGACACGACAGTGCGTTGGACGGCGGCATCGCAGAACACGACCATCGATTCGGCCCCGCGATTGGCACACTGATTGCACCACGGTCATGAGACGGCAATCGCATTCGAGGTCTGGAGGTGTGTCATGTACTCTGCAAGCGAACTGGACGAGTATTTGGTAGAAATGCGGGAGCAGGTGTGCAGCAACTGTATCGAGCGTCCCGCGGGTGGTCCCCCCTGTGCCCCGCTCGGCAAACGCTGCGGGATCGAGTTGCACCTGTCAAAGATCGTCGATTTTGTCCACGCTGGCCACAGCACGCTGATTGGGCCGTACGCCGACCGTCTGCACAACGACGTCTGTGCACATTGCCCGAACAGCACGACCAGACAGTGTCCCTGCCCATTGGACTACCTGTTGGTACTGGCAGTCCAAGCCGTAGAAAGCGTGGATGAGCGTCACAAAGCAACCGCCGCCGAGGTATGACCGAGTCGCAGCATGAATCGCATCGTGATCCTGGATGGCCACACCCTCAATCCTGGTGACAACCCCTGGGATCCGCTCGAGGAGTTTGGCGCCGTGGTCGTGCATGACCGCACGCCCCGCGAGTTGCTCGGGGAGCGGGCCGCCGGCGCGGCGATCCTGGTCACGAACAAAGCACCCATTCCCTGCGAGGCGATCGAAGCGCTGCCCGACCTCAAGCTGATTGCCGTCACGGCCACGGGCTACGACATCGTCGACGTGGCGGCGGCGCGCGCTCTTGGTGTGACGGTCGTCAACGTGCCGCGATACGGCACGACGGCCGTCGCCCAATTCACCTGGGCGCTGATCCTCGAACTTTGCCACCACGTCGGCCGCCATGCCGAGAGCGTCGCCAACGGTGACTGGTCGCGCTGTCCAGACTTCAGCTACTGGCTCACCCCACAGGTCGAACTGGCCGACAAGCGGCTGGGCGTGGTGGGATACGGACACATCGGGCGCCGCGTCGCGGCGATCGCCCGTGCCTTTGGCATGTCCGTGTTGGCCCACGACGGCGACACCGCTACGCCGCGCGACCACGACGACACCCGCTGGCTGTCCATTGAAGAACTCTTCAGCGAGGCGGACGTTGTCACGCTGCACTGTCCGCTGACACCGGCCACCGAGCGAATGGTGGACCGATCGCTGCTCAGACGGATGCGGCCAGGTGCATTCCTCGTCAATGCGGCCCGCGGCGGACTGATCGACGAGCCCGCCCTGGTCGAGGCGCTCAACGAGGGAACCATCGCCGCCGCGGCGGTGGATGTAGTCTCGGTCGAGCCGATGCCGGCTGACCATCCGCTGGCATTGGCGCCAAACTGTATCATCACCCCGCACATGGCTTGGTCGGCACTTGAGGCGCGGAAACGCATCATGCAGACAACCGCCGATAACATCCGCGCGTTTTTGGAGGGACGACCGCAAAACGTCGTGACATAGTCGGCCGATGGTCCGGTGGGACTGAGTCGACGTCTGACAACGTCTGCAGGAGGGCGTTTGTGCTACATTGAACGCGGTACGGCGGCACTAGCCGCCTGGTTATTTCGCGCGAAACGGTTCCATGTTCGAAGGAGACACGGCGATGGTGAGCCCGATGTTCCCGGTTCCCCCGCACGCCGAGGCGAAGGGTGCGACCGACGTAAAGTGGTTTGCCGGTCTGGCGATGCAGGCGATCATCATGCAGCAGGGAGTGCCCGAGTCGGAGACGGCGCGCGAGGAAATCGCACTTTGGGCGTTCCGCATGGGGCAGGCCATGGTGGCCGCCGACCACAACCTGCACGCCTCCGACGCCGGCTAGAGTCGTCCGCCCACTGGGGATATTGGTCATTTTGGCCAGTCAGCGGTGGGATCGAAATTGACGATACCGCTGGCGGGCCGTTCGGGTACGCGTGGCCGGAGATAGGGTTTGTCCGCCGCCTTGTGGCAGGCATAACACCCTTGCAGCGTGTTGCGATAGGCGGTTTTAAACCGGTCCAGGTCATGCCGTTCGATCGTCTCGCCGATCTGCATTTCCGGCGACTGCTCGATCGACTCGAGGATCTCAGCCAACCGCACCTCTCCACCGGCTTTGTCCTTGCGAACGGGGATGATACGCACGGCCCAACGAATGTGCGACATCGTCTCGTCCCAGTAGAACTCGGCCAGGGGCCAGTTTTCACTTTGGGCGGCGAACCAAAGGTTCGTGAAATGATAGTCGACGTCGGCCATGGCGTGCGACTGGCTCGACACCTTGCCCTTGAGCATCTCGACGTCCTGCCGCAGGGACAGCACTTCGGCATTGCTATGGTCGTCACCATCACTGCTCCCGTCGTCGACGGCATCCTGTAGCGACCGCGCCTGTGCCTCCGCAGGCAATAGGACTCGCGGGCCTATGGCGTTTTGCCACAGGGTCCCAAGCGCCACGCCAAGCACCAGCACGGCGAAGGACGAACGGGCGAACAACCGTTTCATGTGCATCTCCTCAGCGAATTGTAACGCGGACATCAACACACCAACCGCGCGACGTCGGCCGGTGCAGAACATTCGGGCATTGCCAGGGGACTTAGGGGGCGAAGCGCAAGGGAGGCGGCACTGGATATTTTCGCTCGCCGTCCGCCGGGGGCAAAGCCCGCACGACGATTTCGTGTCCGGCAATCCCGCCAAAGCTTGCAACGCAGTGACCGTTTCAACGGAAAACGCGCGCGGTCCCGCTGTCCGGTTAGCGCTCTACGGATGACCACATCGTGTTACGCGACGGCGGGGCAGGTCGCGACAATGGTCAGATCAACCGGCGCGACGGCCGCAAACTTGACAGCATGCCGCCGGACCACCAAGCTACAGACCGGTTTGTTCGTACGGACCGCCGCTCCCTGCTGAAGGGCGTGACGATTTCGCGGCCTCGTGTCTCGCACGATTGTTGGAGCGAACCGCTTCGTTACCTTTAGGATACGACGAGGATGGAACGGCGCGCGGCAGCGGCCGCTGCCAGGAAAGGAATCACTCGAAATGTTTCCCGTATTTCAGCCCGAGTCCCCCCAGGCGGCGGCGATGCTCGACGTCTTCGTGTGGGTGCTGCTGATATCGGCGGGAATCTTCGCGATCGTGACGGGGCTGATTGTGGTCGCGCTCTGGCGGGGACGCGCCTTCGCGAAGCTGCCCACGCAGGATTTCGGCAGCCATCGGGCCGAGATGTTCTGGATGGTCGGCCCGGTCATCATCGTCATCTGGCTAGCTGCGATCAGCGCCAAACTCGTGATCACGATGAACGCCGTGCCAAAGGTCCATCAGGCGCGCGAGGCACACGCCGACGAGGAAATCACACTGATCGGTCACCAGTGGTGGTGGGAGGTCCGCTACAACGGCAGCGGCATCGTCGGAGCAAATGAGATCTACCTCCCGGTGGACACGACGGTGCGCGTCAAGCTGCAGTCGGCCGACGTGATCCACTGCTTCTGGGTGCCACAACTCGCGCGCAAGATGGACGTGATCCCCGGGCGCGACAACTACGTCTGGCTCGAAGCGAGCACAGCCGGCGCCTACCAGGGTCGCTGCGCCGAGTTTTGCGGGAATCAACACGCCTGGATGAACTTCAAAGTGTACGCGCTCTCGGCCGACGACTACGCGGCCTGGGAAGCCCACGCGCGGTCGGTTCCCGGTATGTCCGAAGAACCCGCCGCGGTGGCCGGCAAAGAACTGTTTTTCTCCAACACCTGCGTGAACTGCCACACGATCGCGGGCACCGCGGCCCAAGCGACCATCGGCCCCGACCTGACGAAGATTGGCTCGCGCAAGGAAATCGGTGCCGGCATCCTGGAAAACACGCCGGAAAACCTGCGGCACTGGATGAAA
>JAGQPT010000092.1 GCA_020426575.1 Planctomycetales bacterium
CAGCCCCAGACCGTTGGCCAACATCCGTCGGTCACCTGCCAGCAGTTTCACAAAACCTAGTTCACGCCCTTCGCGGCCCGTGAACACGCCCGGCTGATGAGCGCGGATCACAACGTCGCTCTTCACGACCGTGCTTCGCTTGCGCAGCGCGTCGAGTTCACTGCCGAGCACGAATTCGCGGCTCACCTCGGTTTCAACCTGCAAGACTTCTAACGCTGGATCTAACATCCCCAGCGCGATCGCCTCAGGGACATTGCGTCGTTTCGCGGCGATCTCGAGATAGACGCCGCGCTGGTCGGCGCCAACCGATTCGGTACCCGCGCTGGCGTCGCCGATCTCGGCGTCCGGTGCCATCACGATCTCGTCACACGCCAGCGCCACCAGCACACTGTGCCCGTTGATGGTCTCAGGGATGTAGGCGACGGTCGTGGCACCGCTGAGCGCAGGACTGGCCAGATAGCTTGCCAGGTCGTAGGCCTGACCGAGCGTGGTGGCACCGGGGCGAATCTCGAAAATCAAAACCGGCCACACGCTGCGTGCCTTGGCGTCGTCAATGAACTGCGACGCGGCCCGGCGCACGTAGCGTGAGACTGCCTCGCCAAACGGTGGCTCGAGCGTGATCAGATGCCCTTCACGACGGCCTGCGGCGTCGGCAACTTCGGTGGTCGCCTCGTCGGCGACTGACTTTTGCCGCCCCACGTCATCGACGAGGCCCAGTCCTTGTGCTGAGTGCGCAGCGCCACCGCCAGCACTGATGAGCGTGCCGAGCAGGATCGCCAGCGCAGAGAATCGCACAGTGGGCCGCGACGTGGGTGCAGCACGATCAGCGGCACACCGGATAAGCACGTACATGCTGCGCAAGTCCTTGACATGAAACGTGTTGCACCCGTTCATTATAGGGCCGTTTGCCGGCCGGTCAAATCAACGGGCGCAGCGCCGTACACGCTACCGACTTATTCGCACGAGCTGGCTCGCTCTGGCGGAATTTCCGCGCGAGCTTTTTTCGCTCCAGATAGGCCCCGCAACGGTCCGTCACTTTTGTGTCGTCGGTTGCGTCGGGCTGTTGGCGGCCTGCCGCGGTTGACCGTCCGACGGACTCCGGGGCTGGGCCAGCGGCGCCGGTTGCGACGGCGGTGGATCTTCGCGGATGTACTTCCAGGTCAGCGGCGTGTTGGGCCGCAGGCTGCCGCCGAAGATCTTCGTCCAAGGATGATTCACGCTGATGTCGCTGAACTGATGCAGCGTTTGATCGTTGTTCGGCAGCACGACCTTGATGGCCACAGGAACCAGGTCACCCGGACGCAGTATCAGCCAGGCCAAGCGAAAGTTCGCGGCGTCGGCCTGCCGTTTCGGCCAGGCTTCGAGCCACACCTCGCCCGCCTTCGCCTTGTCTTCAGGCGTGATCACGCGCATCCAGTAACGCGCCCGCAGTTGGTCCGCGTCGACGCCAAAGAGAAACGGCAACGGGCCGTTCGAGATCGCCTTGCCCTGCAACTCTGGCGGTAGAGGACGTTCGATCAACTGCGACTGCTTGTAATTGAATTCGAAGATCGATTGTCCGGTGCAGACCCAGCGTTCTTCTTCGCCCTTGGTCGTGATCTGGTAGTCAGCCTGGTCCGGCGTGCGATAGGCAAGCTTACCCTCGGTCACCTTTGGCTTGTTGACGTCGCCGAAGACTTCGCTGAATTCCTGGCGTGTGAAGTCGCAACTGAGCGTGTCGACGTTTTGACTTTGTACCTGCCAGGCGGCTAGCACCTGGTCGAGCTGCTGCTGCTGGGCGGGGCTGAGCTGGAACGGCGCGTTCGGCTGCGGCGGGATCACCTGCACGCTCTGGCGACGCGGCGGAACGGCTTTGGGTGCGGCGCCATTCGCAGCCGCCGGAGGTTGTTGGGCCTGCGCCGTAGCAACCACGAGACCTATCGTCACACTCAACACCACAATTCGGTTCGACATCCGTGTCTCCCGACTTGATTGCCTTCGGATAATTCGCGCCCACACGCTTTGCGCCACCCGCGCGATACCACGGCACCGGCCGACGGCGGTTCCAGTTCATCGCCGCGTCGACACGAGGCCAGACGCTCCGGGCCGGTTAGCGAGGGGGCGGATTGTAACACCCCGTCCGCGTGTGACCTAGGTGGATTCGGCCAGCCATGCTAGCAGAGCGTCGGCGTCGGCAAACGAAGTCAGCACAAAGTCAGCATGCCAGTCGTGGCCGAACCGGCCCCGCTCGTGCGATCCCGTGTAGAGCACACCCCGCACACCGGCGCGGCGGGCCGTCTCCAGATCGAACCAGTGGTCCCCCACCAGCAAAGTGCGCTCGGGGGGTAGGCCCCAGTTGCGGCAGATTCTCCACACGGCCGCCGGGTCGGGTTTGATCGGGCCGTCTTCACGCGCGACCAACTCACCGCGGAGCACGTCGAGTTGGAGGCCCAGCCGCTCGAGCGTCGCCAGCGCCGCACGCCGGCTGTTACGCGTGAGAATAGCCACGGGCCAGTCCCGCTCGCGCAAGCTGTTCACGAATTCGACGGCGCCTGGCATCGGCTCTGCATCGGCGGCGGCGACGCCCTCGTGGCGATCCAGCACTTCCCAGGCCTGACTCGCCGCGTCCGCCGACATCCGCTCGATCGCCTCGAGTATCGGCACCCCCGAGGGCAGCCCCAATTCGGTCCGAATCCCGTCGAAGTCGAGGTTCGTCCGCGCGAGCGTGCCGTCCAAGTCGAAGATCACCCCCCATCGCTCGTCCGTCACGTCGTTCACCGCGAGATTGGTCTTGTCACACACAGTCGACAGTCAACCGCTGCGTTGTCGCAGGGCTTCGTAGAACAAGACGGCGGCCGTGGCCGAGACGTTCAGGCTGTCGGCGCGGCCTGACATCGGCAGGCGGATCGACGTGACGTCGTCGCCGCTCCAGCGGTCGGTCAACCCTGTCGCCTCGCTGCCGAGCACGATCGCCGCCGGTGCGCGGTAGTCCGCCTCGTAGTACATCCGCTCGGCGTCGACACGGGAAGCGAACACGCGGAGATGATGAGCCCGCAACCAGTCGAGCGTCTCGTCGCTGCTCGCGACGGCCAGCGGCACGTTGAAGACCGTCCCCAGGCTGGCGCGGATCGTGTTGGGATTGAACGGGTCGGTGGCTTCGTCGGCGGCCACGACGGCCGACACTCCCGCCGCGTCGGCGCTCCGGAGGATCGCGCCCAGATTGCCGGGTTTTTCGACGGTTTCGACGACGGCCACCAACGGGTTTTTTGGCAGCGTGATGTTGGCCAGCGGCAACGCCGGCGTCTGGGCCACAACGACGGCGAAGTCGCTCCGCTCACCGTAGGCCAGCCGCGACAACACGTGCGGCGGTACTTCGGTCTGTGAGCAAGGACACTCTTCGAGACGTTCCATCAACGCCTGTTCGTCCGGCGCCACGCACAACGTCGGGCTGACGAACACCTCGACGAACTGCACGCCGGCGTCCAGAGCGCGGGAGATCTCGGCAACGCCGTCGATGAGAAAACGTCCTTGGCGATCACGTTGCCGCCGCTGTCGTAGCCGCGCCGCCAACTTGATCCGAGGATTTTGCGGACTCGTGATTCGTTCTCGACTCATCCGCTCGGGTTCCTTCGGGGGCGACGCAGGCGAACCAGCATCATACGTCCGCCGCGACCGACGGCTCAACCGTCCAGCGCACCGCGACCCCGCTTTCCAACCGCCGCCCGTCGGCCGTCGTCAGTGCCATCGCCGACGTGGCGATGCGACCGGTCGCCGTTGCCGGCAAAGTCTCGCGTAACAGGTCCGCCAGCTCCGCGGCCGTCACGGCGGTCGTGTGGCAGGTGAGCAGGATGAACCCCCGCGGCGACGTCACCAGTTGGCCGCAGTCGCGAAGCAAACCCGGCAGATCGCGCTGTAGTGTCCAGACCTCGCCCTTGGGACCGTGGCCAAAACTGGGCGGATCGAGCACCACGGCATCGTAGCGATTGCCACGCCGCAGTTCCCGCTCCACGAACTTTCGGGCGTCTTCGCTGATCCAACGAACCGGTGCATCGGCCAGGCCTGACAACTCGGCATTGCGCCGCGCCCAACCGACCACGTTGCGAGCGGCGTCGACGTGGACCACCTCGGCCGCTCCGCCGGCGGCCGCCGCCAGCGTCGAACCGCCCGTGTAGGCAAACAGATTGAGCAGCTTCAAGCCCGCCGAGCGGTCGGTGAGCCACTTCCAGTTCTCGGCCTGTTCGGCAAACAGTCCCACGTGGCCGAAGTCGGTCCGCTTCAGTTCAAAACGCAGCGGGCCCTGCGCCATCTGCCAGCTATCGGGCAACTCGGCTGCGACGCGCCAGCGGCCTTTCTCGCCGTGGCGCTCATAACGAGCGTGGGCATCGGGCCAGCGCCGGGGGTGCCGCGGCCGCACGTCGACGGCTGCGGGTGACTCGCGGTCGAGCACGTAGCGGCCGAACCGCTCCAACTTCCGTCCGTCACCAAAGTCGAGCAGTTCATACTGGTCGGGGCTGGGCATGACGGGTGTGCCGGCGGGCCGGGGCGATTATGCTAGTAACGCGAGTATGGTTAGCAACGCGAGTATGTTAGTGACCGTGCCGCACGTTGGCCTGCTCGATGCCAACAGGCCATATGCGCTGCGCGCTGACATTGTACTCGACCGACCCACATTGATCGCCCGGAGCCGCCTGATGTCGACGACCTGCCACTCGATGAACGTTCTTCTCGTGCGATGCGCGGCACTGTTGGTGGCCGGCGGAGCGATCACCGCCTCGCCCAGCGTCGGCAGCGCCGCCGACACCGCCAATGCGGCCAATGCCGCCGAGATTGTCGAAGTGCGGAAGATCTGGGACGAGGCACCGCACAACGCCTTCACCGACCTGGTCCGCTTTCAGGACCGCTGGTACTGCACGTTCCGCGAGGGCAAGGCACACGTGTCGCCCGACGGTGCCGCCCGCGTGCTGGTCTCCGACGACGGCGAGACCTGGGAGTCGGCCGCCCGGCTCACCTCCCCGGCAGGCGACGTTCGCGATCCCAAAATCTCGCTGATGCCCGACGGTCGGCTGATGATCGTCACGGCCGTGGCCCTGGAAGATGACAGCGCGGCGTCTCACCAGTCGGTCGTCTGGCACTCGGCCGACGGCGTCCACTGGGACGGACCGCACGACGTGGCCGATCCCAACTTCTGGCTCTGGCGAGTGACCTGGCACGACGGCAGTGGCTATGGCATCGGCTACGCCACGCGCCGCGGCGCAGCGCGTGGCATCCGGCTCTACAAAACCGACGACGGCGAACAGTTCGAAACCCTCGTCGCCGACCTCGGCGTCGACGGTTACCCGAATGAGACTTCGATCGTGTTCGAGCCCGACGGCACGGCACTCTGCTTGCTGCGCCGCGACGCGGACGCCAACACGGGCATGTTGGGCTCGGCCACGGCGCCGTACACCGACTGGACATGGCGCGACCTCGGCGTGCGGATCGGCGGACCGCAGATGGTGCGCCCGCCCGACGGCCGACACGTCGCAGCAGTGCGGCTCTACGACGGCAAGGTCCGCACGTCGCTCGTCTGGATCGATCCGCAGGCCGCTACGCTGGAAGAAATCATCGCCCTTCCCTCGGGCGGCGACACCAGCTATCCCGGCCTGGTCTGGCACGACGGGCTGCTCTGGGCGAGCTATTACAGCTCTCACGAGGGCAAGACGGCCATCTACCTGGCAAAAGTGAAGCTGCCCGCGGCGGAGTAAACGCTCGCCGACAGACATCAAGTAGGGCAAACTACCGGCGTGCCCGATGCGGAACCGCCGAGCGTCGCGTCACACGTGCGGTGCGAGGTTGTCGGCCAGGCGGCGGAGCACGTCGCTGGCCTCGTCGTGCGGCAGGACGACCTGCACGAGGTGCAGTTGGCTGGTGTCGGCGAACGCCTCGCTAAGCGCGGCGTCGAGTTCACCCTCGGTCGCGACACGTCGGCCCACGCCGCCACCCACCAGCGCCGGCACTTGGCAGTAGTTCCAGGGCTGGATGTCGTTGTAGGCGTGATCGCCCGGGTGCAGCAGCCGCTCGGTGCCGTAGCCGCGGTTGTCCAGCACCAGCACGATCGGGTTATAGCCGCGCCGCACGGCGGTCGAGAGTTCCATGCCCGTCATCTGGAACGCCCCGTCGCCGACGATCACGACTGGTCGCAGGTCGGGCCGCGCCGTTTGCGCGCCGATGGCCGCCGGGACCGAGAAACCCATCGAGGTGTAGAATGCCGAACTGAGGAACTCGGTCTGCTCGCGGATCACCAGGTCGGTGGCGGCAAACATCGAGTCGCCCACGTCGGCGATCACGATCGACTTCTCGTCGAGCAGTTCGTTCAGCCGGGTGATCATCCGCGAGACGCTGATCGGCGCGTCAGGCTGAATCTGCAGCGGTGGCGCCGGTTGCCGCGCCGGCACGTCGGTGGGTGGTTTGCGCCGCGGTGGCGTCGGGCCCAGGCGTGTGAGTTCGCGGATGAAGTCGTCCAGTCGCACGTCGTGGTAGTGATGGTGGCGGATCTGTACGACGTCGTTGGTCGCCAGCACACATTTGTCCGCTTCGAGCAGACCGCCGTAGACGAAGCGATCGATGTCCGTGCGAAACGTCCCCAACAGGATCACGCAGTCGCTGTCTTCGACGAAGTGCGACGTCGCTTCGCTGCCGACGTGTCCTTCATACATGCCCGCATACAGCGGATGCGTCTCGCGGATCACACTTTTGCCGAGCATCATCGTCGTGATCGGAATGCCGCTGCGCTCGGCCAGCGCCAACAGTTCGCTCTGCAAACCGTAGCGGTGAATCTCGACGCCGGCGACGATCACGGGCTTCTCACTCGCCGAGATCATCCGTTTTGCTTCGTCGGCCGCTTCGCTGAGTGTGTCGGGGTCGCTCTGCGGCGGCGCGATCGGCGTCGCGGGCAGGTGGCCGGGATTGGCACCGACCATGTCGCGGGGGATTTCGATGTAGACCGGCCGCTTCTGCCGCGCGGCGGTCGCCAACACGCGGTCGATTTCGCGGGCCGCCGTGGGAGGATCGTCCAGCACGGTCGTCGCCGCACAGATCTTGGCGAACACCTGGCGTTGGGTGTCGAAGTCGCCGACGCGATGGTGCAGCGGCGGGTTCTTCTCCCGCTCGGCCAGCCCGGGGCTGCCGGTGATCACCACGACGGGCGAAGTTTCGGCGAACGCACCGGCGATCGAATTGCAGAGGCTGAAGCCACCGACGCAGTACGTCACGCAGACCGCGCCCATGCCGTGGACGCGGGCATAGGCGTCGGCGGCAAAGCCGGCGCTGTCTTCCCGGCAGCAACCGACGATTTCCAACGGACTGGCTTCCAGCACGTTGTAGAACGAGAGCACGTAATCGCCGGGAATACCGAAGACGTGGCCGATGCCGTAGTCCTGGAGTCGGCGGATCAGGTAGTCTGCGATCGTGGGCTGGTCACTGGTGGGGTTCAACGACATCGCGCCGGCCGTGGCGGCGGCGTGCGCCATCGATTGAGCGTGGGACATGGTGCATCCTCGTGGTAACGTTCCGCGCCTGCTGCGGGTCGACCGCCTGCCAGCGATTCCGGTCACAGCGCACCGGGGCACTGCGAACCCAGACACAGAGCCCGGGACCAGGACACCTTGTGGTGGCAAGTCGATCACCGACGCAAGTTTACCGCGCATCGGCAAATGCGCGTGAGACCAGTATCTTTTCTACGGTTCGCAGCACCGCGGAGTTCTTAGCCTCCGAGCGCCGCATCGTGCCGGGGCCGGCGAATTCGTGGAAGACAAGAGGTGTGGTGAAGTTGCGCCGCGCCGCTCGACACGATGTCCAGAAGCGTCGTTAGAGTCTGCGGTCCGTCCGTTCGCGCTCGCCGTCGAGCCGTCGTTGTCGCACCCACAGTGCCGCCGCCCAAAAGAGCAGGAAGCCGACCGTCGAGGCGAACACCATCACGAATCGCATCAGCATGTGGTTGTACTGATAGGCGCCGATGGCCAGGATCGTGCCCCAGATGAGCACGGCGAGCATGATCCAGGCGATGGGGTTTTGGGTAAATCGAGACATCTATTGTGCGCGGCGAAAACCGGCTGCCGCCGAAACAAATGATCGCATAACCACTATCACACTACTCGTGTTGTAGCGGCGCAGCGGCGTCTCGGGAAGGTGGTGAGCAAGCGGGCGCGGTCGACGGCGTCGCACGCGCCTTTACCAGTGGTCCCGACCGGGGTCCCAGGGCCAGTACGTGCGGTTTGCTCCACCGAAGCGAAATTCAACGCCGCCGCTAAGTGTGATGTTGTGCATCGTGTCGATCTGTTCCGATCCGCCGAAGGCGACGTTGTCCAACAATTCCAGCCGGCAGGCCCACCGCGGCGTCCAGCGATGCCGGAACCCGATGCCCCAGGGAATGCCGAAGACCGTCTTGTCGTAGTTGTAGTTCTCCAGTCCGCGAAACTGGAAGTTGGAAAAGCCGAAGCCGAAGAGAACGTAGGGACGCCAAGGCGTGTCCCCCCAGGGCATCCACAACAGGTCGATGTCGCCGACGAGCACGTCCGTGTTGTCGCGGGCCTCGCGGCCGACGATCTTCACGGGCATGGCGGAACTTCCCAGCCGCGCTTCGGCGCTCCAAGTGGTGCTGAAATCCCAGCCGACGCGCACACCGCCAAAGAAGCCTTCGGTTAGGTCGATCTCGTTGCTGATCAACTGGTCGCCAAACATCGCGCCAATGAATCCGCCAATGTAATACGGCCGCGTGAGCCAGCTCTCACCCACCGTGTCGTGGTCCCAACTCTTGGCAATCATGTGTTCGATCGGCCGAAAGCGATTGCCAGGCACGTTGCCTGCACCATGCACGCCCGGGCCATGATATTGGCCACACTCTGGACAAGGCTCGTCGAAGCCGGCGCCAACCCCGTCGCCATAGGCGGCGCCCTCGTGCTCGGGAGCGTAATCGTATTCGTCGGCCGACGGTCGATCGTCCATGGCACCGCCGACGTAGTCACCCGTCTGCGAGTCGACGCGAATCGACTCGCCAGTGATCGACTCGCCAGTGATCGATTCGGCAGTGATCGATTCGTCCGAATAGAAGTCGACTTCGTAATCGCCGGTGCCGCGCGACTCAGCCGCTGCGGGTTGCACCTGCGCATCAAAATGCGCGGGGACAGTCACCGTTTGCGTGGAACCACGAGGCCGCCCGTCAGTGGATCTCTTGTCATTTCCGCCGCTCGTTTCGTCCGGACCGATGATCCGCAGCCGTGGTGGGCCTTTGTAGGCGACCGACAGCGCGCGACTCGATGTATCGGCAGCGACCACACTCGCCACACGAAACGGCACCATCACGACCACTACAGCGAGCAGCACGACCGCGGCAATGGGCTGCCCGTGGCGTCGGAGGTCCGGTAGTCGTAAAGGCGATGCGATCAACGGACAGAGCCTTGCATATCCAGACGTTACGTAAGACGCACATTCCGCGCGGCAGATTTGCATGTCGCGCGAGGTGCAAACCGAGGGGCCAAACGGCGGCGGACGGTCCAACCGGCACGTTGCACGGCGACGTGACCGGCCGGTGGCCCTACAGGTGTGTGGATGGCAATGGGGACGAGACGAGTTCGATGTGTCGCACCAGCGCCGGATTTCCCCGGGATAGCGCGGCGGGATTATGACGGGGCCTTCGGGGGGTGTCAACGCGGACCACGTCGTCATCACGCGCGTGCTGGCAACGGCAATGCTGGCAATGGCACTCGCGCGTCGTCGCGCAACTCGACGCGACACGCAGCACGGTCATCGTGTGGACCGCTGAACGACCGGGGCGATCGATCTTCCGCGTCACTGGGCAGGTCCCTATAATCCGCGACCCTCATTCGCGAAATCGCCGTCACGCCCATATGGCAGACGTTCTCCCCTCGGCACACGGAGGTGCACCCACGATGCGACGACCCCTGTTTTCCCTCACGGCGCCCGGCTCGGCGTCGATCGTCATGTTGGCGTTCGCCCAGCTGGTGGCCGTCATCGCCGCTTCGAGTGCAGGCGACATCATGCCGGGCGTGAACGCTGTGCCCGGCGTGGGTGCTCCCGGCGTGAGCGTTGCCCCACCCGATTTCGAGAGCGCGCTTCAGCACAAATCGCCCACGGTCGCGGCCGGCGCCTGTCCGTTCTGTCAGTCTGCCTCTAGCTGCGCCACGTTGACGGCGGCTGCTCCCGAGCCAACGTGTGACCGTTCGAACTGCCTCGACCTCACGTGCGATCACTCCGTTTGCCGAACTCACGCCGCAGCTTGCCCGACCGTGTCGCCACTTGGTTGGGGCACGTCGAATGCGAACGCCTCCTTGCAGCCGTTACAGTTGCCGCTGGCCGACTCCGCTGAATCGTTCGCCTTGCAAGCCTCCGCGCCGACGCCGTGGTGTGTGCAGCTTGCCGTGCCGACGGTGGTCCCGGCCCACGCGTTCCTGACGAGCGCTCCAGCGAGTGCGAGTGAGACGACGGCCTATGCCACGTGCGTGCCTTTCTTCACCGCAGGTAACGAATTCACAGCGTGCCAGCTCGCGTCGAACCAGGTCGATGCGTGTCATCTCGATTCGTGTAGCGACGAAACCTGCGCCGACGCTACGTTCAGCCAATGCATCGGTTCGGTGGCCCACTGTCCGACGGCAACCGGCCCGAACGCGGGCTGCCCCGCGCACTCTTGCGCAAATCAGCTGTGCGACGCGGAAGTGTGCGGCGCGTCGTGTGACAACGACGGGCCATGTTCCGCCGGTGCGGTTGCCAGCGACACGACGACCGACGGCCCCGTCCTCGAACGGCCAGTAGCGGAAATCGTCGCGATCATCGACGGACTGGGCTCGAGCGTCGTCGCCGGAACTGTCTTCGACGACGACGCGAGTGAGGGCGTCTGCGACGACATCTGCGAGCGGTCGGGCAATTGCCAATCCTCCGGCGCCTGCACATTCAGTCGATCGTGTCCCGACGCTGGTGATGGTGCCGGCGACGAATACCTTGCCGACGACACCCCGACCGACGCATGCCCGGCGAAAGTCACGAGCGCGTCGCGAACGCGCGACGCGTTAATCGCCGAACTCCAGAAACTCGTCGAGGCCCGGACATCCGACGGCGCCGCTGCCCCGAACGTCTGTGGACTGACGGACAGCCCCTGCGGCCGCATTGCCGCCGAGGACGCCTGCGGCGCCGCATCAGCCGCACCGGTCTCGGTGCTCACCGTCCAGAATCCGTATCGGCATGAGGAGTCATGTGAAACGGCGGTGCCGGTGACCTCCTGTCGACAGGCCGCCAGTCGAATCGACGCCACGGCCGACACGCTCGAAGTCGACGGCTTGTACGACGCTGCCGACATGCTGCGGCAGATCGCCGATGAGCTGCGAATGACGGCCCGGCAACGCGCCGCTACCGAGGCGGCATCGACTCAAATGCCGACGGCGATGCCCCAGCCGATGCCCTATCCGTCGGTGTATCCCGTGATGCCAAACGTGATTCCGGTTCCGCCCGCAATGCCCGAGGCCTACCAACCCTCGGGGCCCTGGAGCGGTCCGGTGCTGGAAGCATTCCGCCGCGCCGGTGGCCAGCCCCCCGTTCACTAGGGGGTGCTGCAAACTCGATGAATTGGCGTCAGGGCCCTGGGCACGGCTGCCTCCGATAACCGGGGGCATCGTGTTCCGGGCCCTTTGCGATTGGGGGACAATGAATGTGCAACTTGCGGCCTGGGGTCGCGGTCGGCACTTCCGTGGGAGCATCGACGGATGGCGAAGCATCAGCCCCCGCCTCTCGGCACGCCCAGCGGCTAGGCCGATGGGCCACGTTGTCTGATCGCCGAAATGGGCAGATAATTGACACCCCGTAGGGCGGCCGTTAATCTAGACAAGGCATACATTTAGCGCAAGCTGGCCGGGCCCGGTCGGCCTTTGGCGCCGTCGGCGGGCGCAACGTGTGTCGATCTCATCGCAAATCGTGTGTCGCCCCTCGGCGATGAGTGTCGCCTTTGCCATGCGCCACTTACGGTTAAACGGCCGTCATTTGTGCGTCCGTCGTGCGCGCTAATCGCCGTCGCGCCCGTGAGTTATGAAAAAAACTGTCGGCCGACGCGCCGACCCGTCGAACACATCCGCCAACGTCGTGGCACTGTCAACGGAGCTTAGAGAATGGTCCGCAAGGAGACGTTCGCCGAAATCCTCGCTCGACAAGGGGTCGTCAGCCCCGAGCAGATCGCCGAGGCCGAGGCGATGGCAAAGTCGGGAAACATGTCTGTGGCGATGGCACTCGAACGGCTCGGCTACGCCTCAGGCGACGAGATTTCCCGGGCAATCGCCCAGGAACACGGCATGGAGTTCATCAATATCGGCGACGTGGTGATCCCGCCGAATATCGTGGAACTCGTCCCCGAGTCCGTGGCCCGGGAAAACGCCATCCTGCCCATGTCCGAGGAAGACGGGGCCTTGAAGGTGATCGTCAGCGATCCCAGCGACCTCGACACCCAGGAAAAGCTTCGCTTCATCCTCAATCGCGAGGTCCGCTACGCGCTGGCTCCCCGTGACAGCATTCTCGAAGCGATCAACCGCTACTACGGGCAGACTGAGGGCGAAAGCGCCGACTCGATGTTGCAGGAGTTCACCGACACGGCGATCGACTTCACCGAAACCGAGGAGTCGAGTGACGACGAGGACGACGTCGTCGACGAATCGAGCGCCCCGATTGTGCGGCTCGTGCAGATGATCATCAGTGAGGCCGTGCAACTGCGGGCCTCGGACATCCACATCGAGCCGTTCGAAGACCGGGTGCGGGTCCGCTACCGCATCGACGGCGTGCTGGTCGAGCGCGACAGCCCCCCCCGGCGTCTGCTGGGAGCGATCCTCTCGCGTCTGAAAATCATGGCCAAAATGGACATTGCCGAACGTCGCCGCCCCCAGGACGGGCGGATCAAGGTCACCGCCAACAACAAGGAACTTGACCTGCGGGTGAGCGTGCTGCCGACCAATCACGGTCAGTCGGTCGTGATGCGGATTCTTGACAAAGACAGCATCTCGGTCGGGGTCCGACAACTGGGGCTCTCGGACCGCGACTTCCGTGCGTTCCAGCAGCTGATCCGCCGACCGAACGGAATCATCCTCGTGACCGGACCGACGGGGTCCGGCAAGACGACCACGCTGTATGCTGGCCTCAACGAACTGAACCGGCCCGACCGCAAGATCATCACGGCCGAGGACCCCGTCGAATACTACCTGCCCGGGATCAACCAGGTGCAGGTGCGGCACAGCATCGGGCTGGACTTTGCCAGCATTATTCGTTCGATGCTCCGCCAGGCTCCGAATGTGATTCTCGTTGGCGAGATGCGTGACCAGGAGACAGCCGAGATGGGAATCCAGGCTTCGCTCACTGGACACTTGGTATTTAGTACGCTACACACGAACGATGCGCCCGGTGCTATTACACGCATGGTGGACATGGGAGTTCCCGCTTATCTGGTCGCCAGCAGCGTGATCGCCGTGATGGCACAGCGTCTTGTGCGGGTGAACTGCAAGAAGTGTAAACAACCGTACACGCCACGGGAAGCGGAACTGAAGGAGGCCGGCATCACTCCAGAGATGGCCGAGGGCGCCACGTTCATGCGCGGCCGCGGCTGTGGGCACTGCGGCAGGAGCGGTTACCGGGGGCGGTTGGGGATCTTCGAGATGATGTTGATGACCGGCCCGATTCGCGAGCTGGCGTTCAAGGGGGCGTCGACCCAGGAAATACGTAAAGTCGCTATAGAAAAGGGGATGAGCACTCTGTACGCCGACGGCGTCACGAAGGTGCTCAAGGGAATCACCACGATCGACGAGGTGTACCGCGTCGCCAAACGGACATCCAAAGATTGACCTTTTGGGGCGCACTTCCCCCATTTGGGTCGCGGGGTCTTGCAGAGCGGTCATCCCGTCGCTCGCCACTGTTACCCCCGCTTGGGCATGATGTCGTCGAGCGCCTCGACCTAAAGCCAAGCTGTGCCCCCTTTCAGAGGTGTTCGGCCACATCGAGGTCGTTAGGGTCGAAGCGGTTTGTTGGGTAGAATGGGGCTAAGCGCTGAATTTTCTTGAGCGTTATGTCATATCTGCGAATAATCAGTACGTGCCAGGGGCCGCTGTCACATCGGGCCGCCGAGGACGGTCACCGATCGATGCTGGCATGTGGAACAGATCTCATCTCCCGCGTCCTATAACACGACACGCCGCCACCGCCCGGTCACGGGTTGGTCGCTCACGCCGTGTTCATTTCATACACCGAGACATTGCCTGATCGCCGCGCAAACGAGCGCCTCCGTGTGGAACGGTCGCGCCCACCACGGCGGAATGCCTGACCAGGATGCACAAGACATATGGCCACGATTCTCATCGACAAACTGTTGCACACGGTCGTCAACAAGGACGCCAGCGATCTGCACATCACCGTCGGTCAGCCCCCGGTGATCCGGCTGCACGGCCATATGCGGACGCTCGAAACCAAAGTGCTCGAGCCCGAAGACACGGTGGCGCTGATGAAGAGCATCACGCCGGAACGCTGTCAGCAGGAACTGCAGGAGGTAGGAGGTACCGACTTCGGCTTTGCCTTCGGCAAGGCGGCCCGCTTCCGTGTGGCCGTCTTCAAGCAGCGCGGCAACATCGGCATGGTGCTGCGAAAGATCCCCAACGAGTTCCTCAGCTTCGAACAGCTCGGTACGCCGGCCGTCTGCAAAGACTTGATCATGCGTCCCCGCGGTCTGTTTCTCGTCACCGGCCCGACCGGTTCGGGTAAGAGTACATCGCTGGCGAGCATGATCAATTTCATCAACGACAACATCGACCACCACATCATCACGATCGAAGACCCGATCGAGTTCTATCACAACCACAAGAAGTCGACGGTCAATCAACGCGAAGTGGGTGTCGACGTGCCGAGCTTTCCCGAGGCGATTCGTCGTGCCTTGCGTATGGACCCGGACGTCATCCTCGTCGGCGAAATGCGAGACCTCGACACGATCGAGGCGGCCATCACCGCAGCCGAAACCGGCCACGTCGTCTTCGGCACCCTGCACACCACCGGTGCCGAAGGTACCGTCAACCGTATCATCGACGTCTTCCCCACGACCCAGCAGGAGCAGATTCGCGTGCAGCTGTCCACGGCGATCATCGGCGTGCTGTCGCAGCAGTTGATCCCACGAATCGGCGGCGGACGCGTGGCCGCCTACGAAATGCTCGTGGTCACCCCCGCCATCGCCAACCTGATCCGTGAAAACAAGACGTTCCGAATCACGTCGTCGATTCAAACCGGCTCGAAATACGGCATGCAACTGCTCGATGACCACATCTACCAGTTGTGGCGCCGCGGCATTATCGAAAAAGACGACGGGCTGATGAAATGCAACAAGCCGGACGAACTCTCGGCCCGGATCGCCAAGGCCGAGAAGGGCATGTTCGACGACGACGCCGACGACGCCGGCGAGCGAAAGGCGGGCTGACCCGGCGCCGTGAAAGCGACGACGGCGGCCTCGCCACTCACCACCTCAATTACACGACACACACGGTTTTCAGCTTCAGGCGGTTGAATTAATGGCAATGCGGCGGCTCGGACAAATCCTGGTCGACTTGGGGTTCATCCCCGACGAACAGTTGGAACTGTTGCTCGAAGAACAGCAGCAACGCCCCGGTGAGTTGATCGGCAAGGTGGCGATCGACATGGGGCTCGTCACCGAAGAGCAACTCGCTCAGGCGCTCGCCGAGCAAATGGGAATGCAGGTGATCAACCTCGCCGACGTGGTCGTGCCTCCCGAGGTGCTCTCCCACGTCACCGAGACGATGGCCAACCTCTACCGCATCATTCCCGTCAGCTTTCGCGACGGAACGCTCACCGTGGCGATGTGCGATCCGCAGAAGCTCTCGGTGCTCGACGAGCTGCGAAACTTCCTCGGCTTCGAGGTCCGCGCGGTCGTGGCGACCGACGCCGACGTGCAGAACGCCCTGGAGCGCTACTATGCCGAGGCCGGCGAGAGCGTCGAAGACCTGGTCGGCGAAATGGAGGACGACGCCGATTTGGCCAGCGCCGTCGAGGCGCTCAGCTCCGGGGGTCCCATCGACCTGACCAGCGTCGAAGCCCTCGCCGACAGCGCGCCGGTCCGCAAACTGCTCAATATGGTGTTGCTGTTGGCGATCAAGGACCACGCCAGCGACTTGCACTTCGAGCCGTTCGAGGACGAGTTCAAAATCCGCATCAAGGCCGACGGTGTGCTCTACGAAATGGTGCCGCCGCCGCGCCACCTCGCCTTCGCCATCACCACGCGCATCAAAGTCATGGCCAACCTCGACATCGCCGAACGCCGTCTGCCCCAGGACGGTCGTATCGAACTGTCGGTCGGTGGTCACCCGGTCGACTTGCGCGTCAGCGTGCTGCCGACGATGTTCGGCGAAAGCGTGGTCATGCGGGTGCTGGACCGCTCGGTCGTTTCGCTCGACTTGAACAACGTCGGCATGGAAGGGAGCGTATTGGCCGGCTTCCGCGAAGCGATCCACAAACCCAACGGCATCATTCTCGTGACCGGCCCGACCGGTTCGGGCAAGACGACGACGCTGTACTCGGCGCTCAACGAGCTGAACAAGATCGAAGACAAACTCATCACGACCGAGGACCCGATCGAGTACGACATCGACGGCATCGTCCAGGTGCCGATCGACTCGTCGATCGGCAACACGTTCGCGCAGTGCCTGCGAGCCATCCTGCGGCAAGACCCCGACAAGGTGCTCGTGGGCGAGATCCGCGACGTGGAGACCGCCGAAATCGCCGTGCAGGCGTCGCTGACCGGCCACACGGTCTTCAGCACGCTGCATACGAACGATGCCCCGGGCACGATCACGCGGCTGCGCGACATGGGCGTGCCAACGTTTTTGATCACCGCGACCGTCGAGTCGATTCTGGCACAGCGGCTCGTGCGGCGCATCTGTCCGCAGTGCCGCGACGAGGTTCAACCCACCAGCGAAATGTTGTTCGATCTGCAGTTGAAGCCGGAAGACATCGCCGGAAAGAAGTTTTATCGCGGCACGGGTTGCGAACTTTGCAACCACACGGGCTACAAGGGGCGCAGCGGGCTGTTCGAGTTGATGATGATGAACGACGACCTGCGCGATCTGATCATGCAGGGGGCGTCGACCGATGAACTGCGCGACGCGGCCCGACGTTTTGGCATGGTGACGCTCCGCGACGCCGGCCTCGAAGCCGCCTTTGCCGGAGTCACCACGCTCGAAGAAGTGATCCGCGAGACGGTCATCGAAGGTTAGCCGAGAGAACGCCGACGAGGCGTGTCGCGTAGCAGGTAAACCAGCAACGAAACAACGGCGGGTCAACCGCCCAATAAAACCAGATACCAGCAAGAAAACCAGATACGAACAAGAGACGTCCGAATTGCGGCCGGCGCAGGCCGTCGCACCCCGGCCGGACCGAGTCTTAGACCCGCAATCAACCAGCACATTTGCCGCACGCACAAGTCGCCACACGCCGCGAGGGCGTCGCGGGCGCAGACGCTGTGAGGAGCTTTTCATGCCGACTTTCCAATTCGAGGCGATGGACGCCACCGGCCAAGAGATCAAAGACGTCATCGACGCCGTCAACGAAGAAGAAGCGCAAGCTACGATTCGTCAGATGGGGTACTTCGTCACGAAGATCTCCGTCAAAAAGAGTCGCAAGACCGACGCGGCCGGCAAGAAGGGTGGCAAGAATGGCAAGACGTTTGCCATCGGCGGCGTCAAGAGCAAGCAGCTGACGACGTTCACCCGCCAGTTGTCGATTCTCCAGGACGCCGGCCTGCCGATTCTCCGCAGCCTGCGGATTCTCGAGGGCCAATCGAAACCAGGCCGTCTGAAGAACTCGCTGATGGACGTCTGCGACGACATCGAAGCCGGCTCGACGCTCTCCGAAGCAATGGCCAAGTCACCCAAGGCGTTCGACCGACTCTATGTGAACATGATCAAGGCGGGCGAGGCCGGTGGTGCCCTGGAAGTGATTCTCCGCCGTCTCGCCGAGTTTCAGGAAAAGGCCGAGTCACTCAAACGCAAGGTCAAAGGCGCGATGGTCTACCCAGTCGTCGTCATCTGCGTCGCCGTCGGTATTCTCGCTTTCATCATGTGGAAAATCGTCCCCGAGTTTATCAAGATCTTCGACGACTTCGGCCTCAAGCTGCCGGTGATGACCGAAGTGCTGATCGCGATCTCGAACTTTGTGGTCAACTACTTCTACGTGATCCCGGCCATCCCCATCGGCATCTGGCTGGGCGTGAAGTTGATCCGCAAATTCAACTACGGCCGCTACGGCTGGGACTTGTTCACGATCCAGGCGCCGATTTTCGGACAGATCGTGGAAAAGACCGTCGTAGCCCGTACGACGCGAACGTTGGGCACGCTCGTGTCCAGCGGTGTGCCGATCCTTGAGGCGCTCAACATCGCCCGCGAAACCAGCGGCAACGCGGTGTTCGAGAACATGTACGGCAAGATCTACGATGCCATCCGTGAAGGCGACACGATCGCCCGACCGATGAAGGAGCACTCCCGGCCCAAGACGAACGGGATCACCTTCTTCTTCTGGTTTTGTTTCGTAGCCGGGCCGATCGGTGTGCTCCTGGCCATGTTGAAAATGCGCAAGCGCGTCGTCGACGACCTGGTCGTGAATATGGTCGACGTCGGTGAGGAGACCGGTGAACTCGACAAGATGCTCTACAAGGTGGCCGACGTGTACGACGAAGAGGTCGACGTGCTCGTGGAAAGCCTCACGAGCCTGTTGGAACCGCTGCTGATCATCGTGCTCGGCGTGGCGGTCGGCTTCATCGTCATCGCCCTGTTCGTGCCGCTGGTGAGCCTGATCGAAAGTTTGAGCTAACTCGCCGAAGGAATTCACCGCCGAGGCGCCGAGGGCGCGGAGACAAAAACCCGGGGAGTAAGCGACAACGACCGCACACAGCTCGCCGCGACCCATTGAGCACCGAAACAATTCAGCCCTGAAACACAGCGCCCCGA